>JANNDE010000113.1:0-12386 GCA_031387395.1 Hymenobacter sp.
CCTGGTCCTGTTGGCGCAAAATGCCCAGAATCTGGGCTTCGCTGAAGCGGCTTTTTTTCATAAACAGTCAAAAATAGAAGAAGTGAAAAGTTACTGCTTCTCTCTATTTTTGACTGGCTCACTTTATGGGGAAGGCTACACAGGCGCTGCATATCTGGGGTAATGAATTGAGCGAAGCCGCACCTATTCCCCCGAATGCGGCCGATATTATTGCGGATAAGATTCGGACTGACTCCTTGCTTCTGCACCGGGACTTGCCCTTGCTATTCGAGTCAGATAATGCCGTTGATGGTGGTAACGGCGCACGCATTCAACCTGTAATGCCACTAAGTACAAAGGGTATGCGCAATGAAAATGGCGAATATTTATATTCCTGGCAAGTTTGGAATCAAAAGCATCCGTTGCAATATGTATCATGGCAGGAAATTATTTTAAAGCTAATTGAATCCGGTCACCTCGACCGCGCCGACATCCTCACGCGCTGCCTGCTGGCCCTGCGCCGCGACTTCCGCCGCCCACTCCTGACATGGTTTAAGGAGCTGTTTCTGGCCCTAAAACCCACCCTGGCCGAAAGCCTGGGCCGGCAGGCAAGCAGCACTTGCCGAGCTGCTGCCCCATGCCCAGGCTCAGGTGGTCAACTTCGCCCTGGAGCAGCTCAAGAATTTGATGCTAGCGCCGGAGTTCTCCCTGGCTCCGCTGCTGCTGTATGCCGATAACTTGTTCACCCGGCCCGAGCTAAAAACCGGCCTCCGCACGCTGCTGGCGGGCCTGCTGAAACTCCTGAAACAGGACGCCGCCCACGCGCCCGCCGTGGCCCGGCTGCTCGCCATCGCCCTACCCCACCCCGATAGCGCCGTGCAGGAACGCGCCGCTAAGGGCCTCGCCGGCATCCTGGCCGCACCGCAGCCGCTGCTATCGGTCGAGGAAAATGCGGTGGTTCTGGCCGCCATCACAAGCCACGCCGAGCTGCTGGGCGCGCCGGCCCGCACGGCGCTAGCGGCCTGGCTGGGCGCGGTTTCGCCGGCCAGCACCCAGGTGGCCACGGCGGCCTACGCGCCGGCCGCGCAGTTTGTGCCAGAGCTGTCGGCGGCCACGGCCATTGTGCCGGTAGCCGACTGGCACGAGCTGCTGTTCCTGACCGGGCAGGTGTTGCGGCACCACGACCCAGTAGCCACGGAGCGCTGGCTCGATGGCCTGTTGCGGCTGAACGGGCAGTGGCCGGCCGGTTTTACCGGGCAGCTGCGGCCGTACCTGGCGCAGCTGTTTCCCGCAATGAAGAAGGCTTCGGAAGCTGAAGTAGCGGCTATTTTGCGGGAGCCGGTGGCTATGTACGGGCACGAGGGATTGGTGCAGGCGATGCTCCTCAGCTTGGCCACCGATTTCGCGGTTGCGCGGGTGGAAACGGCGGATATGAAGCGTCCCCACGTCATTCCCAACCCTCTGCTGACCATCGAGAAACAGCGCTACCTGCTGGCCGAGGCACTGCTCCGGGCCCGGCAGGCGCTGCCGCTGCTGAGCACGCCCACGCACCAGCCGCACTGGCTGGCCCCGACGGCCCTGGTAGCCCGGCTGCTGGAATACCAGGCCGCCGGTACCCCGCCCGGTGCTGCCGACCTGGCCGTGGCGCTGGCCCGCACCGCCCACGCCCATCCGGCCGAAACGGCCACAGCCCGGCGGCAGCTACCCGCCCTGGCCGATACCGGGCTGCGCGAACTGCTGCAGTGGTTTCTGGGGCCGGCCGACCAGCCTTTGCCTCCACTTCCCCCAGCGCCTGCCCAACGGCCACCGGCCAGCCGGTAAGCTCCGTTAGCTGAGGCCCTGCCGGAGCTCTGGGCCGTGGCGGCCCGCACGAAACGGCCCGCCGGCAGCTTCCCGACGCTGCCCGCCGCACTGGGCTACGACTACGCCGGCGTGGCCCAGCCCCTGCGCTCCGCGTTCGAGGTGGTGCAGCGCGAAAACCAGTACCCCGACCCGGAACAGCCCGGCCAAACCAAGTCCTACCGCTTCATGGAGCTGGCCTGGGACAGTGGGGCCGTGGCGGCGGCACCGTCGCCGCTGCTGCTTTACGCGCCCCCGGTGGGCAAAAGTGAGTCCGGGTCGTGGGAGGAGAATTCGGCCATGGCCAAGGATTTAGTCTTCCTGCTGGCCTTGGTTCCCAACCACGCCGCACCTCTCTACGACCAAGTGCTGCGCCGCGCCGCCTGGGCCGACAACCTCGAATCCAGTGAGTGCGACCTGGTGGCCCTGGCGTTGCGGGCCTTGCTCGTGCCGGGCCCGACCTTCGAAACCGCCGAAACGGCCCTGCTGGCCAGCGGCCTCTTGCATCATACCCCTCTTTGCCGCAGCCTGGCCCAGGAAGTGCTGGTGCGCGCCGTGGCGCAGAGCCGCCTGGTTCCGGGCCCGCTAGGGCAGATTCTGGGCCGGCAGCTGGCCATTGGCTACGCGCCGGTGCCGCGCCTCGTCACGAATCTGGAGCCGCTGCTTGGCATCGATGGCCCGACGGATGACGCCCTGCGTCAGGTCTTCGACCGCCTGCTGCCCGAGCTACCGAGCGAGGCCCCGCGCAATACCCGCAAGCTCCTCGAAGCCTATGCCGACCTGCTGGCCCGCACCCGCCAGCCGGCCTCTGCGGCAGTGCAGGCCCGGCTGCACGGGTGGCAGGCCCAGGCTAGTCTGAAGAAAGTTGTGACCGTTTTGCTCGACTGAGGATTGGTTCGGGTTCGGTTATATCGTTCGGGCTGTATTATTGCTGCCGTTGTTTTCCTTCCCTTAAATCACCATCGTATGGCCCTTCTCACTTTTCAGGACGAAACTGCTACCGGCAGCGTCCTCAGCCGCCTGGAGCTGGAAATCAGCCAGGAAATGCTTACGGTGCGCGAGCTCATCAGCCGGCGCGTGCAACAGGAAGTAGCGGTTCACAACGCCGAACAGTCGGCGGTATTTCAGGGCCTGGTGCAGCCCACCGACTCGGAGCGGCTGTTGAATGGCAGCGGCTACCGGCTGCGCCACACCAAGCCTATCGACGCCGAGCAGCAGGTGTACCAGGCCCTGCACGCCTTCGAAAACAATGGGTTTTTCCTGCTGGTGAATGACCGCCAGGTGGAGTCGCTGGACGAAGAAATCTGGCTGGGCGAGGGCGCTACGGCCAGCTTCCTCAAGCTCACGCCACTGGTGGGCGGCTGAGATGCGCCCGCTAGCCCATTGGTGGCAGCGCGCCCGGCGCATTGTCAACCGGCTGATAGGCAACTCACAGCCGGCTTCTCTCACCCCCATTCATCACCCGACCAATATGGCCGCTTCGAAAACAGCAAAGCCCAACTCCATCCTACAAGGCAGCAGTGCCGAGGCCACGGAAATGCGGCCCGTCCTCCAACAGTTTCTGACGGAGCTTGAGGAGCTGCACATGAGCTACTATAACCTGAAGCTGAGTGAGGTACCCGCGTATCAGACCATCAGGGAGCAGGATGCGGTCTACAAGGGCCGGCTGGCGCTGGCTGCCGCCGAAGCTATCAACCGCAGCCACAACAGTCCCAACGAAAACCACCAGGTACGTTATCAAATGGAGGCGCTGCTCCAACAGCTGCTGCGCTCCACGCTGGTGCTGAGCGCGCCGGAATGGCAGCGGCTTTTCGAATGGTACGGGCTGGATTTCGGGAAACCCAATACTGACAGCCTGTGGCGCGGTCTGATGATGTCGCCGGTGCTGCTGACCCTGGCCCAGGTGGGCAAGCATATCAAGCAAAGCGGGCTGGATGATGACCTGAGAGCTTATTTGACCCAGCTAAAGGATGCGACCAAAGGCTACGACAGCGGCTACGGCTCCGCCGCGGCCATCAAAATCCGCGTGAAGCTGCAGGAGCTGCTGGGGCAGGAAGCCGGCGACGATGCCCTGCCCGCCGTGGTGTTTACCGACGCCGACCCGTTTGGCCAGCACCTCAACCAGCTCGTGCAGGCCCTCGCCCCCGCCGACCCCGCCACCCGACACTGGCTGCGCCTGTTCCAGCTGTGGCAACGCGCCAGCGGCGGGCAGCCCACCGCCAAATACCGTAAGGAGCTGGAAACCGCCGTGGCCGCCCTGGGGCCGGACGCCGTGCATGGCTTCGGCCAAAACCTGCTGCAGGTGCTAGGCAGCATCAAGGCGGAAGAAAAAACGCACAACAATGAGCACAATGGCCGAACCTACTCCTATACCTCGTGGGAGTATTTGCAGGAGCCCAGCCTCACGGTGGGCAAGGGCCTGATATGGACCATGCAGCCGCTGGCCGATACGGGCATCCTGCTGGCGCTGGCGGATTTGGCCGCCAAGTCCTACCGCAAGATTCCGGGCAAGGGCCCCATGGCCATGGGCCTGGGCAATGCCTGCCTGCTGGTGCTGTCGCAGTGCGGCCTGCCGGGCGTGTCGGCGCTGGCGCGGGTGCGCGCTAAAATCAAGCAAACCAACACGCAGGAGCTCATTGCCCGCTACATCGACAAGGCCTCGCAGGAGCTGGGCGTGAGCCCCGAGGAGATTGAAGACATGGCCATGCCCGATTTCGGCCTGCAAGAGGGCCGGATGGTAACGGAATTTGGCGACTATACCGCCACGCTGGTGCTGGCCGATGGCAAGGCCGAGGTGCAGTGGCAAAAGGCTGAGAAGCTGCTCAAAACGGCCCCGACCGCCCTCAAAGCTACCCACGCGTCCGAGCTCAAGGAGCTGAAAACCAACCAGGCGCTGGCCCAGCAAACCTACACCGCCCTGCGCGACCGCCTCGACCGGAGCTTCGTGAGCGCCCGCCGGATTCCGTGGCCCTGGTTCGAGCAGTACTACCTCCGGCACGGCCTGATGGGGGAGCTGGCCCGTCCGCTCATCTGGCGTCTGCACCACCCTGACGGCTCGTTTCAGGACGTGCGCTGGCAGCACGAGCAGTGGCAGGATGCCCACGGCCAGCCCCAGGCGCCCACCGCCGATACCCAGCTGCAGCTGTGGCACCCGGTGCTGGCCCCGGCCGCCGAGGTGCTGGCCTGGCGCGCGCTTCTGGAACAGGCCCAGCTGCGCCAGCCGCTGAAGCAGGCCTTCCGGGAAGTGTACCTGCTCACGCCGCCCGAGGAGCGCACCCGCACCTACTCCAACCGCATGGCGGCCCACATTCTCAAGCAGCACCAGTTCAGTTCCCTGGCCAAGCTGCGGGGCTGGAAATACCGCCTGCTGGGGGCCTACGACAAAGGCTACGACTCCGAAACCGCCACTTTGGCGCTGCCCCTGCACGGCCTGCAGGCCGAGTTCTGGGTGAGCGAGGTGAACGCCGACGGGGCGTATAACGACACCGGCATCTGGAACTACGTGAGCACCGACCAGGTCCGCTTCACGCGCGGCACCGAGCCCGTATCGCTGCCCGAAATCCCGCCGCTGGTGTTCTCCGAAGTAATGCGTGACGTGGACCTGTTCGTGGGCGTGGCCAGCGTGGCCAACGACCCGCAGTGGCGCGACAACGGCGGCCTGGCCCAGTACCGCAACTACTGGGAAAGCTACAGCTTCGGCGAGCTGGGCGAGGTTGCCAAAAACCGCAAGCTGGCCCTGGAGCGCCTCGTGCCCCGCCTGAAAATCGGGAAAGTGAGCGAAATCAAGGATAAGTTTCTGGTAGTGCGCGGCAAGGTGCGGACCTACAAAATCCACCTCGGCAGCGGCAACATCCTCATGGAACCCAACGACCAGTACCTCTGCATCGTGCCCGACCGCTCGGTGAAAACCATGGGGGCGCCCGGCGTTTTCCTGCCTTTCGAAGGCGACGCCGTGCTGTCCATCATCCTCAGCAAAGCCGCCCTGCTGATGGACGACGACCTGATTACCGACGAAACGATTCTGCGGCAGATTGGTCGTTAGTCCGGTTTTTCGGCTTGATTCGACGTTTTAATAAACGAGGGTAACTGGCTAAGCCCAATCGATAGATTTTTTACCGCTTGGCTAATGTCTGAGTGGCGGGCCCTATTTTTACCAAAAAACCACCTTATGAAAAAATATTTTGCCGGGGCGGCAGCCCGCTTCCTGTTGCCGGTGCTCGTGGCCGGGGCCGCGCTGGCTACCACGTCGTGCTCGAAAGACGAGCCGGAAACCGTTGTGCAGCAGGATAATTCGGCCGCCGACGAGGTGACCATCCAGACATATCTAACGGATAACAAAATCACCAACGCCAAAAAGCAGCCCTCGGGCCTGTACTACGTGCCGGTTACCACCAACCCCAACGGCCTGCAGGCCACCGCGGGCCGCACCGTCACGGTGGACTACAAAGGCACACTGCTCGATGGCACCGTATTCGATGCCGGCACCTACGCTTTTCCCTTGGGCGCGAAGCAGGTGATTGCCGGTTGGGACGAAGGCATTGCCCTCATGCGCCTCAGCGAGAAAGGCATTCTACTGATTCCGTCGGGGCTGGCATACGGGTCGAGGGCTTCAGGTAAAATTCCGGCCAACTCCGTGCTGCGCTTCGACGTTACGCTGACCAAGATTCAGTAACCGAATCCCTCCGTTCAATGGAAAAGCCCCCGCCTTCAGCAATGGAAGCGGGGGCTTTTTGTTAGCTGGCTGGCTTATTCGGTGGCCGGCAGCGCGCCTACCCGGGCCAGTAGGGCCGCGTGGTGCGGGGCCCGGGCCAGCATGGTTTCGTTGCCGAGCAGCACCAGCTGCTGGCGGCCGCGGGTAAGGGCCACGTTCAGCTTGCGGTCGACCCGCCCGGTTTCGTCGGGCGACACCATCAGCTCGAGCTGGTGTTCGTGGTGGCAGCAGAAGCTAACGATGATGACCTCGCGCTGGCTGCCCTGGTAGCGCTCCACGGTATCGACGCTGACCTGGGCCAGAGCGGGTAGCTGCAGCTCGACGGCCAGCTGGGCCAGCCGGGCGCGGATGCGCGCCGCCTGGTTGCGGTAGCTGGCGATGATGCCGAGCGTGGTTTCGGGGTTGAATTTATCGCCGTAGCCCTGGGCCACGTAGGCGGCGGCTTGGCCGGCCAGCTCGGCTTCCTGGGCCGACTCCTTCATGGATAAATCTTCGGGCTGGCGGCGGGTGGGCACGAAAATGACCCGCTCCTGCCGCAGGCGGGCGGTGAAGGCGTCGGGCGCGGTGGGCCAGCCGGCGCGGGCCAGCGGCTCGGCCTGCCAGGGCAGCGGGCAGCGCAGCTGGCCGTCGTAGAAGTCGTCGTTCACGAGCACGGCCAGCTCCTGGTGCATGCGGTACTGGTCGGCGAGGGTGCCGTGGGCGTGGGGCCAATTCGCTTCTGCCCGCCGGAACAGGCGCTCAAAATAGGAGTTACGAAGGTTGGTGAGGCCGAGGTTTTCGCGCAGCAGGCCGGCCACTTCTGAGGCGATGGCGCTGGTTTCGGGCTCCTGGGCCACCACGGCGGGCAGCTGGCGGTGGTCGCCGATGAGGATGAACTTGCGCACCTTGGCCAGCAGCGAGAGCATGGGCGCTTCAAGCACCTGGCTGGCCTCGTCCACCACGGCCAAATCAAACTGCTTCAGCATGAACAGCTCGGGCTTGCCCAGCAGGCTGGCCACCGTGCCCACGTAGAATGGGCAGGTGGTGAGGCGGC
Source organism: Hymenobacter sp. (assembly GCA_031387395.1). Classification (GTDB taxonomy): domain Bacteria; phylum Bacteroidota; class Bacteroidia; order Cytophagales; family Hymenobacteraceae; genus Hymenobacter. The sequence continues at coordinate 7,563 of JANNDE010000113.1, forward strand.
CGCGCACCATCTGGCGGCTGTGGCAGTCGGCCAGCATGTTATCGAGCAGGTAGGGCCGGTACACCGGCGCGGTACCCAGCCGCGAGCCCACCCGGATAAACGGCAGCCCGGCCTGCACCAGCTGCTCGCATATTTCATCGACGGCGCGGTTGGTGTAGGCGGCCAGCAGCACCTGCTTGTCCTGCTTGTACAGGTTCACGGCCAGCTCGCGCAGTACGGCGCGAGTCTTACCCGTGCCGGGCGGGCCGCAGAGCACAAACCAGTCGGGCGCGGCCAGGGCGCGGGCCACCACTTCGGCGGCCGAGGTGGCGGGCGGCGCGGCGGCGCTCCAGTCCTCGGGCTCGCGGGGGCTGGTGCGGGCCAGCAGGCGGGCGCGGCGGTCGGCGGGCAGCATCAGGAAGGCCGACAGGCCCGCCCACTCGCGGCGGAAGGTGTCGTAGGTATCGGGCTCGAGGGCCCAGTGCGAGTGGCCGTGCAGGTAGCGCGGGGCCATGCGCCGGTTGCGCACGCTGAGCACCACGCGGCCGTCGGCCCCCAGGTCTTCGGCCAGCACCACTTTCACAATTTGGGCATCCAATACACTGAGTGATTGAGTGACTGAGTGATTGAGTGAGGACTCGGCGGCATCATGGACGGCACTTTCGGCCCCTCCGCGCACTTTCCTTCTGGGGTACAGAATAAGCGTGTCGCCGGCGCGGAAGTTGACTTCGCGCCCGCCCGCCCGGCGTTGGAAGATGAGGTGCGGCCCCAGGCCGTCGCGGGCCTGGTCGTCGGCATTGCTGTGGTCCTCGACCAGCTCCAGGTCGTCGAGCAGGCTGAAGTTCTGGTGCTTGCGGGCCTGGGGCAGCAGCCAGAGGCCGGCCTGGCCACCGGCATCGCCGGGGCGGGCCTCGTCGCCGAGCAGGGTGAGGCGCATTTCGCGAGCGGCGAAGCGGGCCAGCTCCAGGCAGTAGGCGCGCTCCACGGGGTCGGCGGCGGCCCAGGCGTTGGCTACTTTTTCGGCCTTGGCTTTGCCGAAGGGCGGCAGGGCCATGAGGTTGGGCTGCAACACGGGGGCCAGCAGGGCGGCCGTCTGGCGCGGGCCGGTGGCGCGGGCCAGCTGCAGCTCGGTGCCCACCAGCTGGTTGCGGGCCGAAATGAGCCGGTCAATCAGGTCCTGGTCCTGGTCGACGCGGCGCACGGCGGGCTGGCCGCTGGCCGCGTTCGAGTACAGAATACTGGTGCGGCCCCGGCCGGCCGTTTCGCCATCGGCCCCAAACACCGACTCCAGTAGCAAACGGTAGAGCTGGGCCTGGGCCGCGTGGTTGGTCCAGGGTTCGGCGTGGGGCACTTTGGTCGAGCTCTTAAGCTCGATGAGGTCGTAGCCGGTGGCGCTTTCGTGCAGCAAATCGAGCCGGCCCTGCAGGCCGTAGGTGGCCGACAGGAAGGTGGGTTCGAGGAAGCAGTCGGCCAGGTTCAGGGGTTCCTGCTGGTAGCCGGTGCGGCTGGCGGCCACGAAGCCCAGAGCGCGGGTTTCGCGCAGGGTGCGGTGGTGGCGGCGCAAATCGTTCAGCAGCTCGGGCACGCCGGTACGCGTCTGGAACTCGGGCAGCGCGCTCAGCGAAAGCGGGGCCGAACGGAATAGCCGGCCCTTGAAAAACTGCTCCAGGTCGAATTCTTTCGTTGTTCGCTGTTCGTTGTCAGTTGTTGGTGATTCGGCTTTTTCGGCCGCGTCCGCTTCATCCCCATTGCGGGGAGTTGCGTGCCCGGCCAGCTTCGCCAGTCGCGCCAGCTGCTGTTGCTGCGCCGTTTCTTCCTTTTTGATTCTTACTTCCTCATTCTTGCCGGCCTGGCTCACTTCCTCATCCAGGAGCAGGTTCACCAGGTTTCCGAGCACCAGCGGGCGCGAAGTTTCGTCGGGCAGAAACGCGTTCAGCAACGCCCATTCGGGAATAGTGCCGTCCTTTTGGGCGCACTCGGCCACGGTAGTCACGCTTATCAAGTAGTCGGGCTCCAGCACCACGCGGCGGGCGCGCACGCTGCCATCGGCCAGCAGCACCGGGCCCACGAGGTGCAGCGTGGGGTGCAGGGCGGCGGCCAGCGGCAGCACGTTCTCGTAGGCCGGCGGCAGCAGCAACTTGAAAGGACCAGCGGGCCGGTCCTCGGCGGGCGCGGCCATCTCCACGGTCAGCACACCGGTGGCCAAATCGGCGTGCAGCACCCGCACCCGCCAGGTACTGAGGGCCGCTGGCCCGGACGGAGGCAGTGGAGCCGGGGCCGCAACCGGCGCCGCTTCGGCCTGCCCCGCAATGAGTGGCGCTGCAGACAGGGCGGGCGGGGCCAGCGCCGGCCCCGCGTAGGCCACGCCCGTCAGGTGCAGCACCAGGCCAGCCACGGCCGCAAAGCCGCGGGCCGCCTCGGCGGGCGTGCCGGGGTAGCTTTCGTGCAGCACCAGGTTGGCGGCCAGGCGCAGGGCCTGCAGCTGCTGGCGCAGGGCGGCCGGCAGTTCGTGGGCGTAGGCAGCCTGGCCGATGGCCTGATTGAGGTCGAGGAAGGGAATTTCGCGGGCCTTGCAGTCGTCGCGCAGCACGGTTTCGAGCAGCTTGCGCAGCTTGGGCAGCTGGTCGGCGGGCGCGGCGGTGGCATCGGCGGCCAGGGCCGCGAGGCGGGAGTAATAGCGGGTGGGCATGAGCGAAATGGCAGATTGGGACGTTAAAGATACCGCCGGGGGCCAACCCCATCCCCGGCACCTGAAAACCGTTACGCCTACATTCATACCAGGCCATCCTCATTCGCTCGTCAAGAACATGCATTTCCCCTTTTTCCGCCGCTCCCGCCAGCTCCTGCTCTCGCTTCTCGTGCTCGCCGGGCCCGCCGCCCAGGCCCAGACCCCGCCGGCCGCCGGGCCAACCGGCAGCCCACTACCCGGCTTACTGCAGGAGCGCGCCACCCTCACGCGCCGCTACGCCGAATCCAACACCCAGCGCCACAGCCTGTTCGGCAACAAGCCCTCCAAAAAAGACCTGCAGGAAGTGGTGGATGCGTTGCAGGGCATCGTCGACAAAGACCAGCAAATCGTGGATGTGCTCAACCAAACCGCCCAGCAAGCCACTACTACATCGGCCCGCCTGGCGGCCACCACTACCCACCTCGAAAGCACTGGCCGCGATGACCGCAACCTGACCACCCAACGCCTCTCGGAGCTCACCAACGAAACCGAAAACCTGCATCAGCGCGAAAAGCAGCAGCTGGCCCGCCAGCGCGACCTCGAAGCCGAAGTAGCCGAAGCCAAGCAGGGCCACTTCGTGCGCGACGCCCTGATTGCGGGCCTGGGCGTGCTGTGCGTGGGGCTGGTAGTGGCCCTGCGGCGGCGCCGGTAAGCAAAATCTGGCCGGCGCGAGGGAAGAAAGCCGGCCCAGCCTGTTAGCCTGGGAAACTGCTTTATTTTTCCCGCATGACTGTTCTTTATTGGCTGCGCAACGACCTGCGTCTGCACGACAACGAGGTGCTGGCCACCCTGCCGCCCGCCACCACCGCCCTGTTGCCGGTGTACTGCTTCGACCCCGTGGCCCTGGGCCCCGATGCTTACCTGGACCTGCCGCGCACCGGCCCGCACCGCCGGGCTTTCCTGCTCGAAACCCTGGCCGACCTGCAGCAGCGCTACGCCGCGCTGGGCTCCGGCGTGCACTTTGCCGTGGGCCGGCCCGAAGAAGTGCTGCCCGCCCTGGCCCGGCAGCTGGGCGCGCGGGCCGTGCACGCCAGCACCGAGCACACCACCGAGGAAGAAGAAGCCGAAGAGGCCCTGGTGGCCGCCCTAGGCCCGCAAATTCCATTGCGCCGCTTCGAGACCCTGACGCTGCTGCACCCCGACGACCTGCCCATTCCCATTGGCCGGCTGCCGCTGTCGTTCAGCAAGTTTCGGTTCGACGTGTTTTCCAAAATGACGGTGCGGCCGCCCCTGCCCGTGCCGCGCCAGCTGCCGCCGCTACCGGCCGGGTTCGCGCCCGCTCTGCTACCCACGGCTGCCGAGCTCGCCACCCAACTGGGCCAGCCGGCGCAGACGCGCCCCGCGCCCGACCGCCGCTCGGCCCTGCCCACGCTGGGCGGGGGCGAAACCACCGGCCTGGCCCGCCTACACGACTACGCCGTGGACCGCCACCTCATTGGCCGCTACGACGATACCCGCAACGAGCTGCTGGGCGAGGCCTTCAGCACCAAGTTTTCGCCCTGGCTGGCCAACGGCAGCCTGTCGGCCCGCCAGATTTGGGCGGCTATTGATGACTACGATGCCACCCACGGGGCCCGCAGCAAAGGGGCCATGCAGCTGCGGCTGGAGCTGCTGTGGCGCGACTACTTCCGCCTGCTGGCCCACCGAACTGGGGCGGATTTCTTTCGCTGGCGCGGGCTGCGCGAGCAGCTGCCCAAGCCCACCCGCCCCGACCGGGCAGTGTTTGAGAGCTGGGCCGCCGGCCGCACCGGCAATGCCTTCGTCGATGCCAACATGCGGGAGCTGGCCGCCACCGGCTTCATGAGCAACCGCGGCCGCCAGAACGTGGCCAGCTACTTCATCCACGACCTGCACCAGGACTGGCGCTGGGGCGCGGCCTGGTTCGAGCACCAGCTCATCGACCACGACGCGGCCTCGAACTGGGGCAACTGGAAGTATATCGCCGGCACCGGCACCGACGTGCGCGACACCGCCTTCGACGTACCCCAGCAGGCCCGCCGCTACGACCCGCAGCAGCGCTACGTGCGCACCTGGAGCAAGTAGCGTTTGCTGTAGCGTGGACGCTGCGAGTCCGCGCATCGAACGAACGAACCGGGCAATGCGCGGACTCGCAGCGT
>JANNDE010000115.1:0-4710 GCA_031387395.1 Hymenobacter sp.
CCCTGGTCCTGTTGGCGCAAAATGCCCAGAATCTGGGCTTCGCTGAAGCGGCTTTTTTTCATAAACAGTCAAAAATAGAAGAAGTGAAAAGTTACTGCTTCTCTCTATTTTTGACTGGCTCACTTTATGGGGAAGGCTACAAATTCTCGCTTGGATGCTGCTACGGCAGCCAACACGGGCATTCCGGTAATGGTGCAGCACATTGACTACGCTACCGTACGCTCCGATGCATTTGATACGGGCTTGTTGACTTTCCAAAACAACCAACTGCTGGACGTGGCTGGCCGGCCGCAAAGTCCTTACTTGAACCAAACCCTGTTCGCGGCAGCTCCGGCAACTGATTTCTCCCCTACCGGTGACGTCACCCTGGTTTTTCCGAGCACGCTCGATATTGAGCGTGGCGCCGGTAGCGGGCAGAACCTTAGCGTCGATTTTGGTGACGGTCGCGGCTATATCAGTGCCGTTTGGAACGAGCCCGTGGCTGCTCATTATGCTACAGCAGGTACTTGGCGCGTGAAAGTGCGAGTAACCTACCGCAGCGGCGGAATCATTATAGATTCTAAAGGCCGAACCAAGGCTAACGAAGCCCACGGTAAGCGCCCGGGATGGCCTTTTCCGGTGTATACATCCTACGAAAGCCAGTTTGACATGCGCGTAGCCGGCCCTTCAGCAGCAGTTGCATTACGTAGTGCTGCTAAACGGACTAATACGGCTTCAGACTTGGTAATCCCCATCTCAAGCCCGGTGTTTGGGTACGGTGCCAATGTAACCATTCACTATGCGAATGGACATACGGACCTCACCAATCCGCTCATTGTGGTAGAGGGTTATGATAAAAACCGGATTGCCCCGGCCGTTCAGGAAAAGAATTACGACCTGGCAGAATTCCTATCGGATATTACAACCAGCCCGACGTTTAATTTTAACGACGCCCTGGTAAATGGTGCCAACGGTGGTACGGCTAGCCAGTATGATATTGTATTCATTGATTTTTATAACGGTACGGGCGACATCTTAACCAATGCCGCCATCTTTGAGCAAGTGCTTAATGAGGTCCAGCAGCGAAAGGTGGGAACTGCCCAGAATGTGGTGATGGGCATGTCGATGGGGGGGCTGATTGCTCGCTACAAACTGGCCGACATGACGAAGGCCGGGCGAGACCCTCACACCCGACTGCTTATTTTGCAGGATAGTCCGCAGCGCGGCGCGAACGTACCACTTGGTCTTCAGGCGTTGACCAGACAGATGTTATTTGACTTACCTATACCAATTATAAGTCCCCTTACGCAGAATGTTTCGCTTTTAAACACTGGAAATTTGTCGCCTACTATCAGGCAGGGCAACCTTCTACTCGACGAGCCAGGCACTAAGCAAATGCTTTTTTACACTGCCACCAATGCCACCGGCGGCTTTTCTGCAAACATGTTCATTGCCGGCACATACCACAATATGATTGATGGCGATACTGCGCCCGGTAGAGCGTATACCATCGTTGCTGCCAGCCAAGGCTCGCAGTGTGGCCAAGGCTTGTTCTCACCTTATACTGAATTAATACGAGTTAATGGTGAAATCGGGGTTTCGCCGCTGCCTTGGATTGTGCGGGGTGGGCTGTCTGCCGAAGCCATTGTGAACGCCATACCCGATAATGGTCAAGCCAATCGGGTTTCTCATCTGGCTTTCAAAATTCGTATTCGCCTGTTCCGGTTTATTCGAATCACCATTCCACTGCTCGACCGTTCTTATTCGTGCCCTGCTGGCCTTCTGCCCGTAGACGGAGTTGCAGGCAGTACGGAAGACATTGTAGCAGGAGGCCTGAATATAAGTGGGAGTTTCAACTCCTGGCCCGTTTCAGCTTTGCTTGGTCTTCCCATTGTTAATGCTAATTGGCATGTGGCTGTAGTTCCGCAATTCTGCTTTCTGCCTACGGCTAGTGCCTTGGATGTTCCCCTCACGAGTCAAGTGTTGCAAGGTGTTTTCTCAAACGGCATTGGCGCGCCGGTTCAGCCACAATTGAAATCATTTATTGCGCAGGAGAGCTACACCAGCGGTTATAATAAACCACACTTAGCCTTCACTCCCCGAAATGCAGAATGGATGTATGACGTAATGGAGAATATGCCCTTTGCCGATTCGTATTGCGCGTCGGCCTGCAACCTAGCGGCAAACCTCACAATTAGCGGCCCACTTACAGTGTGCCATACATCAACCTACACTTCGCCTTTGCAAGGCCCTGGTTATACGTATAATTGGACGGCGACTCCTGCCAATTTATTTACCGTCGCCAGCGGGACGAGTCCCACGTTTCAAACTAGCAATGCAGCCGACGGGTCTGGAATAATTCAGTTAACTATCAGCGGTGGGTGTGCACCTGTAATGTCCAAAGAGGTGACCGTGGGGCGGCCAGCCAGCCCGGCTACGCGGGGGCCCAACTGGGGCGGCGACTGTGGCCCAGTTTCTAAGGTATGCCGCGTTGATAACTACGACCCAGAGGCCCAATACGTCATTAATGTGAGCGGCGCGTTACGGTTGATAGGTAGGGGCGTGCGGTCCGACGGTACCTACACCGTGCGTTGTGGCGGCACAGGTGGGGAAATGGGCCGCATCGAAATTACTGCTAATAATAACTGTGGTACTTCCACTATCAGTGCCCTGAACGTGACGACTCCCTGCGGCGACAACCAATTTGCTGCTACTCTCTATCCCAACCCGGCCACCGAATCGGTGGATGTACACATCGAAAACGCCGATATAGCCCAGTCCATCATCGTGCGCCTGTTCGATAACCTCGGTCGGCCCCGTGCCGAGCAAACCAGCGCGGGCCAGGAAATTGTGCACTTGCGCACCGCCGAACTGCCGGCAGGCTTCTACTTCGTGCACATTTTGCGCGGCAATGAGGTACTGAGCCGCCAGCAACTGCGCATCGAGAAATAATTTAAGCACGGTCCGCAGGCAGTAATCGGTCTAGGCGGCCGGCTAGGCGTGCGGGCCGTTAGTTTTTCTGTCCTTACTACTTTTCTCCATCCTCTTTCTCTATGAAACAAGGCAACCGCACTTCTGAAACTATTTCCGGTTGGACCTAATTAAGCTGTTGCAGATAACTGGATTGGTGCCTCAATTGAAACAAGCGGCCTCAGCTACGCACGTAGCTGGGGCCGCTTAGCGGGCTTCGAGCACGCCGGTAGTCAGGGCGCGCCGGGCAGCGGCCCCGTAGGGGTTGAGCGAGTCGGCCGCTACGGCGCGCAGCTCGGCGAGGGCGGCCGGAGTTTCCTGGGCCTGCCAGTAGGCCATGCCCAGGTGGTAGCGGGCGCGGCGGGCCAGCTCGCCGGCCCCCCCGGTGTCGCTGAGGCGGCGCAGGTAGAGCTGAGCGGCATTGCCCTGGCCCTGGCGCAGCAGCATCAGGCCGCGCAGGTAGAGCAGGGTATCGGCCCCCACCGTGTTCGGCGACACCCGGCCCAGCGAGTGCAGCGCCGCCGGATAGTGACCCGACTGGTACTGGTCGAGGGCCTCGGCAAACAGCGGGTTTTTGGTGAGCAGTTGGGCCGTCACGGCCGGGCCGGGGTCGGGCTGGTAGTAGGCTTCCCAGCTGCGGGCGGGCAGCACCTGGTTGGGGCGGCTGAAGTACCAGGCGGCCGCGCCGGCCACTAGCAGCAGCAGCCCGGCTACGGCGGCCAGCACTACCAGGCGGCGCTGGCGGCGGCGGGCCAGCTGCTGGGCCCGGTCGAGGGCGGTGCCGCGCTCGTTCATGCGCTCGTCGAGCGACTGCAGGCGCTGGCGCAGCGCGTCGTGGCCGGCGGCCCAGCGCAGGTCGGCCGTGAGCTGCTCGTAGGCGGCGTGGGCGTCGGCCAAGGGCTCGTCCTGCTCCAGCCGCAGCTCGAAAGCCTCCTGCTCGGCCGGGCTCATCTGGCCATCGGCAAAGCGTTCGAGCTCATCAAAGTAGGGGCGGAGGTCCATTGTTCGGGGTAGTGGGAAACGGGGAGCGGCTGGAAAAGACCGCCATGCAGAGCACAGCGACGCATCTTTACCGCAATAGTAATTCAATCAAAAGGATTAGTGGTAGCGGGCAAGATGCTGCGCTACCCTCTGCATGACCATTCAATATTCCTTAATCCTTAACAGCTGCCGCGCCCGCGCCCCCGGCCGGCTCGTAGCCGCCGCGCACCAGCTCATAGAGCTTGCGCAGGCAGCTGTTTTTCTGAATGCGGGCCACGTTGGCATTGGGAAAGCCCATTTTTACCCCCACTTTCTCGAACTGGTAGCCGTGAAAATAGAAGTAGCCAAGCACTTGCTGGCAGTCGGCTCCGAGCTGGTTGAACTGGGCCAGCAGGCGCTGGCGCCGCCGGGCCTCGGCGGCGGGCAGCGGCACGTGGGCGGGCACCTGGGCTTCGAGGCGCTGCTGCGCCATGCCGTAGAGAAAGGCCCGCAGGTCGTCGGGCATCTTCGTGATGCGGCCATCGGCTACCTGGTCGTAGAAGTCGAGCAGCGCATCCTGCAGCAGCTCGTGGGCCTGGGTGGCGGCTAGGCGGTGCTTGCGCTGCGCCCAGCGGGCAAACAGATACCGGCTGCGCTGGTAAAAGTCAATCAGAAACTTCTGATTGCCAACTCGCAGCTGGGTCAGGGTTTCGGCAAGGGGCGTGGGCATAGCGGAAATGTACGGCACGGGCAAGTAACGACGGAAATAGGGAATGAGGGGCAGTCGGCAGGGAAGAGAGG
>JANNDE010000179.1:0-3186 GCA_031387395.1 Hymenobacter sp.
AAAGCCCTGGCCCGTGCCGCTCAGCACCTGGGCGTGGAAGCCCCGGGGCGTGAGGTCCACCCGCACGGTGGCCGTGGCATCGTCGAGGCCCATGCCGGCATAGGTTTTAATCTGGGGGTAGCGGGCGGCCAGGGCGGGTGCCATCACCGGGGCCTCGCGCAGGGCGAAGCGGGCCAGGGTGCCGTCGGGTTGGGGCAGGGCGAGTTCCAGGGGGGCGGCCCCGGGGCGGCCCTCGGGTGGGGCGGTGGCCAGGGCGGCGCGCAGGCCGGGCTCGTCCAGGGTCAGGGCCTGGGCCCGGGCCATCGTGGCGGCCAGTGGCGAGGCTGCCGCCGCCGAGCGAGCGGCGGCGTCGGCCCAGAAGAAATTTTGCGCGGGCCGCTGCTGGCCGTGGGCGGCTGTGGTCAGGCCCAGGGCCAGCAGCAGCGCGCCGGCAAGGCGGCGCAGACTTGGGCAAGATTCGGCACCGGGGGCCGGCCGCTGGGCAGTGGGCCGACCGTAATAAAATGGTGTCATGCGAAAAAGGAATCGAGGTGGACGAATAATAGAAAATGGCGGCAATCGGTCAGCTTATTCCACCACGAGGCGCTGCACGGCGGGGGCGTGGCCGTCGGTTTGCACGCGGAGCAGGTACATGCCGCTGGCCAGGCCGGCGGTGGGCAGCTCGGTGGCGCTGCCGGCGAAGGCCCGCGAGCGCACCAGTTGGCCCAGAGCATTGTGCAGGCTCAGGTGGGCGGCGGTGGCGGGGGCCGGCAGGCTGATGTGCAGCAGCCCTTTGGTGCCCACCGGGTTGGGCCACACGCTGAAGGCCGTGGCCGTGGCTCCTGCCGTGGCCGTGGCCGAGGCGGGCACTACGGTCACCAGGGTCTGGGTGGTGGCGGTGTGGCCGCTGGCGTCGGTCACGGTCAGGGCTACGGGCACGCAGTTGGCAATGGTCGGCGCGTCGGTGCTCCAGCCCGCGCCGCCGGTGAGGGTGCCCGCGTTGGCGGCCACCCCATTGGCATCGGCCGCGGTGGTGCCGCTGCCTTCACTGAAGCGGTAGTAGGCCACCAGTTCGGCTGGTTTGCGCAGCAGGTGCAGCCCCATGGCGCTGCTAATCTGGGCGGCGGTGCGGGCCACGTTCCACACGCGCACCTCGTCAATATTGCCGTTAAAGAACTCGCTGTCGTTAGTGCTGCCGACGCGCAGGTTGCGGGCCTGAGGTACGTCGTGAATATTGATGCCCGGCTGGTCGGCCCCGATGGCTTTGCCGTCGAGGTAGAGGGTGCGGGTGGTGCCGTCGTAGGTGGCGGCCACGTGGTGCCAGGCCCCGGCCAGGCTGGGCGTGGCCACCTCGATGTCGTTGCTCCACCAGTAGTTCACCAGCCCCTTGGGGCTTAGGCGCAGAGCATTGCAGGCGTTGGACAAGCCGAATGCCCCCCAGCCGATGATGCTGTTGCCACCCATCGAGGTGGGCTTAATCCAGGCCTCAATCGTATAGTTGCTATCACCCGTCGGCACGGTGGCGCTGCTGCCGATGGCCACGTACTGACCGTTGCCGTTCAGACGCAGCGAGCTGGCCACCACGGCCGGCCCGATATCGGCCGTGGTGAACGTGCCCGGCACCACGCTCAGTGTGGCGGCGGCGGCCACGCCGCAGTTGGCGGTGCTGCCGCTGTTCACGGCCGTGGGGTTCAGCGTGGCCGTGCCGGCCGCGCTGAGCACCAGGCGCGCGTTCTGGACCTGGGCCACGGGCAGCGCGCACAGGGTGAAGACCTGGGCGCTGACCGCGCTCGTGCCGGCCGGCGTGGTCACGGTCAGCGTGCCGGTAACGGTGCCGTTGGGCACCACCAGGCCGGTAAGCTCGGTGCCGGCCGCGTTCACGGCAAAGCCGCTACTCACGGTGTTGGGACTGCTGCCGGTGAAGGTGACCCGCGTGGCTCCGCTCAGGCCCGTGCCGGTGAGGCGGATGGTGGCCCCGGTGATGCCCTGCGCGGGCACGATACCAGTAATAACCACGCCCGGGGCGGGCACGAGCACCGTGAAGGTGCCCGCGCTGGTGCTGGTGCCAGGAGCCGCGGAGGCGACCACGTTGCCCGTGGTAGCCCCGGCCGGCACCACGAACGTGATGGTCGTGGCATCCTGGGAGCGGATGGCGATGGCCGTCCCGTTGAGGGTGAGGTTCGTAACCCAGTTCAGGGCCGTGCCCGTGAGCGTGACCAGCGTGCCCGCCGGCCCGCTGGTGGGGCTCATGGCCGTGAGCGCCGGAGCGGGCACCACGGTGAAGAAATCGCGCGACACGCCCACGCCCAGCGGCGTGGTCACGGTTATCGGCCCCATGGTGGCATTGGCGGGTACCGTCATCGTGAGCGGCTGGGTGGCCGTGGGGCCGGTGAATAGCGGCGCGTTCGTGCCGTTAACCGTCACCTGGGTAGCCCCGGTCAGGTTGGTGCCCGTCAGCACCACTATCGTGCCCACCGGGCCCCGGGTAGGGGTAAAAGAGGCGATGAACGGGACCACGGGCACGGTGAAATCGCCGGTCGAGACGACCGTGCCGAAGGGCGTGGTTACGGTGATGGGGCCCGTGGTGGCGTTGTCCGGTACGGTCAGCCGGAGCTGGGTGTCCGAAATGGTATTGAAATTCGCGACGCGGCCGCTGACCAGCACCTGGGTCGCATCCTGCAGGTTGGTGCCCGTGAGCAGGACGACCGTGCCCAACAGCCCGCGGGTGGGCGTGAAGCTGGTGATAGTGGGCGGGCTGCCCACCCGGAACGGCGTGGCCGAGCTCACCGTGCCGGCCGACGTACGCACCGTAATCAGGCCCGAGGTACTGCCCGGGCCCACCTTAGCCGTTAGGTTCGTAGCCGTGGGCGTGCCGGTGATAGTAGCCGCCGTGCCGTTGATGCGCACTTCCAGGGCCCCGCTCAGGTTGGTGCCGGTGATGCTCACCGTGGTACCCACCGACCCGGATGCGGGTGTGAAGCCGGTAATGGTGGGGCCGGGGCCGGGGGTGATGGCGAAGTTGGCGTTGGAAATGTCGAAGAAGTAGTTGTCGGCGGCTTCGACCATGACCCGGGCCGTGGCCGTGGGGGCGTTGGGCACCGTGATGCTGGCCGAGCCCGAGTTCGCTACATTGCTAGCCAGCAGGAGCGGGTAGCTCAGGCCGCCGTCCAGGCTCAGGCGCAGGTTCACCTTGGCGCAACTCACGGG
>JANNDE010000204.1:0-6233 GCA_031387395.1 Hymenobacter sp.
GCAGAGCGCCGCGAAGCATCTTGCCCGCCACCACTAATCCTATACGATTGGATTACTTATGGCGGGCAAGATGCTTCGCTGCGCTCTGCATGACGTACTGATTCATCCTCAATATTCAACCCAAACACCTTCCCAAAATGCTTCCAACGAAAGCCTACGCTGCCCCGGCCCCCAGCGTGCCCCTCGCTCCCTTCGATTTTGAGCGCCGTGATGTCGGCCCGCACGATGTGCTGATTGATATTGCCTTCTGCGGCGTGTGCCATTCCGACCTGCACCAGGTGCGCGACGAATGGGGCGCGGGCATTTTCCCGATGGTGCCGGGCCACGAAATCGTGGGCCGCATCAGCAAAGTGGGCGACCACGTCAAAAACTTCAAAGTGGGCGACCTGGCCGGCGTGGGCTGCATGGTCGACTCGTGCCGCACCTGCCCCAGCTGCCTCGACGGCCTGGAGCAGTACTGCGAAACCACCGGCATGGTGGGCACCTACGGCGGCACCGAAAAGGAAACCGGCCGCCCCACCTACGGCGGCTACTCCAGCCAGATTGTGGTAGACGAGAAGTACACCCTCAAAGTATCGGAGAAGCTGGACCTGGCCCGCGTGGCCCCGTTGCTGTGCGCCGGCATCACCACCTACTCGCCCCTGCGCCAGTGGAAAGTAGGCCCCGGCCACAAAGTAGGCGTGATGGGCCTCGGCGGCCTCGGCCACATGGCCGTGAAACTCGCCGCCGCCATGGGGGCCGAAGTAACCGTGCTCAGCACTTCGCCCAACAAAGAAGCCGATGCTAAAGAGTTGGGTGCCCACAAGTTCGTGGTAACCAAGGACGCGGCCCAGCTGAAGTCCGTTTCCAACTACTTCGACTTCATCATCAACACCGTGTCGGCCCCGCTCGACCTGGCCGCTTACCTAAACCTGCTGCGCCGCGACGGCACCATGATTCTGCTGGGCGTGCCGCCCGAAGCCCCGCAGGTGCACGCCTTCAACCTGATTGCCAAGCGCCGCCGCATTGCCGGCTCGCTCATCGGTGGCATTGCCGAGACGCAGGAGATGCTCGACTTCTGCGCCGAGCACAACATCATGTCCGATATCGAAATCATCGACATGAAGGACATCAACGAATCGTACGAGCGCATGCTGAAAGGCGACGTGAAGTACCGCTTCGTGATTGACCTGGCCACGCTGAACAACTAAAAACGGCACACGGTGGCGCGGGGTCCTACCTGGTAGGGCTCTGGCCCCGTGCCTATTACTGAGCGGCCTCCTGGCCGGCGTGGCAACACGCTGGTTTGGAGGCCGTTTTTGCGTGAGCACGCGGGGCTGAAGCCCCGCTAGTAGTTGGCACGAGGCTGGAGCCTCGCGCCATCGGTCACTGCTAAATGGACATTATTGCTTGCTGAACACGTGCGGGTCCTGCTCCAGCCCGTCGTTCATCCGGATTTCCAGCGTTTTCACCTGCCCGTTCTCCACCGTGAAAGCGGCCGGGAAAATCCCGTAGGCCACGCTGCGCGTAGCGGGCCCGGCTGTCGCGCGCGAAGGCGTTGCCGGAGCCAGGGCCGGCCGTTTGGGCGTGGGCGGGTAGGCAAAGGGCAGTGGCCGAAGCCAGGGTAGCCAGAAAAAAAAGGGGCGCATGAGTTACGATAAAGTCAAAAAAAGAGTCGGTTGAAACGCTCATCAGAGCATTCCAGCCGACTCGAAGCCAAGCAGGCAACGGGCCCGGCGGCTATGCTACCACCTGCATGTGCGGCACGGCGGGCCAGGGCGTGGGGGTGAGCGTTACTTCGTCCCAGAGGGCTTTTTTGCCGGTGTAGTGCAGGAAGATGCGCGCCGTGGTGATGATGTCTTTTTCGCAATATTTCACGATGCGGGCCAGGTCTTTCTCGACCCAATACGTGTGGCCGACGTGCGAGCCGTTGATGTCGTCTTTGGGCGAGGGGATACCGAACACGCCGGCCAGTAGGGCTAGGGTAATGGTGCCCTTGTTGTCGCCGAATTTCCAGAGCTCCATGGTATCGAGCAGGTGAGGAAGGTCCCAGGGCTTGTGGCCGGCCACGTCGAGCATGGGCGGAATATCCTGGCCGCAAATCAGCATCCGGCGGCCCAGGTAGCCGTAGTCGAACTCGCGGCCGTTGTGGGCGCAGAGAAAATGGCCGTCGGGGCCGGCCGTATCGAGCTTGGCGTAGCGGCTGGGGCCGTAGGGGGCGTAGCGCTGCAGGAAGTTGGCGAAGCCACTGAGCACGTTGCATTCGTCCACGTCGGCAAAGGATTTGGTGCGAAATTCCAGCGTTTCGTCCTTCAGCAGGCGGAAGTAGCCGACGGAGATGCAGACCACCTTGCCAAACTCAGCGTAGAGGCCGCCGTTGGCGAACAGCTCTTCGTGGGTCTGGCCCTCGGCCAGCTCGCGGGCGTGGCGCCGGTCGCAGAATTTCTGCCAGAGCGGCTGGTGCGCGGCCGGCATCTCGGCGTGGGTGGCGTGGCCGGGTACGGTTTCAATATCGACGAAGAAAACGCGGGTCAGGTCGACGTGGCGAAGGATATGCATGGCAGCGGTAGCGAAAGTAGTTAGCGCCGCCTAAGATACACCAGGGGCCGGAAGTTGAGTGCCGAAATCGTCCCTCCGGCAGCAGAAAAAGGGGTATTCCCTCTCTTCGGGCCATCGCCAAAAGAAATAACGCGGGTGCGCTGTAACGAATCGGTCGGGTGGCGGTAGTCTTTATCGCCCTCTAACCCCCGGCAACGACTCAAATCATCATCCGGGACGGCCCACATCATGGACCGGAGCGCCTGGCTCGTGCCTGGCCCGGACCCTTGCGTCACTCCTTCATCGCTGCCGCATATTGTCTTGTGCGTCTGTGTTTTAATTTTGTTGAGCTTCGAATTATTTTCGCTTTCCGGTCAACCAATCAGGCTTGCCAGACATCATTGAGGCCTGTTTTATTCTTCCTTTTCATGAAAAACTACTACCGTTTACTTGTCCTGCTGGCCGCTTTTGCTTTCGCCCAGCCCCGGGCCCACGCCCAGGCTCCGGCCGCCACCGGCACGCTCACCGGCATAGTGCGCGACTCGCTCAGGAACGAGCCCGTGCCTTATGCCACCGTAGTGCTGCTGCCCGCTACCGGCGATAAGCCCATCACGGGTGTGGCCGCCGACGACGCCGGCAAGTTCAGCCTCGCCAGGCTGGCGGCCGGGCCCTTCCGGCTGCGGGTGAGCTACGTGGGCTATGCGACCCAGACGCGCAACGTCACCATCACGGCCGGGGCCGCCGATGCGGGCACGTTCCGGCTGCCGGTGGCCGGCACGGCCCTGGCCGAGGCGGTGGTAATTGGCACGAAGCCGGTGGTGGAAATCCGGCCCGACCGCATGGTGTACAACGCCGACCAGGACGCCACCAACGCCGGTGGTACCGCCGCCGACGTGCTGCGCAAAGCCCCCCTGCTGACGGTGGATGGCGACGGCAACGTGAAAATGCGCGGCTCCGGTAACTTCAAGGTCCTCGTCAATAACAAGCCCTCGCCCACGCTGGCCAGCAACCTGGCCGAGGCGCTGAAAGGCATTCCGGCCGAGCAGATTAAGTCGGTCGAAATCATCACCACGCCGCCGGCTAAGTACGACGGCGAAGGCACGGCCGGTATCATCAACATCGTGTTGAAGAAGGGCGTGGAGCAGGGCCTGAATGGCCGCGTGGGCTTATCGGCCGGCAACCGCAACTCGGGCGTGAACGGCTCGCTGAACTTCAGGACCAGGAAGCTGGGCTTCACCTCGTCGGGCGGCACGGGTGGCTGGTACGGGCCGAATGAGTCGGAGCTCACCCGCGCTGGCAAGCTCGATGGCTCAAGCCTGCGTCAGCGCGGCACGGGCAACTACGGCGGCCAGTGGTACTACGGCTCGGTGGGCCTCGACTACGACCTGAGCGACAAACAGAGCCTTTCGCTAGCCGCCTCGGTGAATGGCTACGCCGGCCACAACTACAACACGCTGCTGAACGAGTACGCCGCCCCGCAGACCAACCAGCTTTTCACCCGCGCCACCAACACCGTGTTCAGCGGCTTCAACGGCGAGCTCACCGGCACCTACACCAAAACCTACGCCCTGCCCCGCAAGGAGTGGAGCGTGCTGGGCCAGTACGCCAACAACAGCGGCACCTTCGGCTACGATTTCGACCAGTACCTGAACGCCTACACCAACCTCGAAACCAGCCGCGCCAACTACCGCGAGCGCAGCCGGGGCCGCACGCCGGGCTCGGAAGTGACGTTCCAGACCGATTTGGTGCAGCCCTTCGGCGAGAAGCAGACGCTGGAAACCGGCCTGAAAAGCATCTGGCGGCGCACTGGCTCGGTGGCCACCGTGGATGGCCTGACGTTGGGGCAAAAGCCCGGTTTCGTGCCCCTGGCCGGCCGCGCCACCGATTTTAGCTACAGCCAGGACGTGCGGGCCGGCTACGCCACCTACACCAACAAGCTGAGCAAGAAGCTGACCCTGAGCCTGGGCAGCCGCCTGGAGCGCACCGCCCTGGCGGCTAATTTCCGCACCAACGACACCAGCTTCGTGCGCAGCTACCTGTCGCTGCTGCCTAATGGCAACGCGCAGTACGCCTTCAGCGACAACAACAGCCTGCGCCTGGCCTACTCGCGCCGCATCACGCGGCCCTACATCGACTACCTAAACCCCTTCATCGACCGCTCCGACCCGAAGAACCTCGTGTACGGCAACCCCGCCCTGAACCCCGAGCTGACCGACTCCTACGAGCTGGCTTTCAACACCAACGGCAAGGCCGGCTCGCTGAATATCGCGGCCTCGGTGCGCCGCACGGGCAACGCCATTGAGGCCGTTCGCCTGGGGCCGGATGCCGCCGGCATCACGCGGCAGACCTATGCCAACGTGGCGGCCAACTCGTTCTATCAGCTCAACTTCTACGGCTCGGCCAAGCCCGCCAAGGGCTGGGAAATCAGCGGCGGGCCCGATGTGCAGTATATCGTGCGCCGCAGCCCGGCGCTGGGCATCGAGCGGCGCGGCTTCACGGCGAGTCTGAACTTGAATACTTCCTACAAGCTGCCCAAAAACTTCACCCTGCAGGGTTTTCTGGTAGCGTCGCTGCCCTCGCCCGACTTGCAGGGCCGTGGCTCGGCCAACCTCTACTACCAGATGGGGGCCAAGAAAACCTTCCTCAAAGACAAGGCCGACGTGGTGCTGAACCTCGCCGCGCCCTTCAACAACTACTGGCTGTACCGCAACACCACCGACACGCCTGCCTTCCGCGAAACCAACCTGGGGTATTCTTACCAGCGCTGCTTCCGCTTCAGCTTCAACTACCGCTTCGGGCAGGCCCAGCAGGGAGGCAAACAGCGCAAGTCGGTGAGCAACGACGACGTGAAGAGTGGCGGCAGCAAGCAGGGCGGGCAGTAGCGCAGTAGCGACGCCCCCAAGTAACCGCAGCGCTTTGCCGGGGCGCGGGTGCTGAACCTGTGGCGCGACGGCGCGGCCGGGCAGTTCGAGATGGCGGTGGTGTCGGCCCTGGCCCGCTCGGTGGCCGGCGTGCGCCCCCGCGAGCTGCCCCGGGCCCTGCTCGAAGCCGCCGCCGCGCGGCCCGAGGAGCTGCCTTTTAAGCTCTACGTGCACTACTTCCTTTACCTGGCCGCCCTCGATGCGGGCCAACTGGAGCCGGCCGCGTACCACCTGGCCGAATACCGCCAGCGCCTGGCCAATATGCCCGCCGCCCTGCAGGGCACCGGTTGGCTCGAATCGGCTTTTTTCGCGGCGGCCTACCAGCACGATTTGGCGGCGGCCCGCGCCTTTATGGCCCGGGCCCGGCCCTCGGCGCACATCGCGGCCGACGTGTGGCCCCGGGCCGAAGCCGCCCTTGCCCGCCTGGCCGGCGATGCCGACCGCGCCCGCACCCAGGCCCGGGCCGCGCTGCACGCCCTGCCCAATAGCCTCTACCAGGGCAGCGCCCGCTTTTACGCCGAATGGCTGGCCGACACCCTGCGCTGGGCCGAAGCATCGGGGCCGACTATGGCTGCTGCGCCGGCACCTTAAAGCGGTTTTGGGGTAGGTGTACAGAGTTAAAAGTTGAGAGTTAAAAGTTAAAATCCATGAATTCTTGTTTTAACTTTTAACTCTCACCTTTTAACTCTGTACACCTACCCCAAAACCGCTTTAAGGTGCCGGCGCAGCAGCCATAGTCGGCCCCGATGCTTCGGCCCAGCGCAGGGTGTCGGCCAGCCATTCGGCGTAAAAGCG
>JANNDE010000118.1:0-1015 GCA_031387395.1 Hymenobacter sp.
TGGTAGTCAGTAGTCAGATTTGATTCAACAATCTGATGCTTCAACGCCTTGCTGTCTGACTACCAAATACTGACTACCCCAATAAATCATGCTCAAACGCCTGTTGCTGCTGCCCACGCTGGCCGCTACCCTACTCACCACCGCCTGCACCGAACCGCCGAAGGAGGCAGCCAAACTACCCATCATGGGTGAGCGCGACGTGCGCCCCCGCGCCGATGGCGGCCCCGCCGATACCGTGTTTGCCACCGTGCCCCGCTTCCGCCTCGTGAACCAGGCCGGGCAGGTCATCACCAACCAAACCTTTGCCGGGCGGGCCTACGTGGCCGATTTCTTCTTCGCCACCTGCCCCGGCATCTGCCCCAAAATGCAGGGCGAGCTGCTGAAAGTGTACACCAAGTACGCCAAAGACCCGCGCATCGTCTTCCTATCGCACACCATCGACCCGGCCCACGACACCATTCCGGTGCTAAAGGACTACGCCCAGCGCCTGGGCGTGACCGATGCCGCCCGCTGGCACTTTGCCACCACCGGGGCCCACGGCGAGCCCACGGCCGACGATCGGCTGTGCAAATCCGGCCCCCGCCGCCGCCGTCACCTCCTCAAAGGTGCCGGTTCCCTTGTTGTGCAGGAGCTGGGAGGGCTGCCGGTAGGTCGTGCTCCGGTCGATACGGGCGATATTATCCTGAACATGGCCATTGGCGATGGCAATGTCGAGCCAGCCATCGTTGTCAAAGTCCAGGAAGTGAATACCGAAGGCCACAAAGGGCCGCGTTAGCATTCCAATGCCCGCGGGGAAGCTGACATCGGTCAAGAAGCCCCCGGACTCACTCCGGTAGAGAGACTTGGGCTCGTTCTGGAAGGTGGCCACCAGAAGGTCGGGCTTGAGATCGTTGTTGAAATCCCCCCAGTCGGTGCCCATTCCGCCGTGGACATTGCTATCGCGATCATAGGCAACCCCGGACTCCTGCCCGACGTTCTTGAAGCGTCCTTGTCCCTGGTTTGCCAGCAGATCTCC
>JANNDE010000222.1:0-14420 GCA_031387395.1 Hymenobacter sp.
TTCTTTTTTATTTCGTCAAAAATTTAAAACGGCTGCTCTAGCGACGCGTAATCCTCGCCGTGCTTCGTGGCCGAATCCTTCAGTAGCTGCTGCTGCCAGGGGCGCAGGGCGCTCTCGGTGCCCAGCTCGATGATGTCGGCAATGAGGCGGTTGCTGAGCACCATGTTGGCCATAGTGGCACCGTGGTCGGTGGTGAGGTGGCCTTTGAGAGCCATGAGCAGGGCTTCGCGGGCATCGGCGCGGGCGGCGGCGGGGCCGTTGAGGCGGCGGCGGAAGGGGAACTTGCGCTGGTCGGCTGGCAGCGGGGCATCGGGCTCCAAATCGGTGGTGCCGATGGCGAGGAGCTGCTCGGCGTAGGGCGGGCGTTTCAGCTCGGGGTGCAGGCCGTTGGCGGTGCGCAGCTGGAGGGCGGTTTCGAGCGGGTTGCGGGCCAGCTCGGCCAGGCGGTCGTTGCTGAGAATGTGGTAGGGCGGGCGGTCGAGCTGCCGGGCCACGGCATCGCGCAGCATGTACAGCTCGCGGAAAATGGGCATTTCCTGGCTCGAAATCTTATACTTGGCGGCATTGCGCGACCACGGGCGCGGGTCGTCGCGGCCGTAGCGCACGGCTTCGAGGGCCAGGTTCTCCTGGGCGGCCCAGTCGGCGCGGCCCAACTCCTCCAGGCGGGCGCTGAGCCGGTCGGTCAGCTCGAAGAGGTAGAGCACATCGTTGGCGGCGTATTCCTTCTGGGCCTCCGTGAGCGGGCGCTTTAGCCAGTTCGATTTCTGTTCGCCTTTGTCCACTTCAAAGCCCAGCTCGGCCTGGATGAGGCGGCCCAGCGAAATATTATTATCCTCGGCGGCCAGCAGCGTGAACTGCAGGCTGGTATCCACGATATTGCGGCAGTTGACGCTGAATACCTCGTCGAGCAACAGGATGTCGGATTTGCAGGAGTGGAACACCTTGGCCACGGCCGGGTCGCGCAGCACGGCAAACAGCGGTTCCAAATCAGCGGCCATGTCGGGCAGCGGCAGCGGGTCAATCAGATACACTTCCTGGCCATCAAATACCTGAATCAGGGCCAGATGACGGCCGTATCGGTGGCGCATATCGTCAAACTCCAGGTCGATGCCAATGCGGGGCAGCGTGGCAAAATGGGCGGCGGCGGTGGCTACGGCCTCGGCGGTGGTCAGGTAATGAATGGTGGGCATTGAAGCAGGAAGCAGAGCGAAGGCAACGGCCCGGGGGCGGCACCCGAATTTAGAAAAGTAAAGGTAGGCACCGCGGCTATGTCCGCCGAAAATATTGGCAAGAGCGCAGGGCTTCCGCACCAAACCGGCCCACCGGTTTTGCCCGCCGCAATAGGGCCGGGACCGGGATTTTTGATTCGACTAAAGGGGCTCTAGCCTTTGGATGGCGTAGCACAGCCGGGGCTACAGCCCCGAAAAAAGGGGCGAATTCAGCATCCCGGCCCCGAAGGGCCTGGCAAAAGCAAGTGCCGCTTTTTGGGGCGGAAGCCCTGGTAAGAGAACGAATCTAAAACAAAATCCGGTGTGTGCAATTATCTTCGCTCCAGCATCGTGCAGGTAGGAATTGTAAATAAGCCGTTATTTCAGGGTTACGTTTCCATCTCTTTCCGCGGTTTACAGCGAAAGAGACTGCATTATTCGTGTTTCTCACCAACATTTTTTTACTCATGCAACAAACCCTATTCTCCCAATTCAGGCTGCTGCTGTTTCTGGCAGCCTGCTTGTGCTCGACCTCGGCCTGGGCGCAGACCAGCGCTATCAGCGGCCGGGTAACGGCCTCCAATGGTGGGGTGCTGCCCGGGGCTACCGTTATCGAGCGGGGCACTTCCAACGGCGTCAGCACCAACGCTGACGGTGCTTTCTCGCTCAGCGTTCAGCCTAATGCCACGCTGGTTATCAGCTCGGTTGGCTACACGTCCCAGACCATTGCAGTGGGCGGGCAAAGTGTCCTCAACGTAACGCTGGCCGCGTCGCCTACGCAGCTGACCGAAGCCATTGTGGTGGGCTACGGCACCCAAACCAAAGCCGACCTGACGGGTTCGGTGGCAACGGTGACCAGCAAGGAAATCAACAATGTGCCGGTGGTAACATTCGAGCAGGCTATTCAGGGCAAGGCTACCGGAGTATTCATCGAAAACGGCGGTGGCAAGCTGGGCCAAGCTACTAAAGTGCGCATCCGAGGGACGTCGTCGGTGAGCGGCGACAACCAGCCGCTCTATGTGGTCGACGGTATTCCGGTCATCAGCGATGACAACTCCGGCACTAGTGCTCCCACCAACCCGCTGACGGACATCAACCCCAACGATATCGCCAGCATCAGCATTCTGAAGGATGCTTCGGCTTCGGCCATCTACGGCTCGCGGGCTTCTAATGGCGTTATTCTCATCACTACTAAGCGTGGCAAGAGCGGTGCTACCCGTTTCGAGTTTGGTTACCAGACGGGTCTGAGCTACCCGACCCGCGAACGCAAGTTTCTGGATGCCACTCAGTACGTGGCCCTTGTACGTGAGGCCGCAGCTAACTCATACAAGATTGACCCGACGTTCGACTATGTGACATTTGCCGAATCGCGCCTCAAGCGCTACTCGGCCGGCACCAATGACTACGAAACCGGGGCCGTGAACACCAACTGGCAAAAGGAAGTGGAGCAGCGCGCCCCCACCAACCAATACTCGCTGTCGGCCAGTGGCGGCGACGAACGCACCCGCTTTTACATTGCCGGCAACTACATCAACCAGTTGGGTATTATCCGAAACAACAGCTTTGAGCGCATGAACGCGCGCATCAACGTCGACCACAAAGCTAACGACCGCCTGACGCTGGGGGTGAACCTGAACCTGTCGCGCACAAAAAACCGTCGTATCGACAATGACAATTCGTTTGGTACGGCCTATCAGGCCGTTGCCCTGTCGCCGATTACGCCCGCCATCGACCCGCGCACTAACCTGACCAGTGGCGCGCTGGACCCAGTATCCGGTGCCCCTAATATGAACTACCCCCTCTATTATAATCCGGTGCTGAGCCTCGAAAACGTGCGTAACGTGACCACCGTGTACCGTACGCTGGGTAATGTGTACGCCGGTCTCGACATTGCGCGGGGCCTGAACTTCCGCAGTGAAGTGGGTCTCGACCTGCTATTTCAGAACGAGGATTACAAGTCGGGCTTATTGACGTCCCGTAACACGGGTTCCACCGTGAACGGCTCGGGCTACAACGGCGATGTGCAGAATACCCGCTTTACCACCAATAACTACTTCACCTACCACCCCAGCATTGGCGAGCAGCATTCGCTCGAAATTGTGGCTGGCACGGCCTACGAGGAGCGTAAGCGCACCGGTAACCTCGTTCAGGGCCAGCAGTTTGCCGGCGATGCCTACCGGACGCTGTCCGGCTCGGCCGTTATCAGCGGCGGAAATTCAACCAGTTCGGCCAGCTCATTGCAGTCGTATTTCGGGCGCGCCAACTACGCTTTCGCAAATAAATACCTAGTGACGCTGAGTGGTCGTATCGACGGCTCGTCGCGGTTTGCTAAGAAATACAGCGCCTTCTCGGGAGCTTCAATCGGTTGGGTAATGACGGAAGAAAGCTTCCTGAAGGACCAGAAAATTCTCAGCACCCTGAAGCCCCGCTTCAGCTATGGCCAGACCGGCAATCAGGGTTTTGCCGACTTCGGCTACCAACCCCAGTATTCGGCCGGGGCTTACGGCCAACTGGCCACCCAGCGCCCCGCGGTGCTCGGCAACTCTGACCTGAAGTGGGAAACTACCACGCAGACCGATGCCGGCCTGGATTTCGGATTTCTCGATGGGCGTATCTACGGTGAAGTAGATTTCTACCTGAAGAAGACCCGCGACTTAGCCTTAGTAACCTCCGTGCCCGGTACTACTGGCTTCACTGCGCTATTCCGCAACGTGGGCAACATGGAGAATAAAGGTATTGAGATGGCCCTGACGACCCGTAATGCCGTGGGTGGTGCCCTTACCTGGACGACAAGCTTCAACGCGTCTACGAATATCAACCGCGTCACCAACCTCGGCGGCCAGGTTGTTCAGGGTGGCTTCATCAACCGCGCTATCGAAGGCCAGCCCATTGGCGTGTTCTACGCGCAGGAGTTTGCCGGGGCCGACCCCAAAAACGGTGATGCTCTGTACTGGAAAAACGTCACCAATTCCGACGGTACTACCTTCATCGACCACAGCAAGGGTACTACTAACAGCTACAACGAAGCCGCGCAGGTGGTGCTGGGCAACCCCAACCCCCGCTGGACGGGTGGTGTGACGAATACCATTGGCTTCAAGGGTTTCGAACTGAATTTTACTTTCCAAGGGGTGTTCGGTAACAAAATCTACAATGGAGCCGGCCAGTATATGTCGGCGGGTTTTGGCACCGGTTTGGATAACCAAACTGCCGACCAACTCGACCGTTGGCAGAAGGAGGGCGACGTTACCAATGTGCCGCAGGCTCGCCTGTTCCTCAATACTGGTTATAATAACTCGTCACGTTACCTTTCCAACGGCGACTACGTGCGCCTGAAGACCACTACGCTGGGTTATACCTTCCCCACAGCGATGCTGAGCAGCATTCATCTGGCCAGTGCCCGTATTTTCCTGACTGGTGTTAACCTGCTTACTTTCACCAAGTACAAAGGTTCGGACCCGGAGGTAAACGCCGACTATGCGGCTGGAAACATTGGCCAGGGTAACGACTTCTATTCGGCCCCGCAGTTGCGCACCTATACCTTGGGCGCTTCCATTGGCTTCTAAAATCCGTAGTGCGGGCTCCGGCCCTTTTCTTTTTTAATATCTCAGACCATGAATAAATTCTTCCGTGCGTTCGCTACGAGCACCGTGCTGCTGGCGGCACCTTTGGCCGGCTGCGATAAGCGCCTCGATATCGAGCCTTTCGATACTGTGCTAGCTGATAAAGCTATCCAAAGCTCTGCCGATGTGGAGTCGCTGTTGCGCGGCGGTTACGCCGTACTGGGTAGCATCGACCTTTATGGCGGTCGCCTGCAATACGTGGCCGATTTGCTGGGCGACCCTAAAGGTGCCAACAGTGAACTGTTCTGGCAGGGTACCTTCGCACAGCCTAACGAGATTTACCAAAAGAACATCGCCAAAACGAACACTTTTGTTGCTGGCACCTGGAACCAAGCATACCAGGCTATTAACATTGCCAATACGGTGCTGGCTAATATCAGTAAGGTGACGCCCGCCAAGCAGAACCGGATTATCGGCGAGGCAAAATTCATTCGAGGTGCCATGTATTTCGAACTAGTGCGGGCTTTTGCCAAAGATTGGAACGATGGCAGTCCGGCGGCCAATCCCGGTGTACCGTTGGTACTCACCGCTACCAATATCATCAATGGGGTAGATGCGACCGGCTCGGCTGCCAAAGTTGCCCGCAACACCGTAGCAGAAGTGTATGCACAGGTATTGCTCGACCTACTGGATGCTGAAGCCAAACTCAAGCCCTTCGCCTCCGTCTCGGCTACGTCCACCTTTTTTGCCACCACTTACACGGCTTCGGGCATGCTGTCGCGCGTGTATCTGCAGCAGCGTAATTATAGTCTGGCTACTGTGGAGGCCGATAGGGTGATTAAATCGGGCGTTTTTCGTCTGATTACCCCCATTTCCGACGAGTTTGCTGCCAAGAGCAATACCAACGAGGATATCTTTGACATGCAGGTGAACGTGCAATCGGGCACCAATGACCTTAATACGTTCTACTCGAAAAATGGCCGGGGCGGAGATATTGCGGTGAGTGACAACTTTGTGGCGAGTTATGACGCGGCCGATGAGCGAGGTCTACTCTTTAACCAGGAGAATGGCAATCTGACCACGAAGTTTGATGAGATATATGGCAACGTGAAGGTGATTCGTCTGTCCGAAATGTATCTCACGCGGGCGGAGGGTAACTTCCGGGCTGGTACGAATGTGGGAGCCGAACCCTTTGAAGACCTCAATACCGTACGCGAACGCGCCCACGCGCCCTTGCTGACGGCCGCCGATGTGAACCTAACCGTGCTATTCAGCGACCGGCACCAAGAACTGGCGTTTGAAGGTTTTTATTTGCACGATTTCAAACGTAGCGGGCTGGCAGTTGGTAGCCTACCTGCTACTGCCAACAATCTGGTGCTACCTATTCCACAGCGCGAAATCAACGTTAATTCTAACCTGACGCAGAATCCGGGCTATTAATTTTGCTGCTGACTAATTATCGTAATTAATACAAAAAAGGGCCCGTCGCACACGCGACGGGCCCTTTTTTGTATGCTCTGGCCGGATATTTCAGGCCGAAACCTGGTTACTTATCCCCAATCAGTAGCTGCGGTGCGGCACCCCGCCCGCCGCCCATGATGATGACCTTGGTATTGGGCGAGGTGGCAATAGCTTGGTTGGCCTTGATGGTTTCGTATTGCAGCAGCTTGTCGCTGAGCTCGGTGTTCACGATGCGCTGGTAGTCGGCAATGCCCTGAGCCTCGACGCGCTTGCGTTCGGCTTCCTGCTTTTCCTTTTGCAGCACGAACTGCATTTTCTGCGCGTCCTGCTCGGCCGAAATCTTGCTCTCGATGCTGGCCTTCACCGACTGGGGCAGCTGGATGTTGCGGATGAGCAGTTGGTCGAGCTGCAGGCCATCGTGGCGAAAGTCCTTCTCGATGGCGGCCAGGATGCGGGTCTGGAACTCCTCGCGCCGGGTCGAGTACAGGGCCACGGCATCGTAGAACACGGCCCCGTCGCGGATGCGGGTGCGCGAAATGGAGCGCACGATTTTATCCTGGTAGTCCTCGCCGATGGTGGCCAGGATTTTGGGGGCCTGCGCCGGCACCACGTGGTAGAGCACCGTGAGGTCAATCACCACTTCCAGGCCATCGGCCGAGAGCACCCGGATGGCATCGTCGCCGGCCTGCTGGCCCTCGCCGTGCACCGCCGACATGGTGTAGTTCTGGGTCCGGGTGTCGAAGCGGGTCACGTCCACCAGCGGATTGACCACGCTCAGGCCGGGCTGCAGCACGCGGCTCTGCACCTGGCCAAACAGCGTTTGCACGCCTACCTGGCCCACGCCAATCTGCACTACGGTACTCAGGGCCAGGCCCAGCAGCATGAAGGCAGCCCCCAAAAAGACAAGGCCGCCGCGCAGGCGCATCAGCCGTTCCGAAAAGCGGGAGGCATTCAGGCCCAGCACCAGAATGATAAAACCAAGAATCGTGAGGGTCATAACAGAAAAAAGTGAGTGGTTGAGGAGGGAGCGTTAGTCTTCGTCGGTTTCAAAATCGAGGGTGCGGGCTAGGTCCACGCCTTCCCGGGCAATTTCTTCGAGCAGCCCGGGGGCATCGGCATCCAGCGTGCGGCCGAAGAGGTTGAGCAACTCCTCGCCCTCCTCGTTCACATACAGGTTTTCGTAGAGGCGGTCGAACAGCCGGGCGTCGCGGCCCACAATGCGGTCGATGTCCTCGGGCGAGCGGGCCTCGCTCAGGGCGCGGTGCAGCACATCGAGCACCTGGCGGCTCTCGTCGTGGTCGCCGAGCTCCGACACCAGCTTCAGCAGGCTCATGGCCAGCCCCAGGCGCACCTGCTCGAAGCGGAAAGGCAACTGGGCCGGCGGCGCGGCGCGTAGCTGGTCGTAGGCCCGCAGGGTAGTGGGCGTGAGGTAGTACTTCACGTCGTTGGGGGCCGTGAAAGCGAGGTGCAGCAGTTGTTCGTAGGGAGTCATAGGCAAACCGGCGGCGGGCGCCGCGACAAGGGCAGTGAGCGTGCGTAGGCGAAAAGGCGCAAGGTACGCGCTGGCCGCAGCCCCCGGCAGCAATCGCCGCCTGCGGAGGAGCATTACATTTACCGGCAAACATATTTCCTGACGATGACGCACAGAGCAAAATGGCTGCTGTTTGCCCCGCTGGGGCTGGCTACAACCGGCGCGGGAGCCAGCCTGATACACTGGGCCGGCAACCTGAAAGACCAGCACGTGCCTGCTACCGAATGGCTGGCGGCCGGTACGGTGGCGCTGGTGGTGTTCAACGCTGGCCTCAGCCTGTTCGGGCGCGGCGTGGTCGAGAAAGTGCTGCACGAGATGCGCGAGAAGCCCCGGCCGCGCTAGCGCTGCTGCCAACGGCGCGCGGCCCCGCGTTCCGCCCCGCAGGCGCACAAAAAAAGACCCCGGCCACGGCCGGAGTCTTTCTGGAAATACGGAAAGGAACAGGTCCTGGAAAGGATTATTCGGTTTTAGCTTCGGCTTTCTGGGTAGCTTCTACCGTCTTGTCACCCACTTTCTGGGTGCCACGCTTCACGGCAGATTTGGTTTTTCTGGCACCGCGCTTGATGGCGCTACCCGTTTTTTTGGCTACGTTGCCAGCGGCATCTTTGGTATTGTCGATAACCTGCCCAGCGTTGGTTTTACCGGTTTTAGTTACCACTTTGGTGGTGCCGTTGTCGCGGGTTTTCACCTCAGTAGTAGGAGTGGTTTGGGCGAAAGCGGTGGTGGCGAAGGTCGACAGGGCGAGGAACAGGGCTGCTTTTTTCATGAGTTGCTATAGAAATAGAAAGGGTTATGGGGCTTGTACGCGTCCCTCCGGCAAAGGTTATTGCTACTACCGTGCTATAGTGCCGGGGGCGTCTGCCATTGCCAGCGAGCCGGCTATGGCAGCAGCAGCGAGCTGTCGCCGTAGCTCAGAAAACGGTAGTCCCGGGCCAGGGCATGGTCGTATACGGCGCGCCAGCCGGGGCCCAGCAAAGCCGCCACCAGTAGCAGCAGGGTGCTTTCGGGCTGATGAAAATTGGTGATGAGCCCCTGCACCAGCCGGAAGCGGTAGCCCGGCGCGATGAGCAGGCGGGTGCTGGCCTCCAGCGTATCGGTGCCCCGCGCCTCGAGGTGGCGGAGCAGGGCGTGCAGCGCGGCATCGGCGGTGATGGCGGTAGCGGCGGCGGCCAGCTCGTAGGGCTGCCACTGCGTCACGAGTAGCTCGGCGGGGGCTTCGGCGGCCGGCGGGCTCAGCAGCAGGCCGGCCCCCAGCCAGTACAGGGTTTCGAGGGTGCGCAGGCTGGTGGTGCCCACGGCGATGACCGGCCCCGGCCGCTGCGCCAGCAGCTGGCGCAGCAGCGCGGCCGTCACGATAATGGGCTCGGTGTGCATGGGATGGCCGGCCATGCGGTCGGCCTTCACGGGCTGAAAGGTGCCCGCGCCCACGTGCAGCGTCACGTGGCCGGTAGCAAAGCCCCGGGCCTGCAGCTCGGCCAGCACTTCGGGGGTGAAGTGCAGGCCGGCCGTGGGCGCGGCCACGGCGCCTTCGGCGGCGGCGTACACGGTCTGGTAGCGCACGGCATCGGTGGCGGTATCGGGCCGGTCGATGTAGGGCGGCAGGGGCAGGTGGCCGGCGGCGCGCAGCACCTCGGCGAAAGGCAGCCCGGCCGGTTCCCAGCGAAAATCGATGAGGGCGGTGCCGGCTTCCTGGGCCTGGCGTTCGGCGTGCAGGGTGGCTCGCTGGCCGTCGGCCGTTTCAAATTCGAGGGTTACGGGGCCTTCTTTCCAGCGGCGGCCGTTGCCTACCAGGCAGCGCCAGGTGCAGTGGCCGGCTTGCTGCAAGGCTAGCTCCAGGCTGCGGTGCGGGGCCACGGGCTCGAGACAAAACAGCTCGACCTGCCCGCCGGTGGGCCGCCGGGCCAGCAGCCGCGCCCGCACCACCCGCGTATCGTTGAAGATGAGCAGCGCGCCGCCGGGCAGCTCGCCGGGCAGGTCGCGGAAGGTTTTATCGGTGATAACTCCGCTGCGGCTCACCAACAGGCGGCTGGCGGCGCGGTCGGGCAGGGGCTCGGGCGCAATGCGCCCGGCTGGCAGCGGGTAGGTGAAATCGTGAATGGAAAGCTGGCGCGGGTCGGGGTTCATGCCGCAAAGTACCGTAAGCTTTGGCTTGCGGCGAGCGTAGCGGGTGTCAACGCCTCTACTCGCTGCGCTCGTGCACAAGCTGACGCCTATGCTACTTTCTGAACAGCAGCAGGTGCTGTTGCGGGAGGGTTTCGATGGAATCGGTCAGGATGAGGCCCACGGCGGCCATTTCTTTGCGGGCCTGCCCGATGCTCATCTTGTGAATGCGCTTGATGGGCACGGTGGGGTCTTCGGCGCGGTATTCTACCAGGGCCAGGCGGCCGGTGCCAGGCCGCAGCGCCCGCCGGATGGCGCGCGCCATTTCGCGCGGGTGGTCGAACTCGTGGTACGCGTCCACGATGAGCACCACGTCGACGCTGTCGGGGGGCAGGGCCGGGTTGGTGGTGGTGCCCAACACGGGGCGCACGTTGCGGATTTTCAGCCGCCGCTTGTTTTGCTGCAAGGCCGTAATCATCTCGGGCTGGATGTCGACGGCCAGCACCTCACCCCGCGGCACCCGTTTGGCCAGCTGGAAGGAGAAAAATCCCGTGCCCGCGCCAATATCGGCTACTATGTCGGTGGGCTTCAGCTTCAATTCGCGCAGCAGCAGGTCGGTGCCTTCTTCCTGGCGGCGGCCGCTGCGTTCGAGCCAGCTGGCTCCTTCGTGGCCCATTACGTGGGCAATCTGGCGGCCCAGGTAGTAGGTGCCAATGCCGTTGGGGTCGCGCGGGGCGGCGGTTTCATAGCCCGTTGTATCGGTGGTGGCAGCGGCGGCCAGCTTTCGGATAAGGGCCACCGATGGGTTGGTTTCAGCGGGCAGCTGGGTGCAGCCCCACAATAGCAGCCAGGCCCCGCCGTTCAATAACCCGTTAGTCAAGACCCGTGGTCGGGCCAAAAAACAGTACTTCATACAGTTCGCAAGTAAGCACATCAGGCGTCGTCAACAGCGTTATCCGGCGGAGCGTTCAGCAGAAGTTGGGAGGACATCATTTGCGCCACCCAGCCAACGAGTTGACCACCGGTTCTGTTGCCCGCGAAAAAAACAGTTCTTTACCCGGCCTGTGATTTGTAGTTTTGGCGAAAAAGCGAGTACTGTCGCTCGTTGTTACCCTCGTGTAGTCCATGAAAAACATCGTATCCTCTTTCACCAAGCTGGTTGCCGTGGCCGCCTGTGCCCTTGCCCTGGGCAGCTGCAGCCGCGCCGAGTACGCCATGCTGCCCAAAGGCAGCTCCTATCACGGCGTGGCCCGTGCCGCCACTCCCGTGCCCGTTGCTGCCAAAACAGTGGTGGTCGCTCCCGCTCCCGCTGCCGCTGCTATCACGGCCCTGCCAGCCCCCGCGCCGGTAGTAGCCGCACTACCTGCTAAGGCCACGGCCGCCAATGCGCCCGCTGCCGCCGCTACGTCGGTTGCGGTGCCCGAGTCGTCGGCTGCTGCCGCTACGGTAGCCGCTGCCCCGGCTCCCAAGCTGAGTCTGGTGCAGCGCCTGGCCCTAGCCAAGGTGACCAAAAAGTTGCAAAAAGCGGTGCAAAAGTCAGGTGCAGCCCATCAGCACGATAACACCGCGGCTACGCAAAAGCTGTCTGGCAAGCTCCGTCAGGGCCTCATTCTCGTCCTGATTGGGGTGGTAATCGAAATCCTGGCTGCCGCCGTTGGCTCGAGCCTGGTTTACTTGCTTGGGGCCCTGCTGATACTCGTTGGTCTGGTGCTGATTGTGCTTTATCTGCTCGACGAGCTGTAGCGTTCGGCATTCGCCAGCAATCAAAAAAAGCTCCTTCCGCACTTGCGGAAGGAGCTTTTTTTTGGAGCCGAGGCCGAAAACAGGTGGCCGGATTGCACGTCCACGAAATCCGTGCAATCCGCTAAAATTCGCGCTCATCCGTGGTCACATCGGGTCCACGTCGGCCACGAGGCGGGCCTGCCGGAATTCCTTCTGGTCCTTCACCACGTCCATGGCCTCCATAATCAGCTGCTTGGCCTGCTTGAGCACGGTATGGGCACGGTCGAGCTTGATGGTGATTTCCTGCAGGTAAAAATTGCGAATCCGGAAGATGTAAGGCGCTTCCGGCCCCAGCACGGCGGCACGGCCCAGGCGCTCCACCAGCTCTTGGGTGAGGAGAATGGCCGCCGCCTCGCCCACGCCCTGGTCGATGTGTTTCACCGTCATCTTGATGATGCGCATGAAAGGCGGGTAGCCATGCTCGTGGCGCTGCACGATTTCGTAGTTGTAGAACTCGAGGTAGTCGTTGCGGATGACCTTGTCGAAAATTACCTGCGTGGGGTCGGCCGTCTGAATGATGACCTTGCCCTTTTTGCCCTTGCGCCCGGCCCGGCCGCTCACCTGCACAAACATCTGGTAGGCCCGCTCGTGGGCCCGGAAATCGGGGTAGTGAATGATGCTGTCGGCGTTGATGATGCCCACGAGGCTCACGTTGGCGAAGTCCAGACCTTTGGTTACCATCTGGGTGCCCACCAGCACGTTGGTGGTCTGCTTCTCGAAGTCGCCGATGATTTGCTGATAGCTGTTTTTGGCGCGGGTCGTGTCCAAATCCATCCGCTGGATGTTGGCCTGGGGCAGCATGATTTTGAGGTCGTCCTCAATCTTTTCGGTGCCGAAGCCCTGGGTTTTTACGGCCCGCGAGCCACAGGCAGGGCACTTGCTCACCATGCTGTCGTGGTAGCCGCAGTAGTGGCAGCGCAGCTCGTGGCTGTGCTTGTGGTAGCTCAGGCTCACGGCGCAGTTGGTGCATTTGGGTATCCAGCCGCAATCCTGGCAGGCCACCACGGGCGCGTAGCCGCGCCGGTTCTGGAACAGAATCACCTGCTCCTGGCGGCCTAGCGTGCGCTCTACTTCGCCCAGC
The DNA here is from genome assembly GCA_031387395.1 of Hymenobacter sp. GTDB lineage: Bacteria > Bacteroidota > Bacteroidia > Cytophagales > Hymenobacteraceae > Hymenobacter. The sequence goes on from JANNDE010000222.1 coordinate 12,724, forward strand.
AGGTCGGCGGTGAAGTGGTTGTGCATGGTTTTCTGCTCGCGGGCCTTGCGGGTGTCCACCAGCTCAATCTCCGGCATGCCCGCCTCGCCGAAGCGCTTGGTGAGGCTTACCAGCCCGTAGCGGCCCTGCCTGGCCTGGTAGTAGGTTTCTACGGCTGGCGTGGCCGAGCCCAGCAGCGTTTTGGCCCCCTGAAAGTTGGCCATCATCAGGGCCACTTCGCGGGCGTTGTAGCGCGGGGCGGGGTCGTACTGCTTGTAGCTCGATTCGTGCTCCTCGTCCACGATGATGAGGGCCAGGTTATCGAAAGGCAGAAACACCGCCGAGCGCACGCCCACTACCACCTGAAAGCGGCCCGAGAGCACGCCGTTCCACACTTCCACCCGCTCGTTGTCGGAGAATTTGGAGTGGTACACACCCAGCCGCGAGCCGAACACGCGCATCAGGCGCGTCACAATCTGGGCGGTGAGGGCGATTTCGGGCAGCAGGTACAGCACCTGCCCGCCGCCGTCCATTGCCTTGCGTATCAAGTCAATGTAAATCTCGGTTTTGCCCGCGCCGGTCACGCCGTGCAGCAGCACGATTTCCTTCTCGCCGAAGTGCGCCATAATCTCATCGCGCGCCGTGGTCTGGGCCTCCGTTAGCGAGAAATTCATCTGGATAACGCCCTCGTTCTCGAGCGGAAAGCGCGACACAATCTGGTCGAACTGCTCCAGCACGCCGTTTTTGATGAGCGTGTTCACGGCCGAAGCCGAGAGGTGCGGGCTGCTGCTGAGGTAAGCTTTCTCGATGCCGGCCTGGTTGGCGTGCTCGTTCTGGTACACCGGCACGCGCTGCATGTACTTCATCAGTACGTCGAGCTGCTTGGGCTTGCTGGTGAGCTGGGTAAAAAGCTGTTCCAGCGAGGCTTCCGTGATGAAATGATGCGCCAGCCGCACCTTCTTCACCACCTTGGGCGCGTATTTGTCGGCGGTGTGCTCAAACAGGAAAATCACCTCCTTGTGCATCAGCGACTTGATGACCTTGTGGAAAGACGTGATGCCGAGCAGGTCGCCCACTTCGGTAAACGTTAGGGCTTTACCATCTTCCACGGTACCCAACGCGTCCACAATCAACTCTTCCTGGGTGGAAAGCGGGTACTCGTTATCCTCCCGCGCAAAGCCCGGGTGCAGCTGAACGCGCGACTCCGAACTGAGCTTGAGGGCCGACGGCAGGGCCGCGTTAATAACCTCGCCAATGGTGCAGAGATAGTAGTCGGCCATCCAGCGAAACAGCTTAAGCTGCGGCTGCGTGACCACCGGCGCATCATCAATAAATTCGAGAATGTACTTGGCCTGATAATCCTTGGGCGCGGTTTCGTGCACGGCCGCCACGATGCAGCTGAGCGTTTTTTTGGCCCCAAACTGCACGATGACGCGCCCGCCAACCACCACGTTGTCGTTCAGCTCATACGGCACCCGGTAAGTGTAGAGCCGGGGCAGCGGCAGGGGCAAAATAACGTCGGCAAACAGCGTCACCCGGTCGGGCGCGGGCGCGGCGGCGGGGGAGATAAAATTAAGCGTGAGACTCAAAACTCGGGATGGTATGGGCGGATAGTAAAGATAACGCGGGCAGGGCACCTCACCCTGGCCCCCAGCCCGGCACGGCCCCACAACTCGGGGGGCCCCGGGTATTCCCCCATCGAAAATACTCAGGCACCC
>JANNDE010000261.1:0-30192 GCA_031387395.1 Hymenobacter sp.
AAAATGGCGTTCATGATGAGCTTAGCTAAGAATATTTACCCAACTATTAATACAATCTAATGGGTTGCGTTGCGGGGTAAAGTTGCTTCGCTACGCTCTGCATGACCGTTCGTCTTTTGCACCGGCCTTACTGCACGAAAACGGCCTCCGTGCTGTTGAAACAGCATTCCATGAAAAATATCCTCTTCTTCGGCGACAGCCTCACCGCCGGCCACGGCCTGCCCGCCGCCCACAGCTTCCCCAGCCTCCTGCAGCAGCGCCTCAATGCGCGGTCGCTTCCTTATAAAGCCTACAACTACGGCGTGAGCGGCGAAACCAGCGCCGGCGGCCGCCAGCGCCTGACCGCCGTGCTGGCCCGCCACCCGGCCGACGTATTCGTGCTGGCCCTCGGGGCCAACGACGGAATTCGTGGCATTCCGGTGCGTGAAACCACCCAGAATCTGCAGTTCATCATCGACACCGTGCGGCGGCAGCACCCCGCCGCCCAAATCGTGCTGGCCGGCCTGGAGTTTCCCTTCGACCTCGGCCCGCTGGGCGGCCACCGCCTGGCGCACTACGCGGGCGAGTTCAAAGCGCTGTTCCGCACCCTGGCCGATAAGAATTCGCTGCCCTTCATCCCCTTCCTGTTGCAGGGCGTGCTCGGCCGCCGCGAGCTGAACCTGCCCGATGGCGTGCACCCGAACGCGGAAGGCCAGAAAATCCTGGCCGGGAATGTGTGGCAGATACTGGGGCCGCTGCTGTAGTGTAGTACGCCGCAAAGGCTGCGCACCCCTTACCCAAACAAGCTTCCCTGCACCGCTTGCGGAATAATGCGCGGCGGCGGCACGGCAATGCCCGTGAGCAGCTGCACCTTCCCGAGCAGGTACTGGGTGAAGATGGGCGCGTGGCGCACGTTTTTTTGGTGGATGAAGAAGTAGACCTCGTGCACGCCCTGGGCCACCCAGGCGGCAATGCGCTCGGCCCAGGCATCGGCGCGCTGGTAGTCGGTGCTGTGCAGGCCGTGGCCGTTGAAGCGGATGAAGGCCGTGGGCGTGGTCAGGCGCATGGGCAGCACGTCGCGCCGGCCGGCCACGTCGGTTATCACCAGCGTCTTGTTCAGGGCTTCGAGGGTGGCGAATACGGCATCGGCCAGGCCGGCATCGGCAAACCAGCGCGGGTGGCGCAGCTCCACGGCCAGCGGCACGACGGCGGGAAAGTCGACCAGGAATCGTTCGAGGCGCGGCAGGTGCTCGGGGCCGAAGTGCGGCGGCAGCTGCAGAAAGGCCCAACCTAAGTTGTCGCCCAGTCCTTCGAAGGCCCGCGCCGTGGTCACCACCAAGTCATCGGCCTGAAACAGCTCTCGCTCGTGGCTGATGCTGCGCGGCAGCTTGGGGCAGAATTTAAAGCCCGGGGCGGGCCCCACCGCCTCGCGCCAGCGCCGCACCGTGGTGGCATCCGGAATGCGGTAGTGCGTGGTGTTCAGTTCGATACTGTTGAACTGCCGCGCGTAGTAGCGCAGGTACTCGGGCTCCTTGATGCCTAGCGGGAAGTACGAGCCCAGCCACTCCTTATTCGTCCAGATGGGACAGCCGACGTATAGGCGGGCCGGCACGGGCTGCGTGGGCCGGGCGCGGGCCAGCACGCGGGCCGTTTCGGGGTGGTCGGGCGGCAGGCTAAAATCAACGTAGCGCAGGTCGGGCAGACGGCCAAAATCCATAAGGCAAAGGTAGGATGGTTGTTCGTTGTCAGTTGTCAGGCTATCTATCCACTAACAACGAACAACCAACAGCTGACAACGAGCAATCAACAGCTACTCCGCAAACACCATGTCGATGCACAGGGCGGCGGCCAGCACCAGGCGGCGCACGTCGTCGGAGGCCGCGACGGTGGGCTCGATACTGATGACGTAGTTGTCGGCCGAAGTGAACAGCTCGCGGCCCAGGCCCATCCATTGCTTCGTGACGCGGGCCACCAACTCGCCGTTGCGCAGAAACGTATACTCGAAGCTGGTGAGCTTGCCCTGCACGGTGCACACCACCTGGTCGTTGGCATCGAGCAGGTCGAGCTTGCCGCCCAGGCTCAACAGGCGCTGGCGGAAACGGCCCAGCAGCACGTCGTGGCCATCGAGGACCTGCACCGTGGAGCGAAATAGTGACACGCCGCGCTTCAGGCGCAGCACGAGACCCTGGCCCGCGTCGCGCACTTCGAGGTCGAAGGGCGTCTGGGTTTTGTATTTCGTGAACCGGAAGAGCTTGGTGAAGAAGCCCAGATTGGGTTCGCGGCACTCCAGCAGCTGCTGCTGCGACTGCAGGTCGAGGATGTCGTAGCTGTTGGCGGCTTTCAGAATGCCGACGTGCTCTTTTACGAAGAACTGATTGCGGGAAAAAAGGGAGCTCATAAGGGCCGGACGCGGTGAGGAAAGCTGCAAGTATAGCCCGCCCCGGCTGTACCGCCCGTCGCGCCGTGCCCACCCCGGCTTTAGCTACCAAAATGAATGTGGTACCAACCAGCTGCTTACGAAAAATTCCGGACTTGTGCAACCCGGCTTCAAAGGTAGCCGTAGCGCCGAGGCCGAAATTTTATACCCGTCGTATAATCTAATTCCGGCACCCGCGCAAGAGTTGGGAGCCGGTTCGGCAAAATATAGTTTACAGACGCTGACGGCTGGTTTTAACAGCGCATCTTAGATTAATTAAATACAAGTTTTCCGGAAAAAGAACAATTTTTTGCCCCATTCAGGTCGCAGCGCCCGGCTGCTTTTTAGCATTGCGTGGTGGGCCGGCCTATGTTTGTCCTGCTCACCATCGGCAATTCGCATGATTTTAGTTCGACGCTCTGTACTAACCGCTTTCACCAGCTGCCTCTTTTTGCTGCTGGGCTTTGCAGGCACCCCGGCGCTGGCCCGGGTGCCCCGCACCAACCACTCAGACCCCACCACCGCCAGCAACAGCACCACGGTGCTCCGCGGCCGGGCCTCCTGGTACGGCAGTTATTTTCAGGGTAAGCGGACGAGCAGCGGCGAGCGCTACAACCGCCACGGCTACACCTGCGCCCACAAAACCCTGCCCTTCGGCACCCGCCTGCGGGTAACCAACGTGAAAAACGGCAAATCCGTCATCGTGCGGGTTTCCGACCGCGGCCCGTTCCGCCACCAGCGCATTCTCGACTTGTCGGAAGCCGCCGCCCACCCGCTGGGCATCGTCGATTGCGGCGCCGCCACCGTGGTAGCCGAAATAGTTGCCGACACCACGCCCCTCGGGCCAGCCACCACGCCCGCCAACCTGGCCGCCCTCTACGACGCCGACCCCAACCCCGACGCCGCTTATACTACTTATAAGGTAACCACCGTCGGCACCGCCGATAAGACGACGGCCCTCGTAGCCGCTGCCCCCGTCACCACCGCCGAGGTCATCGACGTGGCCGAATCGGTTGACTGCCCGGCGGGCTTCCTCATTCAGGCCGGCTCGTTCGTCGAAGCGGCCAACGCCGAGGCGGTGCAGGCCCGCATCAAGGCGGTGCTGCCCGAGCTAAGTGTAACCATCGCCCAGGACCTGGTCGATGGCCGCCAGCGCAGCCGCGTGCTCGTGGGCAACTTCGGCGAGCGCCCCGAGGCCGAAGCCGTGCGCCAGCAGCTGCTACTGTGGGGCATTGGCGGGCTGGTGCGCGAAGTGGCGCTGCGATGAGAGATTTAGTAGTGCGTATTCAGTATTGAGTAGTCAGACACGTTGGCTTTTTCTTTTTTCTGGAAAATGTCAGTTGAGTGAAACCGCCGTGCCCGCCCGGAGAAGCAATTGACGCTATTGTCGTTACTTGCTTCTCCGGGCGGGCGCGGCGGTTTCCCGGCTCCTATCACACTCTCACTACTCACTGCTGAATACTCACTACTACGTATGCTGAAAGCCCTGCTGGCCCTGGCCGCGTGCATCACGCTCGTGTGGATGCTGAATACGAAGCAGGGCGACCTGCCGCCCTTCGGCAAGCTGCTGAGTCCCTACCGCGGCTTTTGGCAGAACGGCGAGCGGCCCGGCGACTTTCCGGCGAAGCAGACGCTGGCCCTGCCCGGCCTGCGCCAGCCCGTGACGGTGCGCTACGACGACCACCGCGTGCCCCACGTATTTGCCCGGAACGAGGCCGACCTGTACTTCGCCCAGGGCTATCTCACGGCCCGCGACCGCCTCTGGCAGATGGAGTTTCAGACCCACGTGGCCGCCGGCCGGCTGAGCGAGATTGTGGGCCCGGCCCGGCTCGAAACCGACCGGTTTTTCCGGCGCATGGGCCTGCCCTTTGGCGCGGCCAACTCGCTACGCGCCATGATGGCCGACCCCGGCACCCGCACCGTGCTGGAGTCGTATTCAGCCGGCGTGAATGCCTATATCAGCCAGCTCACGCCCGCCACGCTGCCCTTCGAATACAAGCTGCTCGACTACCGGCCCGAGCCCTGGCAGCCGCTGAAATGCGCCCTGCTGCTCAAGTACATGGCCTGGGACTTAAGTGGCCGCACCGACGATTTGCGCATGAGCAACATCCTGCGCCAGTACGGCACGGCCGTGGTGAAAGACCTGTTTCCGGACTACCCCACCCGCGAGGACCCGATTGTGCCGGTGGGCACGCCGCTCGATTTCAAGCCGCTGCCCGCGCCCGCCGTGCCGCCGTCGTTTGAGGCGGCCTACGCGCGCCAGCAGCTGCGCACCGAGCCCGATGCCGAGCTGGGCTCCAACAACTTCGCGGTGAGCGGGCTGAAATCGGCCTCGGGCTACCCGCTGCTGGCCAACGACCCGCACCTGCAGCTCAACCTGCCCAGCATCTGGTACCAGATTCAGCTGAGCGCGCCGGGCCTGAACGTGTACGGCGTCACGATTCCGGGCGCGCCGGCCGTCATCATTGGCTTTAATGAGCACGTGGCCTGGGGCGTAACCAACGTGGCCGCCGACGTGCTCGACTTCTACCAATTGAAATTCCGGGACAACACCCGGCGCGAATACTGGCACGCCGGCCGCTGGAAACCCGTGCGCCGCGTGGTGGAGCGCATTAAGGTGCGCGGGCAGCCCGACCGGCTCGATACCGTGCTCTACACCCACCACGGCCCGGTGGTGTACGACAAGGCCGAAAAGCCCTTCCTGAACCAGACGCCCATTGGCCACGCCATGCGCTGGACGGCCCACGACGGCGCCAACGAAGTGGGCACCTTCGTGCGGCTGAACCACGCCCGCAACTACGCCGACTACACGGCCGCGCTGGCTACCTACGGCTCGCCGGCCCAGAACTTCATCTTTGCCGACGACGCCCAGGACATTGCCATCTGGCCCAACGGCCGCTTCCCGCTGAAGTGGCGCGACCAGGGCAAGTTCATCCTCGACGGCACCGACCCGGCCTACGACTGGCAGGGCTGGATTCCGGCCGCCCAGAACCCCCACGTGAAGAACCCGGCCCGGGGATTCGTGAGCTCGGCCAACCAGTTTTCGGCCGGCCCCGACTACCCCTACTACCTCAACTGGAACTACGCCAGCTACGAGCGCGGCCACCGCATCAACCAGCGCCTGGCCGCCATGACGCAGGTGACGCCCGACAGCCTGCGCCGCCTGCAGAACGACGTGCTCGACCTCAACGCCCAACTGATGCTGCCCTGGATGCTGCAAACGATGGCCGGCGGAAAGCTGGAAGCCGGTTGTTATAGTCCCATCCGGCCGGAAACGCCCGAGTATACCGCTTTCTCAGCCTTAACCAAATGGAATTATCGGTACGATGCAAACGCCATCGGGCCCACGATTTTCGCCTTATGGTACCAGAACCTGGTCAAGCGCTTGTGGGAAGACGATTTTGGCACCACTTCCCAATTAGCGCTTCGCTATCCTTCCCGCGACCGCACCAACGAGCTGCTGCTCAAAGAGTCTGGTGCATCGGGCTTGTGCTTTCGCAATGCCTCGCGCTGGATTGATGACCGCCGGACGGCAAAACACGAAAATATTCATGATTTGCTGCAAGCCTCCTTGTTGTTTGCTACCGACTCGCTCACCCGCAAATTTGGCCCGCTCTCGCCCAAATGGCGCTGGGCCGCCCAGAAAAGCACCGATGTGCTGCACCTGCTTCAGCTGCCCGGCTTCGGCGAGATGAACCTGGACTGCGGCGGCGGCGGCGGCATCGTGAATGCCACCTCCGAGCGCAACGGCCCCAGCTGGCGCATGGTGGTGGCCCTGGGCCCCCGGGTGCGCGCCTACGGCGTGTACCCCGGCGGCCAGAGCGGCAACCCCGGCTCACCGTTCTATAATAACCTGGTCGAAACCTGGCGCGTGGGACAACTCGATGAACTGGTGTTTCTGCGCTCAGCCGATGAGGCCAACCCACGGGTGGCCACCGCCTGGACGCTGCGCGGGCAGTAGCGCGAAGCGGACCGGGCTGCTTACCGTTGCGCGTCATTAAATGAGTAGTCAGAATTAAGTAGTCAGTATTCAGATGGCAATATATTGTCTATGAACGTATTAAGCGACGCATAACTACTGATTACTTATGGCTGACTACTTAGCTGCGAGCAGCGGGCCCGTTCCTTCAAAAATGGGCAAAACGCACGACTGACTTTAGTCCGGCAGCTCGTTTTTTCAGGTATTAATAAAATTATTCGTGAATATTTTCATATATTCACAACAAGCAGCAGCTCTCTCCCCACTGGCTACTCGCGAAAGATTATTCATTTTTTTTCGCTGAAAGATGAACCCCTATCTTGTTTTATCAGTGTCTGGCGCCGATGGCCCGCCCCGCTGGCCAGCTATCGGGACCATAGCACCAGCCAGCAGCACCCTGCTGATACTTTATGCCCACCTGGCGGCGACCAAAGCTCGTTCTCTGCCCCCCAACGGCACAACACCGCCCCCGCTCCACCCCACCCGGCAATCGGTCGGGCCGGGCGAGCAGTCGGAAAACCAGGAAGAAGAAGACGCCGACGACTTGGAGCTGGAGAGCGACGAAGACCACAGCAAGCTGCGCGTAGCACGCACCCCGCCCGGCACCGAAGAAGGCAGCACCGCTGCCCGGGGTGACGACGGCACCATCAACCCGCCCTTTCCGTAGCCGCCCTGCTGCTGGCAACGCCGGTTGGCGCCCGGCCGTAAATTCGCGGCATGCTTCGTCCTCCTCTTCTGCTCTGCCCATGCCGCCGCCTGCTCTGGCAGGGGCTGCTGCTGCTGAGCGGCCTGCTGGCCGGCGGGCCCACGGCCGCTCAGCGCTTCGACCAGTATGCCACCGATACCAGCCAGGTATTCAGCTACGCCGACCAGCTGCCCAGCCTGCCCAACGGCAGCGACAACGTGGCGCTGGTGAAAGCCATTCAGCAACGGTTGCTGCTGCCCGCCGAAGTGCGCGAGGGCCGCATGGAAGGCCGCGTACTGGTGCGCGTGGTGGTGGGCGTGAGCGGCGTGGGGCGCAAGGCGGCGGTGGTGCAGTCGCTCAGCCCCGCCTGCGATGCCGCCGCCCTGGCCGCCGTGCGGCGTATGCCCCGGCTACGCCCCGGCCGCTACCAGGGCCAGCCGGTGGCCACGCTACTCACCATTCCGGTGATGTTTCTGTCGCCGCGCCATGTGTTTGCCGCCACTGAGGTGGCCCGGCCCGCCCACTTCCCCGGCGGCGATGCCGCCCTCGAAGCCTACCTGCTTCAACATAAAAGCACGCCGCCCGAAGTGCAGCAGCGCGATTTGCAAGGGCGCGTCGCGGTGCGCTTTGTGCTGCAGGCCGACGGCCGCGTGGGCGCGGCCGAAGTACTCAACTCCCTCTGCCCCAGCTGCGATGATGAAGCCTTGCGCCTCGTGCGCAGCTTCCCGCGCTGGCAGCCCGCCCTGGGCTACGACGACCAGCCCGTGCCTCAGTACCAGCTGTTGTACGTGTGGTTCCGGCCCGGCCCGCCGCCGGCCGGCCTGGCTCCGCCGGTACCCGAAAACCAGGTGTACAGCCAGGCAGAGCAGATGCCCAGCCTGCCCGGCAGCCTCCGCGAGGGTGCTATCCAGGCCGCCATTCAGGAGCTGATTCGCTACCCCGAGCACGTAGTGAGCGGCGATACGCAGGTGAGCTTCGTAGTCGAGCCCGATGGCCGCGTCACGCGGCCCGTGCTGCTTAGCAGCCTCGGCACCGTCACCGACGAGGCCATTCTCGAGGCCGTGCTGCGGCTGCCGCGCTTCGAGCCCGGCCGCCAGCGTGGGCAGGCCGTGGCCGTGCGCCTGCGAATTCCGGTCAGCATTGAAATTCATTAACAACCACTCTATAAAGCACAAAAAAGCAGCTTGCCCGATTTCGGATAAGCTGCTTTTTTGTAGGCAGTCAGAATGGAGCAGTCAGTAGTCAGATAATAAAAATTTGGTTATGAACGCATGATACAAAGTCTGACTACTGCTTACTTATGACTGACTACTTAGCTATGCGGCAAGCTGAGTTACCGCGCCATCTGAGCCGGGACCTAATTATCGTCGCTGGCGCGGTTGATGAGCACTACGGCCACCGCCGCCAGCGCGGCAATGCCAATCACCATCTGGGTGGGCGTGAACTTGTTGGATGCTTTACGCAGTAGAATGCCGCCGTGCTTCAGCAGGTCGTCGACGTGCTCGGTTTTGCCCTGGAATACGTGGTAGGCGCTTTCGAAAGTGCGGGCCAGGTCTTCGGGCAGGATTTTTTCGATTTGTTCGAGTTTAGCTTCCATGATGATGGATGGGGTGACTTGAGAAGGAGTGTTGAAAGAATGCCGGGCCGGAACCCCGAAATGCCTGTACGGAAAAGCATGCGGCCGGGCTGTCTTTTTCCGGAATCAGGCCAAAAATAACCGACCGCAATACCGACCAGCTCATCCGTAGCGGGTCGACATCGCGGCCGGTTGAAAAGCAGCTTAGCACTTGACTACCAACTACTCGATTACCAGGATGCGGGACCCGGTGCGATGGTCTTCGCGCACCTGGCAGTAATAAGCGCCAGCGGCCAGGCCGCCCAGGTCGACGGGCAGCTGCTGGGCCCCGGCGGGCAGCACGCGGTCGACGGCGCGGCGCACTTCGCGGCCCAGCGTATCGAGCAGCACCACCTGCACGTGGCCGCCGGCCGAAGCGTAAGCCACGGTAGTGCGGCCGTCGCGCGCCACCGGGTTGGGGTACACCGTGAACTCGGCCGCTTCGGCGGCCCCGGCCGTGGCCGTAACGGTGCCCGGGCGCAACACCGGCACGTAGGAAAAACTCTGGCCAAACAGCTGCGTGAGCGTGGCCGGCGTCACCTGGAACCAGTCTTTCAGCATGCTGGTATAGATGCTGCGGAAGTCGAACTCCATGTTGATTTGGTCGTTGACCCCGGCATTGGCGGGCAGCGTGGGGTTGGGGCCGTGCACGATGGGGTTCACCTTCGAGCCGAACACCAGCAGCGGGGCCGCCGCGCCGTGGTCGGTACCGTAGCCCGAGTTGGCCCGGATGCGCCGACCAAACTCCGAGAACGTCATGCCCACCACCCGGTCCTGGATGTTGTGCCGCTGCAAATCGTCCTGGAAGGCGCTCACGGCCCCGGCAATCTTGCCCAGCAGCGTGGCGTGGGTGCCGGTGGTGGTGCTGCCCGTGGCGGGCACCTGCAGCGTGTGCGTATCGAAACCGCCGAGCTGGCACACGTAGATGCGCGTTTGCAGGCCGCCGGCCACCAGCTGGGCCACAATCCTGAGCTGGTCGGCCAGCGAGTTCTGGCCGGCGGCGGGGTACAGGGGCGAGAGGTTCTGGGCCCGCCCGGCCGCCGCCTGAATGGCCGTGGTGTACACCTGCGTCTGGCTCACCACCTGCCGGATGAAGGTGAGCTCGTGCCCGGCCGGCGTATTGGGCGCGGCATCGACGCCGCCGCTCAGCAGCTGGTAGAACGACGAGGTGCTGGCAATGGCCATGCCCATGTTCACGGTGGGCCCCTGCACGCAGTTGCTCACCACCGAGCCGATGCTGATGGCCAGCGGGTCGGGGTTCTGGGAGCTAGGGAAGCCGGTGGGAAAGCCCGGGTATTCGCCGTTGAGGTAGCGGCCGGCCCAGCCCGTGGTCAGGGTCACGTTCGAATCGGAACCCGACGTCCAGATATCGGTGGCCCGGAAGTGCGAGAAGTTGGGGTTAGGGTAGCCCACGCTCTGCACCACGCCCAGCTGGCCATTCTGGTACATGTTGCGCAGCGGAGCCATGGCCGGATGGATGCCAGTGGCCATGGTAAGGCCCAGCACCTGGTTCTGGGGCAGGGCAATATTGGCGCGGGCGGCCATCAGGGCCGGGTACTGGTCGAGTGGGATAATCATGTTCAGGCCATCATTGCCACCCTGCAGCTGAATGATGACCAGCACTTTATCCGAAGGCGTGGTGGCGTTGGTGAGGGCCGCCAGCTGAGCCGAATATCCGTAGGCCCCAATGGGCAGCCCGCTCAGAAAAGCAGTGCCCACCGAAGCCGCGGCCGTAGTCTGGAGAAATGCGCGACGTTTCATGGTATCGACTATTGGCGTTACGACAAATGATATTCGGCCAGGCCCATCAGGGCGCGCAGCATGGCTTGTAGCTTGGTATTTACAGCGGCTTTTTTGGCCGTGCTGGTGGGCGCGGCCAGGTAGGCCTGCCATTCCACGGTCCACTCGAAGTCGGGTAGGCCGGGCAGCAGGGCCGCTTTCAGAAACGCCAGCTGATTGACGGTGAGCGGAATGGGTACCATCAGCCGCACGAATTCATCGATGAGCAGGTTGCCGTCGGAAGCCGTAGCGGCCGGCAGCGACTGGGCCAGGGCCACGGGGTCAATCACGGCCTTCACCCCGTTGCGGGTCGAGCCCGCCCCGATGTACAGGTCAGTTACCTGGTTGCGGCGGGGCAGGGTCACGGCGTTTATCCAGAGCTCGTGGAACTGCGGCGTCTGGTAGTAAGCGGCCCAACCGGCCACGTTGGGTGGGTCGCCCAGGGTTTGCTGCATCACGTAGCTCAGGCTGTTGATGTAATCCCAGTGGCCGTATTGGGCCGTCAGGTTGGCGGCCGGAGGGAAAACCACTTCCATCTGTCGCAACAGCCCCACCGTGAAATCGAGTGGGCTCTTGATGAGGCAGCCCACGTTCAGCGCATCGAAGAAGTGCTCGGAACCCAACAGCTTGCGCAATACGGGCGCAATGTCGAAGTTATTAGCAATCAGCAGCATGGCCAGCGGCTGAATAATATCCGTTTCCACCTGGGCATCAATCAGGTAGTACACAAACCAGCGGTAGAGCTTGCGCACCAGAAAGCGCGCCGTCTCGGCCTGCCGAAAAATCAGGTCCACCAACTCCTGATACTCGGCCGCGCCGTTGGCCGCGATGCTGGCATTGCCGAAGGCGCTCGAAAACACCTTGGTGGTGGTATCGTGCCGGCTGGCGGTGTAGTAGCTGCCCACCGGCACGGTAGCCTGGTCGCGCCAGCCGGTCAGGACTTTGGCGGCCGCCTGCACATCGGCCTCGGTGTAGTTGGTGTAGTTGCCCGGCCCGATGAGCGGCCCCTTGCCCACCGTGAACAGCTCCAGCAATTCGCGGCCGTAGTTCTCGTTGGGCGCGCCGGCGGTGCTCTGGTTGCCGTTGAGGTAGCGCAGCATGGCGGGCGTCACGGTCACGTCCTTGGCCAGCTGCTTCACGTTGCCCAGGGCGTGCTGGCGCAGCAGGCGCACATACTCGTAGCCCATGCGGGCATCGTTGATGTCGCCAAGTTCCACCACGAAATGGTTGTGCCAGAACAGCGTCATCTTCTCCGTCAGGGAAGTATTCTGGTTCAATTGCAGGCTCAGCCACCAGTTGCGCAGCGAAGCCCTACGCACGCCCTCAACATTCTGGTCGAATGCCTGGCCTACCCAGGTTTGGCCGATGGGCACGCTGGTGTCGGTAGCCGACACGTTCAGGGGTGAAGCCGGCGTGGCGGCCGGCGTCAGCAGCGCATTGAGCACGGCGGAGAGGGTGGAGCCAGCCGCCGCCAGAACATCGGTGCGGGTGAAGCCAAACAGGCTGCGACGCAGCAGGTGCGCCGCCTGCGCGTAGCCCCAGGGGCCGGTATAGGGCGCTAGCGTGCTGGTGGTGCGGGCCAGCCCGGTCGGCAGCACCCTGTTGGCATAGCGGCTGATGGTTTCGGGCGGGTCCTGCTGCGGGGCGGCCAGAGTTGCCGCCGCAACAGCGGCCTGCGCCGGCTTCTCCAATACCGCCGCGTTTCGATGGAGGAAGTGTCTACGGTTCATAAAAAAGACGGCATTAAATGAATCCTTTGAAGCACGCTATTGCCCGGCACCAGGCCTCATCGTCAACTTATTGCCTCAGATGGGCTCCTCGCTTACAAGTTTAATAGCGGCCCGGTTTTATTCCGATGATTTTTTTGTGAGGTGCGCATCAGACAAAAAAACGCCCAACCGGGGAAGGTTGGGCGTTATCGTTTCCGGCATACGTAGCTTAGCTACTCAACGCGGGCCATCAGGGCTTCGGCGGCGCGGGTTGCGGCGGCAGCTACGGCCGGCACGCGGCCGGCAGCGTAGAAATTGCGGCGGTAGTAGTCCTGGTGCAGCGAGCTTACCATCACGCCGCCGTTGCAGGCCGAGTGGGCAAACTTGCCATCCTTTAAGTAGATGCCCACGTGGTAGATGGGGCCGTGGCCCCGGCGGAAAAACACGAGGTCGCCGGTCTGCATCTCGGCTTTGGCCACGCGCTGCGTGGTGCCAAACATCGAGCGCGACGAGCGCTGCAGCGTGATGCCGTACACCTCGTGAAATACCCGGGTAACGAAGCCCGAGCAGTCGGTGCCGTGGTGCGAGTTGCTACCGTAGCTGTAAGGGGTACCAATCCAGTCGGTTACCGTGCGCAGCAGGTTCTTGTTCTCGTCGAAGGCCAGGTGCAGGCCCAGGGTCTGCGCGTAGTAGTGGTACGCCAGCGAGTCGCGCGAGGCGGCCAGCTCGGCGGGCGTGGGGGTGGGCTTTTCCGCAGCGGGTGTGGTGCCGGGCAGCGTGGGGTCGTTAGCGGGCAGCACCGTCATCAGGGCCGGAAGCAGCGATGCTTCGGCCGCGACCGGTGCCACCGAGGCACGGGCCGCAGCCGAAGCATCGGCCGGACGTTCAAAGAAGAAGGAGAGGGCTAGCGAACCAGCGGCGAGGCAATACAGAAGGCTGTGTTTCATTGTCCGTCGTTAGAGGGTAGGAGGCAACATCCGGGTTCCGATTGGTGAGGTGGAAGCGCCGGCTAGTAGCTTTTTTAGGCGATAGGCAAGGCTGAATACAGCCGAGTAAAGAAGTAATGAATCAATTGCAACCCGTCGAAATCATATTGACAGCAGCAGAGTCGCTGGGTAAAGCTAGGATTAATAATTCAAACTTTCACCCTTTTCGATTGAAAAAACTATAAAATTCTTTGTTAAGTATAATATCAGAGCTGAAAAGCACCTTTAAATTCTGCAACCGTACTCATTGGGACTTCGTAAGTGCGCGCCACTCCACCCTTCGTACCTTTCTGCCATGCAACCCCTTCGCACCCGTGTTAATTCGCCGCTGGCCCGCATTGCCCGCCTGGTTCTCAAGGCCCCGCGGGTGGCCATGGTGGTGGGCCAGACGGTGCACCTGAGCGGCACCACCCGCGCGGAGTTTCTGGCCGATGCCGAGTGGGTGGCCCACGAGGCCGTGCACCTGCGCCAGTACCGCGAGCACGGCCTGCTGCCCTTCCTCTGGAAGTACCTCATCGAGACGGCCCGGGTGGGCTACTACCACAATAAGTTCGAGGCCGAGGCCCGCGAGGAAGCCCGCCGCGTAGTACTGGCCGACCCCGGCCACGTGCTGCGGCCCCTGCCCCGCCACGCGCAACAGCCCTGAAGCTGAAAGCCCAGGCCGGGAAATAATACGGGCATTCGGCAACCCCACGGTCTCCGAATACGAATAAACCCTACGCCCCATCCAGCTTCGGCAGCGGGGCCGCGTTTTATTCTTTTCATCTCCCTTTTCCCGCCCAGTATCATGGATAATCAGAAAGACCAGTTCGGCACCACGCCGAACCAGCCCAACGCCAGCCGCAGCTCCAACGCCAACAGCCCCGCTTCGCGCCAGCCGGCTTCTTCCCCCAGCGCTTCCGACGCAACGCCGAACCCAACGGCGCAAACCCCGGCCAACGCCGGCACCGACCGCCAGGGCGAAGGCCAGCAAACCAACGCCCCAGCCGGCACCGTGCTCGACACCGCGCTGAACAGCGGCAAAAAGTGGATTGAGGATTCCGGCGTGCTCAACAGCGTGAACCAGCTGCCCCAGTCGCTGAAAGACCTCGGCACCCGCGCCGCCGACCGTATCAGCGGCCTCAGCACCACGCAAAAAGTAGTGGGGGGTGCCATTCTGGCCGCCGGCCTGGGCTGGCTGGCTACCCGCAAAGGCAAGTCGTCGTCATCGGCAGGCAGCAGCGCCTATAACTACGGCCGCCAGCGCGACGCCGGCAGCTACGGCCGCAAAAGCTACGGCTACCAGGCCCCCGACGCATCGGATAGCCGCCCCGACAGCGGCGCGGCTTATGGTAACGGCGGTAGCCGCTTCGGCAGCAAGAACACCGAGGCCGGCAACACCGGCACCAAGGCCGGCAGCGGCCGCGACGATAGCGGCGCAAGCCCCGGCGCCTCGGCCCGCACCGACCACGGCACGCAGTCGCTGGAAAGTGGCTTTGGCGCCAAAAGCAATGACTTTCGCAGCGTTGAATAGCCGGCTTCGGTAGTCCGCACTTGCAACAGTTACGTAAATAGGACTTACGCAATTTAAGCCCCAGCGGGGCGATATATCGGTAGTAAATAATTGATAAACAAAAATAAAGCCCCAGCGGGGCGACACTCGTTTGCAGCCATCTGACGAATGTCGCCCCGCTGAGACTTTGTTCTCACTACCAGGGATTTATTACCGACATGCCGCCCCGCTGGGGCTAAAAAACCAACTTTTGCGTAAGTCCTAGTAAAATCCCCGCTTCATTGCTGAAGCGGGGATTTTGTTTGGCGCGGTTTGGCGGCGCTCGCACCGGTTTCGCCGACCAGACGCGGCACGAAGTCGCGCAGTTGCTGCGTCGCCTGGCCCAGCCAGTCGGCTGCTTTTTTTAATGAGGGCGACTTTCACGAGGGCGACCTGCCTGGATGGTCGGCCACTGCGCAGCCCCTCGGCCAGGCTTGCACCCAGGCAAGCGCGGTGGCATAGCGCACGGCGAAAAAATGGGCCAGTTGCCCGAGCGACCAGCCCCGGTAGTGCCCCAGCAGAACGTGCGTGGGCCCGCCGCCGCTAACGCGGGCGCGGACCGTGTAAACGGCACGCTTCGAGTGTATGCACTTCATTGGTGGTTAAGGGCAGGGCAGCTGGCATTCTCTAAGTAGTCAGTCATAAGTAATCAGTAGTCAGACTTTGTATCATGCGTTCATAACCAAATTTTTATTATCTGACTACTGACTACTCCATTCTGACTGCCTACTTAAAAGCACGAACACATCCCTTACTACGATTACTGATGGCCGACGACTTAACGCTGGCAGGGTAGCCCAAAGCTTGGGCAGCGGCCTGTTTTATAGGCCTGCCGGGCGTAACCAAGTGTGGGGGAAAGCAGTTTTTGACACGTTGGCCGCGCCCGGTTCAAATCCAGAGCCAGGCAATTGGCACAGCCTGCCAAAGTAGAGGTAAGTGGGCGGCTTGTGGAGCGACCGGCAGCTAACGGGTTACTCGGATATTAGATATTAACCATTTATTATTAAAATAAAATAAATAGTTATATATATTTTTTAAAATAATTAAAAACATCTATGATTGCGAAAAATGAGCGGTATGTTCATGCCCTCATTCTTTCAATTTCACGCAATGAAACTCAAATACCTGTTACGCATTTTGTGCCTCCTCCTACTACCACTAAGTGGCTGGACGCAAAGTTTGGAGAACATTGCTGGTAACGTGCAAACGGAAGCCGGCACTCCCCAAGCGGGAGCTACAGTTCTGATTAAGGGCACCTACACGGGTGGGAGTACCAACGGAGATGGCCAGTTTCAACTGAAGGCGGATTTTTCTAAGGGCCCCATTGTCCTGACCATCGCATTCGTTGGCTACGAAACGCAGGAGCTGCCGTTGAGCGCGTCCGACAATGCCATTAATATCACGCTGCGGCCCAGCGCCATGCTCGCCCAAGTGGTAATAGCGGCCTCCCGCGTGGAGGAAAGCATTGGCCAGGTGCCGGTAACGGTCGAAAAGCTCAGTCAGCGGCAGGTGGAGCAAATCGCCACCCCCGACCTAGTGGCCGGCCTGGGCCGCTTCAAGGGCATCGACGTGAGCAGCTCCAGCATGCTCACGACCAGCTTTAGCACCCGGGGCTTCAACTCCTCGCGCTCGGAGCGGGTTATTCAGCTGGCCGACTACATGGATACCCAGCTGCCCAGCCTGAGCAGCAACTTCGGCAACCTGCTCGGTACGCCGGTGCTCGACGTAGCCAGCGTGGAAATTGTGCACGGCCCGGCTTCGGCCCTCTACGGTGCCAACGCCTTCAATGGCGTGCTGCTCATCAACTCGAAAGACCCCTTCCGCGACCCTGGCCTGACGGTGCGCCTGCGCGGCGGCAGCCGCACCCTGCTGGACGGCCAGCTGCGCTACGCCACCAAAATTGGCGAGCGGGTGGCCTTTAAGATTTCGGGCGGGATTATGGAAGCCACCGATTTCATGGCCGATAACCAAAGCGCGACCTCAACCCTGATTGAGCCCGGCAACAACGCCGCCGGCTCGAACCTGGGCTACGACGCGGTGAACCGCTACGGCGACATTGGCAACACCTTTACGGCTGCGGCCGGCGCGCTGGCGGGCAAAACAGTGTTTCTGCCCGGCTACTCGGAAGCCGAGCTGATAGCCGGCGAAACGAAACCCCGCTCCTACAAAATTGCCCCAAGCCTGGCCATATTACTAACGAATACTCTGAAAGCCAGCATCGACTATAAGTATGTGAACGCCAATACCACCTACCAGAGCGCTAGCCGCTACCGGTTCGTGGATAGTGGTGCCCACCAGGCCCGGGTGCAGCTCGAGGGCAGCAACTGGTTCGTGCGGGGGTTCACTACGCAGGACTATTCGGGCGGGCGCGACCCCAGTACCAACGGAGGGTACAACCTGGGCTTTCTGGGTGGCCTTCTGCCGGCGCAGCCAGCCTTCACTAAGGACAGCAATGGCAACCCCCTTGCGGTGTTGGATGCCACTGGCAGGCCTGTAAGCTACGCTACGCAGTATTTCGGCGCGTATGCCGACACCTACAACCGGGCTTACCGCCGCAACGGTGGCAACGCCGACGCGGCCGCCCTGATGGCCCGCGACTCGGCCGGCATCCGGGCTCCGCTGCTCCAACCCGGTACGGAGGAGTTTGATGCTGCCCGCAACCGGATTATTCATAACCCAACGCCGGGCCAGGGTGCACGGGTGATACTGCGCTCCATCATCAACGAGGCGAGTGGGCAGTATACCCTCAAGAACGATTTTGCCAACCTGACCGTGGGCGGAGCTTACCGCCAGTTCTTGCTGGGTTCGGATGGCAGCCTGTTTGAAGACACCAAGGACGGTGCCCGACTTGAGAATGATGAGTACGGAGCCTATGCCCAGGCCAGCAAAACCCTGTTCGATAACCACCTGAAACTGGCCGCCACCGGCCGCATCGACCGATTTAAGAACTTTGGCACCGCGTTTTCGCCCCGGGCTTCGGTGGTGTACTCGCTGGGGGCCGATAAGCGGCAGAACTTCCGGGCCAGCTATAGCCGCGCCTTTCGCTCGCCGGCCCAGAGCGAACAGTATATCCGGCTCGACTTGGGCCGGGCCATTGTGCTGGGCAACGTGCGCGGCGGTTTCCAGGGCTATACCACCCCGCTGGCCAACCAGCTGCCGGGCATCCTGGCTCCTACCCGCGCGGCCGAGTTGGCCCGCTACCAGTACAACAGCCCCGCACTCAAGCTGGAGGAAGTGAACAGCTACGAAGTGGGCTATCGGGCGCAGCTGGCCACTAAGCTCTACCTCGACATGGACTACTTTTACAACACGTACAACAACTTCATTGCCAACCAGAACTTCATTGGCAATACTGATGGCAGCCGACCCACAGCGGACCAGATTGGGGCCGCCGCGCCTGGCCGGTTCCGGAACAGCGCCTTGCTGACCCGCGTTATCCAGATTGCTACCAACGTAGACCAGCGCGTGCAGAGCCAGGGCGCGGGCCTCACCCTGGCCTACACCTTCGCCCCAACCCTCACCCTGAACGGCAACTATAGCTTCAACGACCTTATTACGAAGGAGTTTAGGACCGGCACGCAGTCGTTTTTCAATACGCCGCGCCACAAGTTCAACCTGGGCCTCGACGGCCAGCTACTGCACCGGACCCTGAGCTACAACGTGAACTACCGCTGGGTCGACAGCTTCCTCTACGAATCGACTTTTGCCATTGGCACCGTGCCCACCAGCCAAACCCTGGATGCGCAGCTTGGCTACACCATCAGGCCACTGCACACCACGGTGCAGGCCGGGGGCACCAACCTCCTCGACTCGCCCAACCTACAAGTGTACGGCGCACCCAACTACGGCCGCCTCGTGTACGCCGGGCTGTTGTTTGACATTAAGTAACGCGCTTGGCAGTGGTTCAAATGAGGTGCTGTGGTTATTTGACCGGATTTCCAGACATCACCCTGATTTGAACCACCGCCACGCCCTTTCCCGTCTCCCACCAAAAAACCCAGGTCAATAAATGGCCTGGCCCTGCGCCAAATTTCAATGATTTGGTAAATGCGCCACCAGTTGGAGACCTTCGACGAGCAGGTGCCAAGGGTTCCAGCATGGGGGAGCGAGCCTGGGATTACGCGCAAAAAAGCTCCGACCCAGTGGGTCGGAGCTTTTTACGCGTAATCCCAGAAGTTCCGAAGCGGAAGGAGGTTTTTTTCGCGGGCAGTGAACATTCATTAGCCCATGCTGTGGGCACTCTTCACTTGTCGCTTTTAGTTTTTAAGTCAACAACAAGGTGTGCGGCAACTTGGAAACTGCTTTGATTACCAGAACAGGAGCAGTAACGTCGCTCGTAGCCAACCGTTAAATGTTCATGGCCGACTCGCGGCGGCGCATTTTGCCAGCCGGAATGCCGAACATCATCTTAAAGCGGCGGCAGAAGTAGGCGGTGTCTTTATAGCCCACCTCTTTGCCGATATCGCGGATGCTCTTTTTGGTGGTGCGCAGCAGGAACACGGCGCGCTCCATGCGCTGGTATTCGATGTAGTCCTGCGGGTTGATGTTGGTCAGCATCTTGAAATACTGGCCCACGTAGTCCTCGCTCACGTTGGCCACGCCCGAGAGCACCTTGTTGGAAAGGTCGCCGCCCAGGTTCTCCTTGATGTAGTTGAACAGGTCAATCAGGCGGGGGTCTTTGAAGTAGGTGCTGTTGGTGGCCAGCTGCTCAACAAACATGTTGTTGCGCAGCACGTAGCGCACCACTTCCACCACGATGTTCTCTGTGTAGATATTGATGAGGCGCTCGCGGCCGGGCAGGTCCTGCATGCTTTCCTCCACCACCTTAATAACGAGGTTGGCCAGCTTGGGCTGCCCCGAGATGAGAAAGGCCGGCACGTCGAGCGAAGCGAAGAAGTTCACCGAGTCGAACACCTTGGCTTCGAAGCTCACGAAGCTGTGGCTTTCCAGCGCGTCGCCGATGAGGTCGAGGCTGTCGTTGGAGGTAAAGAACTTGTCCTTATTTGAAATCAGGTCATCGTTGCTGATGACGCGGTTCTTGTGGTCGATGCCATAGCTCACGCGCGTGGGCCGGCCGCCGGGGATAAAAAGCATCTCGCCTTCCTCGACGACCATCTGCTCTTCGCCAAACGTGAGGGTTCCCTTGTGCAATAGAATCAGGTTATTACCGACGTCATACGAATTGCGCACGGTGAAGGGCTGATGCAACACCAGGTTTTTGGCCTTGATGTACCGCACGCCCAGCGATTCAATGACTTTATTGTAATCTTCCATAATTTAACTGACCCAAAAGGGCCTTGAGAGGTGCGGATGGGGTAACAGGATGGCTACCGTAGTGCAAGATAACACCTTGAAATTCACAAAAACAAGAAACCCAGCCGAAAACCGGCTGGGTTTAGTGCAATGAATCTGTTTTTTAGGCAATTCCGAATTTATTTGAGGATTTCCCGAGAAATCACAATTTTCTGAATCTCGGAAGTCCCCTCGTAAATCTGGGTAATCTTGGCATCGCGCATGAACCGCTCCACGTGGTACTCTTTCACAAAACCGTAGCCCCCATGAATCTGCACGGCCTCCACGGCCGCGTCCATGGCCACTTTCGAGGCGAAGAGCTTGGCCATGGCACCAGACTTGGCGTAGTCGGCTCCGCTGTCTTTATCGGCGGCCGACTGCAGGCACAGCAGGCGCGCCGCGTCGACGTTGGTGGCCATGTCGGCCAGCTTGAACTGGATGGCCTGGTGCTGCGAAATCGGCACGCCAAAGGCTTTGCGCTCCTTCGAATATTTCAGGCTCAGCTCGAGCGCGCCCGAGGCGATGCCCAGCGCCTGCGCGGCAATGCCAATGCGGCCGCCGGCCAGCACCTGCATGGCAAACTTGAAGCCGAAGCCGTCGGCCCCGATGCGGTTTTCCTTGGGCACTTTCACGTCGGTAAACATCAGCGAGCAAGTGTCGGAGCCGCGGATGCCGAGCTTGTTCTCCTTGGGGCCCTGGATGAAGCCGGGCATGTCCTTATCGACGATGAGCACGTTGATACCGCGCGACTTCAGCTCGGGGTTGGTTTGGGCGATAACCAGGTACACCGAGGCCGTGGTGCCGTTGGTAATCCAGTTCTTGGTGCCGTTGAGCAGGTAGTAGTCGCCCATGTCCTCGGCGGTGGTGCGTTGGCTGGTGGCGTCGGAGCCGGCTTCGGGCTCGCTCAGGGCGAAGGCCCCGATGATTTCGCCCGAGCACAGGCGGGGCAGGTACTTCTGCTTCTGCTCTTCGGTGCCGTACTTCTCGAGGCCCCAGCACACGAGCGAGTTGTTCACGCTCATAATCACCGAGCACGAAGCATCAACCTTCGAGATTTCCTCCATGGCCAGCACGTAGCTCACGGTATCGAGGCCACTGCCGCCGTACTCGGGGCTCACCATCATGCCCATGAAACCGAGCTCGCCCATTTTTTTGATTTGCTCGGCCGGAAACTTCTGGTGCTCGTCGCGCTCAATCACGCCGGCCCACAGCTCGGTTTGGGCGAAGTCGCGGGCGGCATCGCGCACGGCAAGCTGCTCTTCGGAAAGTTGGTAAATGTTGGAGGAGGTGGCGGTTTGCATGAGATGGAAACGAGATGAATGGGTGGGAGTGCAAAAGTACGGTTCCTGCGCGCGACGGGCAAGATGAGCCGGAGCGCGCTACCGATTAACAGCTGACAGGGCAATGGGTTGCGCATGCCGCCCAATGGCCCCGAATCAGCAACGCCCCAAATCGGGACCGATTCGGGGCGTTGCTGATTCGGGGCCATTCAAGCCGCTGGGGCTTGCTACTGATACTGGATGTAGAGCGGCGAGGGCGTGAGGGCGATGACCTCGCTGGGCGTCATGATGTGATGCGGCTTGGGGCGGGCGTCGTACTCGTAAAACAGCTTAAACCCGGTGTACTGCACGGGCTCGGCCTTGATGTAGGCGTCGTAGGAGTCCTTTTTCAGGGTGGGGTCGCCGTGGCCGTCCATGTGCATCACGACCTGCACGCGGGGGTCGAGCTTGATGTTTTTGTAGTTGCTCAGCATCTTGCGGGTAAAGCGGTGCACCGTCAGGACCTTGGGGGCCAGGTGGTTTTCGCTCACGATGCGGGCCAGGAAGTTGATGGTGAAGTTCACGTCCTTGGCGTCGAGGGTGCCGATGCGCTGGTTGGGGCGCACGCCGGGCATGGTAGCCAGCGAAAACTCGGGGTCGATGCCCAGGTGCACGATGGGGTCTTTGAGGTACTTCTCCAGCTTGGGCAGCTCGGCCTGCAGGGTGCTGTGGCCGGGCTGCACATCCAGGAACAGGATGCACTTATGCTCCCTGGCCCAGGAAATCACCTCCTCGATGGTGGCGGTGGAGTTCATCAGGCGCCACTTGCCGTCTTTGCCGGCCGTGCCCTGGGCCGTGATGGTGACGTTGTGCAGGGCCGGCTGCACCGGCAGGCCGGGGTCGGCGGCCTGCCACTCTTTGATGACGCCCGCGAACTTGCGGAACATCTGCTCCTTGGGCTCGCGGCCCAGAATGCCCATGCCCTTCGAGCGAATGTTGCCGTAGAACGCCACGATGCGGTGGCCCGGCAGAATAGCGCCCGGCAGCTGGCCGGTTTTCCGGGCAATGCTGTCGGCCTTGAGCGAGTCGCGGCGCATGGCCTGCATCTTCAGCTTGATGGTATCGATGGGGGCAGCCTGGGCGGCTGCGCTGTCGCCGGTGGCGGTGCCACCTTTTTCGCCCTCAGTAGGAGCAGTTTTGCAAGCGGGGAAGGCCAGCACGGCCAGCAAACCCAGGGTGGCGGCAAACGCGCCGGAAGTAACTTTTAACAACACGGGTGCAAGGGGGGACAAAAAGGGCAATAGTAGCCTCAAAGGTAAGCCTTTCCGGCCGGCTAGCGATGAGCGGCTAAAAACCAGGTAATCCTGCGTGGCCACCGGGGCGCGGGCCCTGCTCAGCGGGCCACCGGCGTCAGCCCGACCTCGAACCAGGTAGTGGGGTCGGCCAGCGGGTCGGGGGCCCGGGCGGGCAGTGGCGTAGGTGCATACAGCGCGCACAGCGTGTTTTCGACCTGCACCAGCTGGCCGGGGGCGGCGGCGGGCAAGCCATCGAGCAGGCCGGCCAGCACTTCCCAGCGGGGCTCGCCGGGCTGGCGGCTGGCATCGTGCCACACCACGGTCGTGCGGGGACCCACCAGGTGCTCAAATACGCGGGCGGTGTCGGTGCGCACGGCTTCGTAGCGGTGGTCGCCGTCGATAAAAATCACGTCGAACGGCCCGCCCAGCGCGGCAAAGTCGTAGGTGGCCGAGTTGCCGTGCAGGTGGCGCACGTTGGGCAGCGGCTTCGAGAAGAACCCGTGCAGCTCGATGTAGCGCTCGGGCAAACCCAAGGCCCGGATTTCGGCATCCGACAGGTTCAGGGTGAATACTTCGGCGGCTACTTCGGCCACGTTGGCGGCGCTTTCGCCGCGCCAGGTCCCGATTTCGAGGTAGCGGCAGCCGGGCACGCGGCGGGCCAGGGCGCGCAGCAGCAGCAAGTCCGTCGGCAGCGAGCCGCCCTCGCGGAAAGCAAAGGGGCGCACCGTGGTATCGGCCGGGCTCAGGAAATGGGCCAACGGCACCAGCGGCAGGCCCGGAACCGTGAGGCCGCGGCCGGCGTGGGCCAGCGCCCGGCGCTGCCAGTCGGCCACGTCGCCGGCAATAACGTGGTTGAGCAGTGAGGGCGTGCGGGCCAGGCTGCGCAGGGCGCGCAGGGCCAGGGATAGGCGGGACATGAGGCAGCGAACAGGTAATGCGTGGCGGTTGGCAAAGCTGCCCGGTGCTACTGGCCGCCGGGCATTCGCCTTCGGCCAGGCTATTGACTACAGCAGCACCAGCTGCTTTTGCGACCGAAAGGTAGGCCCGGCGGCCGTGGCCAACGCCCGCAATGCCCAAAAGCGCCGGCGTGGGTCGGCGCTTTTAGGGTAGTTTTCCAGTCTGATTGGGGTTGCTTATTTACTGACGGAACCGGCAGCAAATTTTATTGGGAGGACTTACGCAAACGCCAGCGTGGGCTGCCTCAATTCATGTCGCCTATACTCATCCAAAAACGCTTTTTTGAGCTGATAGACGATTTTCTTGGCAGGGTAGGCGCCTTGTTTGAGGCAGGTCCAGGCCCGCATGGCCAAGGCGATGTGGTTGCGCTGGCGGCGGGCCACCCGGCACTGGCAGGCCCGCTCGTGGGCCAGCACCTGGCGGGCCTCCACCGGGCTCAGAGGCAGGTTCTCATCCCAGAAGATGACCCGGCCGAAGGAGCTGGTGGGCAGCCGGCCGTGCGTTTCGATGAGCGTGTAGCCCCCGGCCGCCATGCGGGGCAGGCCCCGCGTGTGCCACCACAGGCGGCCCAGCCCGGCGGCCAGCCGCAGCAGCCCCAGCGGCAGGGCGGCGGCCAGCAGCGGCCGCCGCCCCAGAAAGGCGCGGTTGTAGCCGAAGCTGCGCCCGGGGCGCAGGGCCAGGCAGTAGCAGGCCCACCACGCGCCCAGCAGGGCGGTGCCGAGCAGCATCCAGTTAAGCAGGCTGGGCAGGTTCATCGGTTTCGGGGGTTTGGGGATGAGCGGCATGGCGCAGCAGCTCGTCGAGCTGGGCGGCATCGAGGTTTTCTTCCCTGGCGAAAAACGAAACGAGGCGGCCGAACGAATTGCCAAAATGCCCGCCCAGCAGCTTGCGCAGCGAGAAGCGGCGGTAATCGTCCTGGGCCACGAGCACGTGGTAGCGGTGGGTGCGCCCGAAGGCATCGTGGCCCACGAAGCCCTTGGTTTCGAGGATGCGGATAATGGTGGAAACCGTGTTGTAGGCGGGCTGGGGGGCGGGCAGCTTGGCCAGCACCTCCTTCACGAAGGAAGGGCCAAGCCGCCAGAGCACCTGCATTACCTGTTCTTCGGCGCGGGTGAGTTCGGGGAAAGCAGCAGGAGTCATAGGCTGGAGGTGTAGTAGGATAACACAAACGTATAACTAGTATTTTAGTTTAAAAACTATTTTATTAGTTAAAGTCGAAAACAACTGCTTTTCAGTTCCTCCAAAGTTTAGGCGTGGCGGGCACCAGGCTGCGGCCAGCGCGCCCGGCTTCCACCCCATTGTTCTTATTTTAATCATTTTAGAACCACCGCGCAACGGCGGCTCTTTGGTGGCGGCCCTATCGCCAGCCCGGCTGGCCCTACCATTTTGGCGGGGTGGCGGCCACGTGCTGCCGCGGGCCCGCCAGCAGCTGCGCCATGGTGGCGGGCGGCCCAGCTCGGATACCTCGTAGCGGTAGCGACCGTCGCGAAAATCGAAGCGCAGGGCAAAGCTCAGCTACCCGGCCTTGCCGTTGGGGCGCAGCCCCCGGTCGACCCAGGTAGCCGTGCAGCC
This sequence comes from Hymenobacter sp., assembly GCA_031387395.1. Taxonomy (GTDB): domain Bacteria; phylum Bacteroidota; class Bacteroidia; order Cytophagales; family Hymenobacteraceae; genus Hymenobacter. Next base: position 25,055 of record JANNDE010000261.1, read on the forward strand.
CTGCGCTACGAGCACGCCCCGGGCCGCATCGTCGAGTTGAACCACCTGGTGGGCATCTTCAAACGTGAGGGCCACCCACTCGCGGGCGCGGGCCTGCAGCTCGGCGGCCGGCACCCCAGGCACGGGCACCGCGCCCCGGAAGGAAATGCGCTGGCTGAAACTATCGGTGGGCAACAGCGGCACCACTGTTTTTCGCTGGGCGGCCGCGGGCCGCGCTGCTCCGCCGAGTAGCACCAGGGCCAGCAGAAAGGGAAGTTTTTTCATGGCTCAATATGCGTTTGAGAAACGCAGTTAAAAAATGGCACGATTTTGCAGCACATTCCGGTATCGGCCACCTCCCGGCGCTGCTGTAGCGCTATTCCCGGCCAGATTCTTTCACTGCATCCAACCAGTTCTGATTATGAAAATTTCGTACCTCTCGGGCGGCCTGGCCGCGGCTTGCCTGTCCGTTTCCGCGCTTGCTATGCCGGCCGCCGCCCAGGGAGCCCGCGATGCCTACGGCAACCCCAAAACGGCGCCCTCGCCCCGCCCCATGGGCTCGCCAGGCAGCCGCCGCGCTCCCGGCTACTCCACTCAGCCCGCGCGTTCGTCGTCGAATAGCGGCACCGCCGCCAGCGGCGTGCACTTCGGCTTCCGGGCCGGCCTGAACGTAGCCGACCTGCGGGGCGATGCCGTGCAGAGCTTCACCACCCTGGCCGGCTATGCCCCCGATGGCTCCATCACCAAGCAGCTGCGCCCGGGCTTTTATGCCGGGGTGTTCGCCACCCTGCCCCTGGGCCCCGGCTTCGCCATCGAGCCCGGCATCACCTACGCCGAAAAAGGCGCGGTGCTGAAAGGTACCCTCCCCTTTCCGGCCCTCAATTTCCTGAACGCCAGCGTAACGGGTACCGCCCGCCTGGCCTATATAGATGTGCCGGTGCTGGCTAAGGTATTTATCACGCCGGGCTTCTACCTCTACGCCGGCCCGCAGGCCTCGTTCCTGGTGAGCGGCAAGACGCGGGTCGATGCCAGCGTGCTCGGTTTCTCGGCCTACAAGCAGGATTTCGACGTGGCCAACCAGCTGCGTAAAGTCGACTTTGCCGCCGTGGGTGGCCTGGGCTACCAGTTCGAAAACGGCTTGGGCCTGAGCGCCGGCTACGACTACGGCCTCACCTCGCTCGACTCGGGCAACCGCTTCCAGGCCTACAACCGCGTGGCCAAAGTGGGCCTGAGCTACTCGTTTTAATTGCTATGCCAGCCGGTTATCGGCTGCTTTATGCTCCTATTCTTCGTTCGCTGGTTTAGTCGTCATTATCCGAATATGTTATTGAAAAGGCCCTCCCGCTGTTGCGGTGGGGCCTTTCTGGTTAGCAGCGCTTTTGGGGCTACCTATGACACCGGGCCGGTTTTCCGGAAAAACCAACTGGCTGAGCTTCGGGTTTCAGCAACGGCCACTCAAATATTAGTCGTTCAACATATAGTGCCCGACGATTAAACAAGGAGTTCTGTCGAATAGCCCGTACTCCGCGCGGAGTGGGCGCTCACCTTTGCTAAAAAACAGCGTGATTTTTTCAAGCACTACCACCCTCATACTGTGGACGGTTCTGGCCGCGGTGGGCCTGGGTTGGGGGCTGGCCAGGGCGGCTCCGGTGGCGGCCCCCGCTCCGGCCAGGCTGCGGCCGGCCGGGCCCCGGGCGGCGCTGGGCAAGCTGTTGTTTTTCGAGCCGGCCCTCTCCGTGAACGGCAAGCGGAGCTGCGCCTCCTGCCACCGGCCCGAAAAAGCCTTTAGCGACCATCGGGGCACGCCGCGGGCTCTGCGCTTCGCGGGCAACCTGCGCCGCAACTCGCCCACCATCCTCAACGCCGCCGGGCAGGCCAGCTACTTCCACGACGGCCGCGCCGGCTCGCTCGAAGCAGTGGTGGCGGCCGTGCTCACCAACCCCGACGAGTTTGGCAGCAGCTACGTCCTGGCCACCCAGCGCCTGGGCAGCAGCGCCGAATACCGGCGGCTGTTTCGGCGGGCCTTTGCCGCGCCCATCGGGGCCACCACCATCAATGCCGCGCTGGCAGCTTACCTCGAGCAGCAAACCGCCACCGCCAGCGCCTACGACCAGGCCCGGGCCGGCGGCCCCGCCCTCCCGCCGGAAGCCGCCGCCGGGGCGGCCCTTTTCGACGGGTCGGCGGGCTGCGCCAGCTGCCACGGCGGGCCGCAGTTTCGCGATGGCCAGCGGCACGAGGTGGCCCCTGGCCAGTGGGTGAAAACCCCCACCCTGCGCAACGTGGCCGTGACCATGCCCTACCGCGCCGACGGCGGTGCCTCTACCCTGGCCGCCGTGCTCGCCGATGCCTACCACCGGCCGCTGCCGCCCCAGCCCCTCACGCCCGGCCAGGTGGCCCAGCTCACCGCCTTTCTGACGACCCTCACCGACACCACCTCGGCCGACCACCGGGCCCCGGCCGCGCTGCCCCGGCTGCGGGCGCTGCCCGGCCGGGCCGTGGGCGGCCAGTACTGAGTAGTCAGTTATAAGTAGTCAGACTTTGTTTAATGCGTTCATAACCAAATTTTTATTATCTGACTACTGACTATTCCATTCTGATTGCCTACTTAACACTGCCGACACGGCTCGCACCTTCTTTTTAGCTTCTCCTTTCTTTCTGTCAAATCCTTTCACTTCTTCTTGGTTTTTTTATGACTGGTAAATTACTTCTGACCCTGCTGCTGAGCTGGGCCTGCTGCACGGCCCCGGCGCGGGCCGGCGACACGGAATCCAATCCCTACTTTGAGCACGGAATCCAGACGTCGGCCGCGCTGCTGGGCGTGGACTACAGCCCCGACGGCAAGCGCATCGTGACCTGTGGCCTGGGCCGCGACATCGTGGTGTACGACGCGGAATCGGGCAAGCCGGTGCTCACCCTCAAAGGCCATACCGACGATGTGGTAGCCGTGAAATACAGCCCCAACGGCCGCTACATTGCCTCGGGTGGCGTAGATAAGGCTCTGATTCTCTGGGATGCGCTCACTGGTGAGCTGCTGCGCAAGAACACCGACCACACCTACTACGTGCGCGACGTGGCCTTCAGCCCCAACAGCAAGCTGCTGGCCAGCGCCGGCTGGGACGGCCAGGCTCTCGTGTTCGACGCCCTGGGCGGGCAGCGCGTGGCCACGCTGGGCATGGCCCGGACCGCTACGCCGGGCACCCTGTACGACAAGTCGAAAACCAACAAGGGCCGCTCGACCAACATGACGTCGGTGGCCTTTAACCCCGACGGTACCGAGCTGCTCACGGCCAATGGCGACCATAGCCTGCGGGTGTGGAACACCACTACCTGGCAGCAGAAATTTGCCCTCAGTGGCCATACCGACGAGGTGTGGGACGCCCGCTACGCCCCCAACGGCCAGTATGTGGTGAGTGGGGCCTGGGACAACACGGCCCGCGTGTGGGACCTGAAAACCCAGAAGGTGGTGTACACCATTCCGGCCCACGTGTCCGACGTGTGGGGCACGGCCTTCAGCCCCGACGGCCAGCTGATTGCCACCTGCGGCGGCGACCGCAAAGTGCGCGTGTGGGACATGGCCACCGGCCTGCTGGTGCAGGACGTGAGCGGCGAGCTGCACACGGCCGAGGTCGAAAACGTAGCCTTCAGCCCCGACGGCCGCCACCTGGTGAGCGTGAGCCGCGATGGCTCGGCCAAAATCTGGCACGTGCCCACCACCAGCGACCGCGTGGCCGCCTACGCCAAAGAAAACATGACGCGCTGGGCCCGCAAAAGCGAGTTTGAAAAAACCGACGACTACCAGAAGCGCCTGGCTAAGCAGGACGACCGCCTGCGCGAGTTTCAGCAGGAGGGCCGCGCCAAGATGCTGGCAGCCTACGGCAACACGGCCAACTGGCAGAGCTTTAAGTTGAGCGACTACAACGCCGACACCGAGTACTTCACGCTGCTCTCGCCGCTGTTTGCCCAGCCCTACCGCCTGAAAGTGCCCCCGCGCGAAGCCGAGGCGTTCCGCAATGGTTTCCGCGAGGCGACGTACGGTACGCCCAATTTCGAGTATCAGGACGATGCCATCGTGCTGCGTGGGGCCAGCATGAGCACCACCGCCGAAAGCAGCACCCGCACCTACACCATCAGCCACTAAGCCCGTGCGTACCATTGCCCTGCTTCTGGCGGCCGCCGGCCTGCTGGCCCTGCGCCCCCACGGCGACTCTTTGCCCGCGCCCCGGCGCTCGTTCCGGCCGGCGGCCGGTACCGGGCAGCTGGCGGCTTTCAGCCCCAACGGCAGCTTGGTGGCCGTGGCGGGCGGCGCGGCCCCGGTGGCCGTGTTCCAGGCCGGGACCGGCCTGCTGCTGCGCACCTACACCGGCCACGCCCAACCCGTGACCAACTTGGCCTTTGCCCCGCACCCCGACACCGTGCTCAGCGCCGATGCCGCCGGCCTGGCCCGCCTTTGGCATTCCGAAACCCTGGCCCCGCTAGGCCGCTGGCAAGCCCCGGCCCCGCTGGTAGCCGTGGCCTTTGCCCCCGGCGGCGGCCGGGCCGTGCTGGCCACCGCCCACGGCGCCTGGCTCTGGACGCTGCGCGGCACCCAGGCCCCGGTGCTGCTGAAGCTGACGCTGCCCGCCAAAAGCAGCATCACCGCCGTGGCCTTCGCCCCCGACGGCCAGCGCCTGGCCCTGGGCTTCGACACTGGGGTGGCGCTGGTGCACCAGCTCGGCACCGCCACGCAGGAGCTGAAAAACCTGGGCACCACGCCCGTGCGCAGCCTGTGCCTGCACGCCGATACGCTGCTGGCCGCCGTGGGCACGCCCGCCGTTAAAATCTGGCCCCTGCGCCCCGGCGCCAACGTGACTGCCCTGCGCCTGCCCCAGAACCTGACGGCCGTGGCCATCGAGCCCAGCGGCCGCACCCTGGCCGTGGGCTTCGACACCGGCGAAACCATGCTCTGGAGCCTACCCGAAAACCGCGCCGAATACGTGTGCCGGGCCAAAGGCCCGGCCCGGCGGCTCCAGTTTCAGCCCGGCGGCGACCTGCTGCTGGCCACCTACGAAGATGACGCTACCAAAACCTGGCTGGTGCTGTAGCAATTATTGCGGTTATAGTACTGACTAACGTCACGCAGCAGTTTGTAGCGCGAACTTTGTAGTTCGCGTCCCCGCGCC
>JANNDE010000291.1:0-20672 GCA_031387395.1 Hymenobacter sp.
GTACAGCCAGGGCATCATGGTGTACCAGGAGCAGATTATGCAGACGGCCCAGATTCTGGCCGGCTACTCGCTCGGCGGGGCCGACTTGCTGCGCCGCGCGATGGGCAAAAAGGACATGAAAAAGATGGCCCTGGAACGCGAGAAGTTCATCGAAGGGGCAAAAAATCTGCACGCCATCCCGGCCAAGAAGGCCAACGACGTATTCGACGTGATGGAGAAGTTTGCCGAGTACGGCTTCAACCGCTCGCACTCGGCGGCCTACTCGGTGGTGGCCTACCAGACTGGTTACCTGAAGGCGAACTACCCGGCCGAGTACATGGCCGCCGTGCTCACCAACAACATGGGCGACATCAAGAAGGTGACTTTCTTTATTGAGGAAGCCCGCAAGCAGGGCGTGCCCGTGCTGGGACCCGATGTGAACGAAAGCCTGCTGAAATTCAACGTGAACCAGGAAGGGGCCATCCGCTTCGGCATGGGCGCAGTGAAGGGCGCGGGCGAACTGGCCGTGGAAAGCATGGTGCAGGAGCGCGAAAAAACCGGTGCCTACTCCGACGTTTTCGACTTTGCCAAGCGCGTGAACCTGCGCACCGTGAACAAGAAAACCTTCGAAAGCCTGGCCCAGGCCGGGGCATTTGATGGATTCGACAAGCACCGTCGCTTGTATATGGACGCGCCCCAAGGCGACCAGAACCTCATCGAAAAGGCCATGCGCGTGGGCCAGCAGCACGCCGCCGCCAAAGAGTCGGCTCAGCACAGCCTGTTTGGGGCGGGCGCGTTCGGCGCGGTGGCCGCGCCCATGCCCAAAATCCACGAGATGGAACCGTGGAGCAAAACCGAGCAGCTGCGCCGCGAAAAGGAAGTGGTGGGCTTCTACCTCTCGGGCCACCCGCTCGATGCCTACAAGCTGGAGCTGGATGCCTACTGCACCTGTGGCCTGGAGAAAGTCGACGAAATCAAGAACAAGGAAATTGCCGTAGCCGGTCTGATTAACAACGTATTATTCAAGACTACCAAAACTGGCCAGCCCTTCTGCACCTTCACCCTGGAGGACTACGAAACGAGTATCAACCCGGCCCTGTTCCGCGACGACTACACCAAATTCGCGCCCCTCATCAACCCGCGCAACTACCCCAACGAGCAGGTGCCGCCCATGTACGTGAAGCTGAAGCAGGAGCTGCGCCGCCACACCCAAGACCAGTGGGACCTACGCATCCTGACCATGGAGCCGCTCGCCGACGTGGCCGAAAAGCGCAGCAAAGGCGTGCGCGTACGCCTCGACCTGCGCACCGTGACCGCCCCCATGCTCGACCGCCTCGAAGAAGCCATTGAGCACGCCCCCGGCGGCAAGCGCCTCGAAATCCAGTTCGTGGAGCCCCACGAGCACCTGGCGGTGGATATGTTCTCGCGCCGTTTTCAGATTGAGCCCAAGGCCTTTATTGAGAAGATGCGGGAGCTGGACATGGAAGTTTGCACGTTGATTTAGCGCATCATTCGAGCAGAACGATTAAAGGCCGTCATGCAGAGCGTAGCGAAGCATCTTTACCGCGCAACGCATTTAATCCAAAGATTTGGTTACTGCGAATAAGATGCTTCGCAACGGCCTGCATGACGTTCGAATAGAAATTTCATTCATTCGCCTGCTTCAAGCCTACCCACTAACACCCCGCTGAACTTTCCCCGGGCCCCGCTGTTTTAGCATCCAATCTGCTACCTTGCGACCCCGTTGGCCGTATACGCCAGATGATTCTTTACACCCCAACCCAAATTGAAATGGGACACAAAGCAATTGAGATAACCGACGCCAACTTTGACGAAATCATCAGCGGCGATAAGCCTGTGCTGGTCGATTTCTGGGCCGAATGGTGCGGCCCCTGCCGCATGGTAGGCCCCGTGGTAGAAGAGTTGGCCGGCGAATACGAAGGCAAAGTCATCGTAGGTAAGGTTGATGTGGATGCCAACCCCCAGACGTCGATGAAGTTCGGTATTCGGAGCATTCCCACGCTATTGGTCTTCAAAAACGGCCAAATCGTTGATAAACAAGTAGGCGCGGTGCCCAAGCACGTGCTCGCCCAGAAGCTCGAAGCTCAGGTAAGCGCTTAGCTAGCTTTCGCTTCAGCCAACAAAAAGCCCCCCGCTGTATCAGTAGGGGGCTTTTTGTTGGCTGAAGCACTCACTCATTACCTAAGTAAGTAGCCAGCATTAAGTAGCAAGTAGTAAGACTCCAATGCTATAACAATCAATTGCTTAAACAAAATCTTGCTGCTTGTTACTGCTGTCCTGCTACTTAGCTGTACATGTGGTTGGTTCGCCGCCGCCGGGCCCTGGCATCCATTTTTGCCTTGGCTCGCAGGTGCTTCTGATGGATGTGGAGCTGCCGGTCCAGTTTGGCGGGCGAGGTCACGGCTTTGCGTTCTTCGAGCCCTAGTAGCGCCATGAGGTTGTGGTTCAGGGCTGATTTAAACCTGCGGAAGCGATGTGACGAGGTTTTTCTGGTCGCCTTAGCGGTGCTGGCAGCAGTAGCGGCTTTTTCGCGGGCCGCGCTTTTACGGGCCGCCTCGGTGGGCCCGTCGACGGCGATGCCGGGGGCGGCGCGCATGCCCGGTGAGAGCAGCAGCAGGCTGCCCGCCGTCAGCAAAGTGCAGAGCGTTTTCATGATGGAAAAAGTAAAAGAGTGTCCTGGTGAAGAATGGCGCGAAAAACCGCGCACCAGTAAAGTAATGCAGGTTGAATATTAAGGTACTAAAATAATAATTTATTATTTTTTTAGCAAGTTGAGACAAAAAAATCCCCGCATCGGTCTGATGCGGGGATTGGTAATCAACTCAATAACTGATGTTACGCAGATTGGTAAAGATGGCGCGGGGCCGTGCCCGGCAGGGTCGTACCCGGTAGGGCACCGCCCCGCGCCATATCGCCCTGTGTGCGTAACATCAGTCAATAAGTAGTAAGACAGCAGTAACAAGACTTTGTTCAAGTAATTGATTATTATAGTATTGGCGTCTTGCTACTTACTTCTGGCCACTTACTTAATAATCGCCTAGCGGGCGCGGCGGCGCTCCTGGCCGTCGTGTTTCTGGCGGTAGATGGCGCGGCTGGTCTGGCGCTCATCCTTGCGGATATCCTGGCGCTCGTCGCGCGTGACCACGCCGTCGGCTTTGGCGGCGCGCTTGTCGGCGCGGATGTCGGCTTCGCGGGCTTTCAGGCGGGCGGCTTCGGTGCGGGTGAGCTCGCCGGAGCGCACGCCCTGGCGAATGCGGGCCTGCTCGTTGCGCTGGGCCGCGTTGATGCCGGGAGTAGCCGTTTGGGCCGGGGCCGAATAAGAGATGGCCAACAGAGCCAGGGCAGCGAGGGCGGAAAACACGTTCTTTTTCATGGAATGAGGGCGAGGTATGTGGGTGAATGATGCCGGTTGGATGCCGGTGGCCGGCCGGGGTTTAATTCAGACCAGATAATATGGGAACCCGGGCCCGGCAGCAATGCGCAAAAAATGGCTACATTGCTGCCCAACCGCAATGGCCCCCGTGCCATAAGCGACCTGTTTTACTCACCCCAACTTACCTTTCTCATCATGAAGCGCATTCTCGGTTTCCTCGTTTCTCTTAGCCTGCTTGGTGGCTCCCTGGCCCAGGCGCAGACGCCTACGCCAGCCACTGGCACGATGAGCAGCAGCTCGTCGAAAACCACCAAGATGACCACCACGGCCCAGACGCCGGCCACGCGCACGACCACTAAATCGAGCACGATGACCAACCCGGCGGGCATGGCCAAGTCGAGCACCACGACCAAAAGCGCGGGCACGATGACCAAGTCGAGCACCATGACGCCCCCCCCGGCAACCACCAAAACCGCGGCCTCGCCGACCTCGACCAGCACCCGGGTGAAGGCCGACGGCACCCCCGACATGCGCTACAAGGATAGCAAAACGACCAAAACCACCAGCACCGGCCCCATGAAGGCCGACGGCACGCCCGACATGCGCTACAAAGCCAACAAAACGACCGTGAAAACCACCAAAACCAAGATGTAGGCTGGTGGTAGCCGCCCCCTGAAAAAGCCCTTGCTTCGGTCGAAGCAAGGGCTTTTTGCTGCCCGCCGCCCGCGGCTGCCTAACTTGCGGCCCAACCCAACCATGCTTCCGCCCATGCGCTACGCTCCCCTTGCTCCCGAGCTTTTTGTTGAGAACCGCCGCCGTTTCCGTGAGCTGCTGCCGCCGGCCTCGCTGGCCATTTTCCAGGCCAACGATGTGATGCCGACCAACGCCGACGGCACCCTGGCCTTTCGCCAGAACAACGACTTGTTCTACCTTTCCGGCGTCGACCAGGAAGAAAGCATCCTCGTTATTTTTCCGGATGCGCGCCTGCCCCAGCACCGCGAAATCCTGTTTCTGAAGGAAACTTCGGAGCATATTCTCATCTGGGAAGGCTACAAGCTGACCAAGGACGAGGCCCGCCAGAACTCGGGAATCCCGACGATACTGTGGCTTGATAGCTTCAACTCAGTGCTGCCCGCACTCATGAACGAGGCCGAAAACGTGTACCTGAATTCGAATGAGCACATTCGGGCCGTGGTGGAGGTGGAGACGCGCGATGCCCGGTTTGTCAAAAAACTTCAGGCGCAGTACCCGCTGCACAGCTACCGCCGGGCGGCGCGCCTGCTGCACCAGCTGCGCGCCATCAAGAGCGCCGAGGAAATTCGGGTGATGCGGCAGGCCTGCGATATCACGGGCAAGGCGTTTCGGCGGCTGCTGGGCTTTGTGAAGCCCGGCGTGTGGGAGTTTGAGATTGAGGCCGAAATCGTGCACGAGTTCATGCGCAACCGCAGCCGCGGGCCGGCTTACGGCAGCATTGTGGCCAGCGGCAAAAACGCCTGCGTGCTGCACTACACCACCAACGACAACCAATGCCAGGCCGGCGACGTGATGCTGCTCGACTTCGGAGCCGAGTACGCCAACTACGCGGCCGACCTCTCGCGCTCCATTCCCATCAGCGGCAAGTTCAGCCCGCGCCAGCGGCAGGTGTACGATGCCGTGCTGGCCGTGATGGATTTCGCCAAAACCCGCCTCGTGCCGGGCACCGAAATCGAGGAATACCACCGCCAGGTGGGCGAGGCCATGGAGCAGCAGCTCATCCGGCTCGACCTGCTGAACGCCGCCGACGTGCGGAACCAAGACCCCGTCGCGCCGCTCTACAAAAAGTATTTTATGCACGGCACCAGCCACTACCTGGGCCTCGACGTGCACGACGTAGGCTACAAGTACCGCACTTTCGAGGCGGGGATGGTGTACACCGTGGAACCGGGTATCTACATTCCCGAAGAAGGCCTGGGCATTCGCCTGGAAAACGACATCCTGCTCACGGCCAACGGCAACGAGGATTTGATGGCCGGCATCCCGCTGCAAGCCGACGAGATTGAGGCGCTGATGGCCCAGGGCCGGTAAAACGGGCCAGTAAGTGCCGGACTGATAGAATAAAACGAAAGAACGTCATGCTGAGCGCAGCCGAAGCATCTCTACCGCACAAGTAATTATTTACTACTGCGGTAGAGGTGCCTCGGCAAGCTCAGCACAACGTGCTTTTTAATTTAAATGCGAACTATTACCGGCTTGTGGCCTGCACGAGCTGCGGCAGGTACTTAGCCAGCGCCTGCACCTGGCCGCGGGTGAAGCTGCCATCCACGGCCACGAGCACGAACGAGTCGGCCGCGTCGGGTAGCTTGCCGAGGGCGGCAAACTCCGAGACTTTGTCGCCGGAGGCACGCACCGATACTTGGTAGTCGCTGCCAGCCGCGCCGCCCACCGACAGGGGCTCATACTTATTGCCTTTGAGAATGCCTTCGGCTTCTTGGCGCAGCCCTTGGTTGGCCAGCTCGCGGGCGGCCGAGGTAGTAGGGGCGAAGCTGATAACTTTGGCCGACCGGATGCTGGTGATGGCGTTGGTGAGGTCGGAGCCGCCGAGCAGCTTGGCGGCTTTCACCAGGGCCAGGCGCTGGAGCAGGTCGGCCGACCACTCGGTGGTTTTGAAGCCTTCGCGGCTTTCGTATTTCGAAAAGAACGAGGCTACGGTGCGGGCCGGCGTGCCGGGGCCCCCGGCGCGGCAGCCCACGAGCAGCAAAAACAGAAACAGAGCGGGGAAACGGAGTTTGGTTATCATGCGGCAAAGGTGCGGCGCGGGCCGGGAAAAGCCGCGCCGGTAGTGCGGAACTGGCCCGACGCTGATACGCGGCTACTCGCCGACGGTTGACCACCGGCCCACTTTTAGGGCTACTGAAACACTACGGTGTTCATGAAAAATACTTCGCGGTCGGTGCCGTGGCTCACGCGCACGTGCTGGTAGCCCAGGGCCACGAAACGGCCCCCGTACCAGGGCAGCAGGTCGTACTGGTCGGTATCGGTGGCGCGCTCCAGGCCCTGCTCCTTCGGGCCGGTGCCGGTACTGATGGGCACCTGCAGGTCGTTGGGAGCACTTTCGCCGCGGTTCACCACTTTGTAGCGCAGCTTGTTCTCATCGAGGTAGGCTAGTACAAGGCGGCCATCGGGCAGGGGCTGCAGGCGCACGGCTTCTTCGAGGTCGGAGCGGCGCAGGTTTTCCACCACGAAAATATTATCCCAGATGAGGTTGCCCTTGCGGTCGAAGCCACAAACCAGGGCGTGGGTGGTCTGGTAGCCATCGAAGGCGCGGTTGCTGCCGTAGGGCGAGTAGCCCCCCGGCGAATACCCCGGGCCGCTATAGCCGTAGCCCGACGAGTAATACTGGTTGCCGAAGGAGCCGAAAGGGCTGCCGTAGTAGTTATTGGAGCTGTTGTAGCGGTAGTGGGGCGTGTATACTTCGGCCACCAGCACGTAGCCGCCATCAGCCTGGGGCAGCAGCTCGTGCAGCAGCAGGCGGTAGTGCCAGCGCATGGGCGAAACCGAGCGGGCCAGCCGCCGCGCCACGCGCTGCCGCAGGCGGGCCTGCTTGCTGGGCTTCAGGTAGTCGAAAAAGTGCTTGAGGTGCAGGAAATCGTAGAAGCGCAGCGGAGCCTTGGGAGCGGCCGCCGCGCCCGGCGCGGGCCGGCTCAGGTCGGTGGCAAACAGGCCCTGGGCGTAGTTGGGGTCGCGCAGCGAGTACGTGCCCATCAGCAGGCGGGCGGTGGTGTCCTGCGGGGGCGTTACCTGGGCCGTGATGAGGCTGCGCTCGCTCTCGGCCTGCACAAACTCGGAGCTCACGAGCTGGCCCTTGTCGGTGAGCTGCTTGAGGAGCAGGCGGCTTTTGCGCCCGTTGGTCTGGCTCAGTACGTATTCGGCGCGGCGAGTGGCGGCATCGGCCACGAAGGTGAGCTGCGTGGGCACGTTCTCGTACACCGAAGGCAGGTACTGCATCTGGCCGGTAGCCACGTCGAGTAGCAGGGCCGTTACGTGCAGCTGGTCCTGCAGCAGTACGGTGGCAAACAGGCGGCCGTCGAGGGCTTTGAGCTCCACTACTTCGCGGCTCAGTCTGGTGTCGAACTGCTGGGTGCGCGTCTGGCCCAGCGGGCCGTTGTAGGCCGCTACCAGCAGGCGGCCCGTGGTGTGGCGCGAGGCAAACAGCGCGTACACCGTAGTGCCCTCGGCGCACATCCGCACGAAGCTGAACTCGTCGGCCACTTTCAGCGGGGTGTCGCGGCGCAGGCGCAGGTCGTGGCCGTACTGCTGAAAGCTGAAATCGGTGCGGCTCGACAGCGGGTGCTCGCGGCCCACCAGCAGCACCACGGTGCTGTCGGCAGGCAGGGCCTGCACGTGCACCTCGCTGTCGCGGTCGGTGAGGGGCAACTCGGTGCGGGCGGTTTGCACCGGGGCATTGGCCGGGAGCACCGGCGCGGGCTGCTGGGCCCGCGCGTGCGGCGGCAGCGCCAGGGTTCCGCAGCAGGCCAGCAGCAGGGAAAAGTAGCGATGTTTCATACCCAGGACCATGAAAAATAGCAGCTGATTACCGCCCGTTTCTAACGCGGACGCTCCTTTAAAGATACACGAATACGGGCTGTTTCGGTGCGTTGCCGGCGGGTTATTTCGCGCTCAGTGCCAGAATGGCGTCGAACTCCTCGGGCCGTACCGGCAGCACCGACAGCCGCGACTGCCGGATGAGGGCCAGCTCGCCCAGCCGGGCATCGGCCTTGAGCTGGGCCAGGCTCACGGGCTGCGCCAGCGCCTGCACCGGGCGCAGCGGCACGGCCACCCAGGGCGAGCCGGCCTCGGCCGTGGCATCGGGATGCGCGATGGCGGCCACCTCGGCCACGCCTACCACGGCCTTTTCGCTCACGCTGTGGTAGTAGAGCACCAGGTCGCCGGGCTGCATCAGGTTGAGGTTGTTGCGGGCCTGGTAGTTGCGCACGCCGGTCCAGGCGGTGCCGTCTTCCTGCACGAAGGTGGCCCAGGAGTAGGCTTCGGGTTCCGATTTAACGAGCCAGTGTTTCAAGCGGTAAGTCAGTAAATGAGCAATTGAGTAAAGGGGGCCAACACGCCAACGGCCGGCACGGGCATTGATGCCGGCCGGCCGTTGGTTTGCACACGCAAAGAAAAGAAAAACCGGGCGCGGCTACAGCGCGAAGCCTAAATCGAAGCTGATAATATTGGCTTTCAGGTCGGCCCGGTTGGTGGCGGTATAAATGCTGGAGCCGGTTTGCTGGTAGTTGGCGTAGCGCAAATCCAGCGATTTCAGGCGCATCACGCGGGGTAGGCCCTGCGCATTTTTGCCCGGCACATGAAAGCGGCCGATGCCGTACACCGGCGAGTAGCGCAGGCCCACCCCGATTTTATTAGCCGAGAAAGCCGCCAAGTCGTAGTCGGAAGTATAATACTGGTCGGCCACCGAATGCTGGGCGAAGGGCGCGAAGTAGTCGGCCGCCGTCTGGGTGTGGTAGCGGTAGAAAGGATACAACACAAAGAAGGGCGTCACTTTCACCGGTAGCTCTACCTCGAAGGTGTGGGCCACGATGCCAAAATTGTCGTTGTAGAAACGGTAGAAGCCCCGAATCTGGACCAGGTCGGAGGCGTAGTAGTTCAGGCGCAGGCTCACCGGGTACTTGAACCGCGAGCGGGGCAGCGCCTCAATGCGGGCCGCCGTAGGGTAGCGATTTTCGAAGCTGCTGTTCAAAGTAGGAGCCAGGTTGGGGGCGGGGTTGTCGCGGAAGTACACGCGGTGGAACGGCGTGCTCAGCAGCCCGTTCTGCGACACCAGCTCGGTGCTGATAGCGGCCTGCAGCCGCTTGCTCAATACCTGCGAGTAGGTAGCCGTGAAGTTGTATGTCTGGCGCGTGTCGGAGCCGTAGCTGCTTTTTCCTTTCGCGCCCCCCAAGTAGTTGGTGCGTAGCTCAAGGGGCGTAATCAGCGTCACGCGGTCCTGGAAAAACTGCGCAGCCAGGCTCAGTTGGCGGTTGCCGTCGCGGGAGGTTTTGGCAAATGAGCCAGCCACGTTGAACGAGAGGTAGTCATATTCTTTCGACACGCCCGCGCCTACGCCCCAGATGGTGCCCCTGGCCTTCTGCTCGCGGCTGTAGCCAAAGTCGCCGTGAATCCGCACGTCGTGCGCCGAGGGCGTGCTCAGCGCGAAGTCGATGCGGTCGGTCGAGGCCGAAGCGTAAAAGTCGGCTCCCACGTTCACGCTCAGCCGGCTCACGGTATCGAGCGGCACGTTGATGATGATGGCCGGGGGCACGTCGGTGAGCTGCTGGGTGCCGCGGCCGCCCTCTACCGCGCCGTGGCTGCCGGTTTGCTGGTAGTAGCCGCCAATGATGTCGATGGTCGTTTCGTCGGCCGCGCGGCTCACCGGCACCGTGGGGCTCACGGGCGCGCCGTAGCCGTCGATGCGGTTGGGATTCTGCGTGGTACCGGTCTGGGCCAGGGCCGGGGTGGCCAGGGCACTGAGGGCCAGCAGGAATGGACAGAATAGCTTTTTCAAGAAGCTGATTTTTTAGAACGTCATGCTTTAAATTAATTGCAGCCGCAACCGCCGCCTACTTTGCCACCATTGGCTCCGCCGGCCCCCTCGCGGTAGCTTTCGAAGTTGGTTTCGGGCGTTTCGACGGTTTTGCTGGCCAGCTTCATGTCCTCGTCGTTGAGGTACACTTTCTGGTAGGCGGCCACTGATATGCAACCCGGCAGGGCAGTCCCCAGCGGGAGCAGCAGCAGCCCCAGCGTCAGGCGGGGATGCAGGGATAAGGCTATTCTCTTCACAGTCATGTAATACGGAAATCAGGGGCGGGCGGCCGGCGTGGGCGTGTTGCCGTGGTAAAAATTAAGCGTCATGCCCCGCGAGGCCAGCGTGCGGTTGTCGTCGGTTATCAGCGTGCAATCAATGCCTTTCAGCTTGTTGATGAAGGCCAAACCGGCGGTTGGGCCCTTCACGAAGACGACTTCGTCCAGGCCGTCGGCCAATTCCACGTCGGGGCAGAGGATGGTGACCGAGCGCAGCCCCACCGATGGGTAGCCGGTGTGCGGATTGATGATGTGGCCGTACACCTGTCCGCCCACGGTGAAATATTGCTCGTAGTTGCCGGCCGTAACTACGGCCATGTCCGTCACATCGACCCAGGCGGCCACGCTGTTCGGGTGGTCGGGGTCTCCGATGGCCACGCGCCAGAGCGAGCCGTCGGCCTGCCGCCCCCAGCAGTAGATATCGCCCGAGCCATTCATCAGCCCGCCCTTGATGCCCATTTTATCGAGCATCAGCTTGGCCCGGCGCAGGCCGTAACCCTGCAGAATGCCCGCCAGATTAATGCGCATGCCTTTCTCGGGCAGAAAAACCGTGTGCGCAGCGGCATCCAGCTGTATTTTCTGCCAGCCAATACGCCGCACCGAGGCCCGGATGGCCGCCGAATCGGGCAGGGTAGGGTGGGCCTCCCGGTCGAACTTATACAGCTTGTCGGCACTGGCGAAGGTGATATCAAACGCCCCGTCGCTAAGCCGCGACAGATTCAGGGTGCGGGTAATCAGGTCGAAGGTTTCGGTTGATACGGCCACCGGCCGCAGTCCCGCCGCCCGGTTAATGCGCACGACTTCGGAGGTCGAGTCCCAGAACGACATCAGCTTGTCGATGCGCCGCACCTCGCCCAGGCCGGCGCGCAGGGCCCGCTGACCGGTCGAATCGTCGGGCGCCACCACCGTGAAGGTGAAGTGCGAGCCCATGAGGTGGGCACTGCTGGTGAAGGTGTGGCGCGGGGCCCCCGGCACCACTTGAGCGCGGGCGGGCCCACTGCCGAACAGCATGCTCAGCAATAGCCAAAGGAGCAGGGCGGTTATCCGGCGAGTGGGCATGGGGCGATAACAGCCGCGGGGCCGGCTTTGGTAGCCGAACCCCGCGGGTGGTAACTTAAGACTTGCTTAAAGTTTGGCAGCAAGTGCTTTTAGAGCGTCGGCACCACCTTTTTCAGGTAGGCTTCGAAGGCAGCAGGGCCACCAGCGAGGTAGCCAGTTTTGGCCAGCACCTTGCCCTCGGGCGATATGACGACGGCCAGCGGAAAGTCGCCCTCGCGGTTGAGCTGCGCGGCGGCACCATCGTTCAGCTTCTGCTGGGCGGCGGGCAGCTGGTTCTTTTTCATGCGGGGAAAATCGAAATGGGCCAGTACCAGCTTGTCCTTTGCGTAGGCCATGAACTCGGGTTTCGAGAACACCTCCTGCTCGTACATGATGCAGGGCTTGCACCAGTCGGAGCCCGAAAAAACGGCCAGAATGGGCCGGTTGGCAGCTTTCGCTGCTGCCTTGGCAGCAGCGAGGTCGGTTAGCCAGCCGGCGGGAGCCTCGGTGGCCGGGGCCGACGCGGTAGCGGGAGCCGCCGCTACCACTACCTGCGGCGCAGATGCCACGGACGTAGTCGGCTGCGGCGCGGCCACCGGCGCGGGCACCGGCGCGGGCACTAGCGTAAGCTTGCTTTTGGCCACAGCACCATCGGCGTTGGTGGTTTTGGTCTTGGTTTTATCGTTTTTGGCTTTGACGGTGGTTTTCTGAGCCAGAGCGGGGCCGGCGGCAAGCAGCATCAGGCTCAAGGCCAGGGCGCGGGCCGGGTAAGTAGCGGAATAGCGTTTCATGACGAATAATTTGGGCAAGCAGCCGTAACGCAGCTGCGGCGCGATAAAAGGAATACGGCGCAGACCGCCGCGGGTTGAACCATTGGTGACTGGCTGACTGCTGCCCATCCTACCAAATGTCCGGCCACGACATGAAAGTGAAGTGAACCGCCGCCGCCTACCACCGAACCGGGGGCTTCGCTCGTTCGCTTTTGGTCGGCAACTGGTTAGCTCGCCGCCAGGCTAGGGCCGCCGCCGCAGCTTCAGCACCTTCGGCTTCTTTTCGAGCGCCAGCACTTCGAGGGTATAATCGGGCGTCTCGGCATTGGCGAGGTGAATGCGCAGCTTGGTCAGGCCCTGTGGGGCCCAGGTGCCGGGCCGGCCGGTCAGGCCGTCGGTAGGGGCAATGTCGAACTGCTCGAACCGCCCGTAGCTTTTGATGGCGAAGCCCGTGCGGCCCCGCGTGGGTGGGAAACGGTAGGTATTGGGCCGGTACACCAGCGTGTCGCCCTGGTCTTCCTCGTGCGAGCTGAGCCAGGTACCTTCGAGCTGCTGCATCGACTGGGGCAACGCGGTAACCACGTCGAGGCGGTGCTTCTGGCAGGCAGTGGCCAGCACGAGCAGCAGCGGTAGCCGGCAAAACAGAGGAATGCGCATGGGCGGAGCAGTGAAAAAAGGAGGGCGCAAGGTAAGGTGAATCAGTAGGCTGCGCGGGCAGGTGGGCGGGCCGTTTGGGGCGGCCATCCGGGCAAGCCTCCGCACAAGCTACCTTCGTAGCCCCCAAACGACCCTTGCCCTGTGGATAACCGCGCCCTGACCCGCGCCTTCAAGCTGGCTGCCCAGCTGATGGAGCTGCACGACGAAAACCCCTTCAAAATCCGCGCCATGGAAGGCACGGCCACCGCCCTCGACGCCTTGAGCTTTCCGGTGGCCGAAGTGGAGCGCCCGGGCCTGCCCGACCGCACCGGCCTGAGCAAAACCGCCGCCGCCAAAGTGGCTGAACTGCTCGATACCGGCACCTTCTCCGACCTGCAGCGCCTGCTCGACACCACGCCGCCCGGCGTGGTGGAAATGCTGGGCATCAAGGGCATCGGGCCGAAGAAAATTCGCAGCCTGTGGCGCGAGCTGGGCCTCGAAACCATTGAGCAGCTACGCGAAGCCGCCGAAACTGACCAGGTGAGCCAGCTCAAAGGCTTCGGCAAAAAGACCCAGGATAGCATTTTGGAAGCGCTGGAGTTTGCCGGCCAGAGCAAGGGCAAGCTGCTGTATCCGCAGGCCGAAAAGCTGGGTGAGGAGCTGTTCCAGGTGTTGCGCGCCGGCCTGAAAATTGAGCAGGTAGCCGTGGCCGGTGAAATCCGCCGCCGCCTCGAAACCATCGAAACGGTGCTGCTGGTAGCCGCCACTGAAGCGCCCGCTCAGGCCCAGGCGCTGCTCAACGCCACGGAAGGCCTGGTGCCCGACCCGCGCCGCTCGGGGCCGTTTGCCTGGCGCGGCACGGCCCGCGAGTCGGGCACGCGGGTGGAAGTGCTGCTGGTGAAGCCGGAGGATTTTATCACCGAAGTCTTCCTGAACTCGGCTGCCGAAGCGCATTTGAGCGAGCCGCTTACTACCGGCAGCTTCACCCTACGGCAGCTGGCGCGGCGCGAGAAATTCCAGCAGGAAGAAGCGCTCTACGAGAAAGCCGGTCTGCAATTCATCGTGCCCGAGCTGCGCGAAGGCCTGGGCGAAATTGCCCTCGCCGCCGACAATAAGCTGCCCCAGCTGCTCGAAGACGGCGACCTGCGCGGCTCGCTGCACAACCACAGCACATATTCGGACGGCAACCACAGCGTCCGCGAAATGGCTACCTGGCTGCGCGACCACGGCTACCAGTACCTGGGCCTGTGCGACCACAGCCAGGCCGCCCACTACGCCAACGGCCTGAGCGTGGAGCGCGTGCGCCAGCAGCACCAGGAAATTGACCAGCTGAATGCCGAGCTGGCCCCGTTCCGCATTTTCAAGGGTATCGAAAGCGACATTCTGGGCGACGGCTCGCTTGACTATCCGAACGACGTGCTGGCCAGCTTCGATTTCATCGTGGCCTCGGTGCATTCCAACCTGAAAATGGACGAGCAGAAGGCCACCAACCGGCTGCTACGCGCCATCGAAAACCCCTACACTACTATGCTGGGCCACCCCACCGGCCGCCTGCTGCTGCGCCGCCAGGGCTACCCCATCAACTACAAAGCCGTCATCGACGCCTGCGCTCAGTACAATGTCATCATCGAAATCAACGCCAACCCCTGGCGCCTCGACCTCGACTGGCGCTGGGTGCGCTACGCCCTCGACCAGGGCGTGCCCCTCAGCATCAACCCCGATGCCCACCACACCAACGGCTACGAAGACATGCGCTACGGCGTGCTCATGGGCCGCAAGGGCCACCTGACCAAGAACATGACCTTCAACGCCAAATCGGTGGAGGAAGTAGCGGCCTATTTTGAAGCGCGTAAAGCTGCGATAAAGCCCCCGCTGGAGTTTAAAAAGTCGCTGTTTGAATAATCAAACGTGATAGGTAGCTATTATTTAGGACGTCATGCTGAGCGCAGTCGAAGCATGACGTTCAAGTTGCTGGTAGCTACGAACAACCAATGAAAATTCTCGTTCTCCGTTTTTCTTCCATTGGCGACATCGTACTCACTACGCCGGTAGTGCGGGCGCTGGCGCAGCAGGTGCCGAGCGCGGCGGTGCACTTTGCCACCAAACCTGGCTACCGCGGCCTGCTTGAAGCCAACCCGTACGTGGCCAAAGTGCACTGCCTCAGTGGCAGCCTGGGCGAGCTGGTGCAGGAGCTGAAAGCCGAGCAGTTTGACTACATCATTGACCTGCACAACAACCTCCGCACCCGGCTCATCAAGCTGCAGCTGGGCGTGAAATCGAGCAGCTTCGACAAGCTGAACTGGCAGAAATGGCTGCTGGTGAATTTCAAGATTGACCGGCTGCCGCGCGTGCACATTGTGCAGCGCTACCTGGCTGCCGCCGCGTCGCTGGGGGTGAAAGACGACGGCCGGGGCCTCGACTATTTCATCCCCACCGGCCAGGAAATAGACCTGGCAACGCTACCCGCCGGTTTCCAGCGCGGCTACGTGGCCGTGGCCATTGGGGCGCAGCACGCCACCAAGCGCCTGCCCGTAGACAAGCTGATTGAGCTGTGCGCTAAACTGGCCCGGCCCATCGTGCTACTCGGCGGGCCGGAGGACGAGAGCGTGGCCCACGTCATCGAGCAGGCATTTGAGACGCAAGCCGTTGCGGCTCAGCCAACCGCCAGCATTCCCGATAGCCCGTATTATTTTCCATCCAAGTCCCCCAATTTCCAGGTTCCCAAGGTTATAATCCACAACGGCTGCGGGCGCTACTCGCTGCACCAGTCGGCTTCGCTGCTGCGCCAGGCCAGCTTTGTGGTGAGCCACGATACCGGCCTGATGCACATCGCGGCCGCTTTCGGCAAGGAAATTTTTAGCGTGTGGGGCAACACCGTGCCCGGGTTCGGCATGTACCCGTACAAAACCGAGTTTCGGGTGCTGGAAGTGCCGGGCCTGAGTTGCCGTCCGTGCTCTAAAATAGGCTTTGATAAGTGCCCGCAAGGCCATTTCAAGTGCATGCGCGAGCAAAACCTGAACCTGGAATTGCCTCCGGCCCGCGACGGGCGCTAACTTGATGCACGAACGTCAAACCCCGCCGCCATGCCCGAAACCGAACCCTGCCAGCACCTCACGGCCCTCACCCGCCTCAAAACTGCTCCCGAGCACGTCTGCCCCGAGTGCGTGGCCCTCGGCGACGCCTGGATGCACCTGCGCGTGTGCCAGCAGTGCGGCCACGTCGGCTGCTGCGACTCCTCCAAAAACAAGCACGCCACCAAACACTACCGCGCCACGCAGCACCCGGTCGTGTCATCGGCCGAGCCCGGTGAAAAATGGCTCTGGTGCTACGTGCACGAGGAAATGGCGGAGTACTAGAAACCATCTGTCATTGCGAGGAGGAACGACGACGCAATCCTTCCTCTCCCGGCGCAAAGTCTGGAGTTGTGACCAACCCTGACGGCGCGACCGGGAGACCTCACCCCCTGACCCCCTCTCCTGCGTAGAGGGGGAACCGGAAATGCACCTGACGTAAAACCCGCGAATACAAAGAGCCCATCGTAAAACGCTGGGCTCTCATTTTTTACTTGGTCCGAACCGGTTCCCCCTCTCCACGGGAGAGGGGGGCAGGGGGTGAGGTCTCCCGGTCGCGCCGTCAGGGTTGGTCACAACTCCAGGCTTTGCGCCGGGAGAGCAAGGATTGCGTCGTCGTTCCTCCTCGCAATGACAGGTGCCTTACCCAATCGTCCCAAATCCGCAGTAGCTGTGCAGCACCGCCGGCAGCTTGATGCCCTCCGGCGTCTGGTTATTTTCCAGCAGCGCGGCCACGATGCGGGGCAGCGCCAGCGCCGAGCCGTTGAGCGTGTGCAGCAGCTGGGTTTTGCCGCCCTCCACCTTGTAGCGGCACTTGAGGCGGTTGGCCTGGTAGGTTTCGAAGTTGCTCACCGACGACACTTCGAGCCAACGGCCCTGGGCGGCGCTCCACACCTCAAAATCATAGGTCAGGGCGCTGGTGAAGCTCATATCACCACCGCACAGGCGCAGGATGCGGTAGGGCAGCTCCAGCTTTTGCAGCAGTCCTTCCACGTGCGCCAGCATGGTTTCGAGGGCCGCGTAGGAGCGTTCGGGTTGGGTAATCTGCACAATCTCAATTTTATCGAACTGGTGCAGGCGGTTGAGGCCGCGCACGTCGGCACCCCACGAGCCGGCCTCGCGGCGGAAGCAGGGCGTGTGCCCGGTGATGCGCACGGGCAGTTTCTCGACCGGAATAATCTCGTCGCGGTAAATATTCGTCAGCGGCACCTCGGCCGTGGGAATGAGGTAGAGGTCGTCCTTAGCGTCGTGGTACATCTGGCCTTCCTTGTCGGGTAGGTTACCGGTGCCATAGCCGCTGGCCTCGTTCACCAGAATGGGCGGCTGCATCTCGGTGTAGCCGGCATTGCGGGCCTCATCGAGGAAAAAGTTGATGAGCGCGCGCTGCAACCGGGCGCCCTGGCCTTTGTACACCGGAAAGCCCGCGCCGGTGATTTTCACGCCCAGCTCGAAATCGATGATGTCGTACTTCTTAATCAGGTCCCAGTGCGGCACGGCATCGGGGCCGAGTTCGGGTTTGGTGCCGTGCTCGCGCACGATTTTGTTGTCGGCAGCGGCGCGGCCTTCGGGCACACTGGCGTGGGGCAGGTTGGGTAGCTTATAGAGGAGCTGCTGCTGCTCTTTTTCGACCTGGGCCAGCTCGGCGGCGGCGGCCTGGGTGTGCTGCTTGAGCTCGGCGGTGCGGGCTTTCAGGGTTTCGGCTCCGGCTTTGTCGCCGGCTTTCATCAGGCCGCCGATTTGCTGGGCGAGCTTGTTGGCCTCGGCCTGGGCCGAGTCGTGGCTGGTTTGAAGCTGGCGGCGGCGCTGGTCGAGGTCGAGGATGGCGGCTACGTCGGCGGGGCCGGTGGCATAGTGCTTTTTGGCGAGGCCGGCCAGCACGAAATCAGTCTGGTCGCGGAGAACGGAAAGTTGCAGCATGAGGAAGCGAATGGGTAACGGGGCAAAGGTCGCACGGAAAACCGACCTCGCCACCGCCCCATCGGCCCGGTGGCGCAACCGGGTGCAACTTATTTTCGCGGCCTGCGTGTAGAGGGCTGGGTAGAAGGACCGTCGATTTGGCCGTTTGCCCGTAATGCGCTAACATTGCGGGAGCAACCGGCCGCCGTGGTCGGGCCAGTGGGCCTCCAGGCCCGTCTTCGGCCCGTCTTTTTGCTGAATCTCCAGCGGCCCCGAACTGCACCTCATCTTCCTGCTTATTCATCGTGCGCCGCGCGCTGCTACCCTGTAGCTCGTCCGGACCTCGCGAATGTACTGTTCCTGCGGCGTTGCCGCCGTGCCTTAGCTGGCCATTATGTGCCCCTTGTGGGCCATTCCGGGCCGCCAGCCCCAGGGCCTCCCCGCCGATGTACTCTCCTTATTCCCTTTATGCACACCATTAACGAGTTGAAGGACCGGCTGCTGTCCGACCTCAAAGAAATTGCCGAGCACCTGAACGTCGGTAACTTCAAGCGCCTCAGTAAGCAGGATTTGATATACAAAATCCTCGACCAGCAGGCCCTGAGCCCCGGTGCCGAAGCGGCACCCACTCCAGCCGCTGCTGCGCCAGCCGCTTCCGTACCGGCCGCAACTGCCATGGCGACCCTGCCGGATACGACCCTGCCGGATACGACGCGGCCTGCGCGCAATCCTGCCCGCCGCCCGGCCCCGAGCACCGGCGAGCAGCCCTTCTCCGACGTAGCGCCGCCCGCCGCCAAAGCTGCTCCGGCCCGCTCCCTGCGCGGGGCTGCCGCTGCTGCCTCGGCCACCCTCGCCGCCCCGATTGCCACGGAGGCTCCGACTACCGAAATTTTAGACTCCATTGAGGGCCTGGCTCTGGTAGCGCCTTCGCATGCTACTGGTGCTACCCTGGCCCAGAGCCCCGAAACGGCCACTCCGGCTGCCAGCCCGGGCTCGGTAGCGGCGGCAGCTGAAGCGCCTGCCGCTACGGCCCAAGCCAGCGCTGCCCCGGCCGACCAGGCGGTAGAAACGGCCACCAATGGCAACTCTGGCCGCCCCCGCCGCGAGCGCGTGGACCGTGCCGGGCGCCCCATCACCGAGCAGCGTGCCGCCGAGATGGCCGCTGAAAAAGCCGAAGCTGCTGCCAATCCCGTCGCTCCCGAACCTGGCACCGATACCCGCGATGGCAACTCCGGCGGCCGCCGCGAGCCCGGGAGTAACGGTTTCGCCGACCGCCGCGAGAACCGCGCCGACCGGTTCGAGCGCGACAACCGTGACGTGCGCGACAACCGCGGCGACAGCCAGTCCCGCGGCCCGCGCCAGGACCAGCAGCCCCGCGAAAACCGCAACGACCAACCCCGCCAGCAGGACCAGTCGGGCCAGGGCCAGAACCAAGGCCAGCCCCGCAACGACCAGCCGCGCGGCGATGGCAGCAATAATCAGAACCTGACCCGAGAGGAACGTTACGCCCAGCGCGAGCTGCAGCGCCAGCAGCGCCGCCAGAATCCCGATGGCTCGCCTCGCCCCGACCAGGGCCAGGGCCAGAGCCAGCCGCAGAGCCAGAATCAGAATCAACAACAGCGCTCGCAGCGCCAGGAGCTGGATTTGGTGGTACCCGGCGGCGGCACGTTCGAACTGATGCCCGACGGCGGCTATGGCTTCCTGCGCTCGCCCTACTACAATTACCTCAGCTCGCCCGACGACGTGTACGTGTCGCCGCAACAGGTGAAGCAGTTCGCCATGAAGCCCGGCGATACGGTGGTGGCCACCATTCGGCCGCCACGTGAGGGCGAGAAATACTTCGCCCTCGTGGGCGTGGACAGCATGAACGGCCGCACCGTGGAGGAAGTCCGCGACCGGGTGCCGTTCAGCCACCTCACCCCGCTCTTCGCCGACCATCGCCTGAAACTCACCACCAAGCCCACCCAAATCAGCACCCGCGTGCTCGATTTGTTTGCGCCCATTGGTAAGGGCCAGCGGGGCCTGATTGTAGCCCAGCCCAAAACCGGTAAAACGGTGCTGCTCCAGGAAATCGCCAACGCCATCGCCGAAAACCACCCCGAAGTGTACCTCATGGTGCTGCTCATCGACGAGCGCCCCGAGGAAGTGACAGACATGGCCCGCACCGTGAAGGCCGAAGTGCTGAGCTCGACCTTCGACGAAACGGCCGACCGCCACGTGAAAATCGCCGAAATGGCGCTGGACAAAGCCCGTCGTTTGGTCGAATGCGGCCACGACGTGGTGATTCTGCTCGACTCCATTACCCGCCTGGCACGGGCCTATAACACGGTGCAGCCCAGCTCGTCGCGCATCCTCTCGGGTGGTATCGACGCGGGCGCGCTGCAAAAGCCCAAGCGCTTCTTCGGCGCGGCCCGCAACGTGGAGGGCGGCGGCTCGCTCACCATCGTAGCCACGGCCCTCATCGAAACCGGCTCCAAAATGGACGAGGTGATTTTTGAGGAATTCAAGGGCACCGGCAATATGGAATTGCAGCTCGACCGCAAGCTGGCCAACAAGCGCGTGTTCCCGGCTATTGACATCCCGGCTTCCGGTACCCGCCGCGAAGACCTGCTGATGAGCAAGGACGAGCTGAACCGCGTGTGGGTGCTGCGCCGCTTCATGAACGATATGAGTGCCACCGAGGCCATGGAATTCTTGAAAGACCGCATCAAAGGCACCAAGGACAACGAAGAATTCCTGCTGGCTATGAACGGCTAACCGGCGGATTCAAGTAGCAAAAAGGGCCCGCTGCAGCCATGCAGCGGGCGCTTTTTGTTTACGACGCAATGGGAGGCAATTCAACTGCCAGGACTGGGGAATTCCTGAAAATAGTACCTGTCAATTTATCGTAATTATACATTTTGCTTTGCCGGGCAGAATGAAACCTTGCTTAACAAAAAAGCCTGCTGAATCTCTTCAGCAGGCTTTCGATAAAATAAAGATAAATAACCAGAATAAGTCGGTGTCTGGAAATTGTCCACAAGTATTGGGTAGCTGTCACGGGTCAAACCCAGC
>JANNDE010000297.1:0-1395 GCA_031387395.1 Hymenobacter sp.
CGTGCTGCTGTGCGAGGCGGAAACGACCTGGGTGCTGCTCGACCCCAAGAGCGGCCGGCCGGTGCGCGTGACGGCGGAGATGGTGGAGTGGCTGCTGCCAAAGTAACTCTATTCCTTACGCTTTGTAAAAACAAAGTCCTCTCCGATGAAATAGCATTCGCCAAAAGTCAACAATTTCAAAGGGGTTCTGACAACCCGCGCATTAGCATTTGCTAGACCTTCAAAATTTAGAAAATATGGATTTCTGCCGTGGTTGGCTAACCAGCTTGCATAATATTCCAAAATCTTTTTTGGGCCTTTGGCGAACTGAGCGAATTTACTCTTAGCCTTTTCTGGCAAGTCACTCACATAGCAATCTATCGCAAGCCACTCACCAAAAGCAGCTTGATGCAATGAGTAGAAATCTGCGACTAGTTTTTCTGGAGAATCATTAGTTCCATTGATACAGAGTTCCGCATCTTCATCAGTGAATGGCCATAGCAAGTAGTGGTCGGTATATACCTGAACATATGTTGCCCAAGTTCTCACTATTTTCTCATCTTGCGCATTTACAACTTTAAGCTCCCAAAATTGCTTGGGAGAATCTTCACCCAAACTGAATTCCAAAAGCACAATTATATCATCCTGCAAGTAGGCAATTGATTTTAGGATTACGCTTTCATAAACCAAATCAGCCGATTCAAAGGCTTCCTTAACTTCACTTGGCAGGTATGCGTCAGTAATTTCTACCATGACTCTTTCAATAAGTTCTACTACGCTCTAAACTAAATGCCTCCCTCCTTCCGCATCTACTCCTCTTCGGCCGGCTCGGGGAAGACGTACCAATTAACGAAAGAATACCTGCTGCTGGCGCTGGGGGCCGATGACCCGGCGTATTTCAAGCGGGTACTGGCCATTACGTTCACCAACGACGCGGCGGGGGAAATGAAGCACCGCATTGTGGATGCGCTGCGGAATTTTGCCTACCCGGCGGCGGGGAAGACGGATGCGCTGCTGGCCGACATTGCGGCCGAGCTGAAACTGCCAGCGGCGGAGGTGCGGCGGCGGGCGGCGGCCACGTTCCGGCTGGTGCTGTACCACTACGCCGATTTTGGGGTGAGCACGATTGACTCGTTTGTGCAGCGGATAGTGACGGCGTTTACCAGGGAATTGGGGTTGCCAGCCACGTTTGAGGTGGAACTGGATACGGATGCGGTGCTGCAAAGTGCCGTGGCTGCGCTGCTGGACAAGGTGAACCGCGACCCGAACAGCCAACTGCTGTCACAAACGCTGGCGGAGTATGCGCTGGGGCAGGCTGAGGAAGGCAAAAGCTGGAGCCGGCTGCCCGACGAACTGGCCGCGTTTGGCAAGGCGTTGTTCAACGAGACGGTGCAGGAGGCGGTGACGCAGCTGGGC
>JANNDE010000309.1:0-1133 GCA_031387395.1 Hymenobacter sp.
GGCTTTGCGGCGGGCGTTGGACGCGGTACCGACTGCCGGAATTGCTCGGCCACGTTGCCAAGGCTTTGGGTGCGGCTGCGTCCGGCAAAGGGTATCAGCACCCCGAACAGGTAGCGGAGCAGTTGCCGGGTGTTGTGGTCATCGGTGCGGTAAATTACCCGGCGCTGCGCCGTGGCTTCCCATTCGGCCCACAGGCTGGCCCTAGCCCCGCGTAGCCGGGAGCTACCGGTGTGCTCACAAACGGCCTCGGTGAGCCGCACGGCCAGCCAAGAGAAAAAGTATGTGTCGATGAACAGCGTGCGGTTGTAGTCCTCGTCGTAAACGCGGATGGGTGACGTGCCCTGCACTTGTTTTAGGTCGTCGGCCGCTTCGGGGTAAGCCTCCCCGTTTGCCCCGCCCCCCATAGTCAGCCGGCACAGGTACCTGATTCGGGTTTCGGGAGTGCCGCAGTAAGCCAGATGCTCCTCGAAATAATCGACCAGGTTATCGGAGGAAAACGGGCTGGGGGCGCTCAGCCAGTCGCTCAGGTCGAACGCCAGGCTTTCGTAAGCGTCGCCCACTTCCAGCGGAAGCGCGTCGACCGGGATGGGGTATTGGCGAATAACGGCCACGAATGCCTGTTTGGGGAGGTAGATAATAGAGGGCTGGCGTGGGGTGCGCTAAGCGAAGGCGCGGGAAAACTCACTCAGCATCGTGTCTTCGCTCACGTTGACGTACCGCCGAAACGCAGCCAAACTTTTGTGGCCGGTGATGCGCATCACCACTTCGGGCCGTACTCCGGCCTCCAACGCCAGCGTGACGAAGGTGCGGCGGGCCGTGTGCGTGGTCACGAACTCGTACTTGGGGGCGGTGTGGGCGCGGCGCTGGCCACCCGCGTAGCGCACCCGCTCGGTGGGGGCCTCGATGCCGGCCAGCTGCGCCAGCTCTTTGAGGTGGCCGTTGAGCTTCTGGTTGGCAATGGGGCGCAGGGTGCCGGCGGTGACGCGGGCTAGTAGCGGCTGGGCCTCGGGGCGCACCGGCACGGTGAGCGTGGTGCGGGTTTTCTGGGTGGTGAGGCGCAGGCGGTCGGGCTGGATGTGCTCGGGCTTCAGGGCAGCCACGTCGGAAAAGCGCAGGCCGGTGTACACGCCAAT
>JANNDE010000327.1:0-2689 GCA_031387395.1 Hymenobacter sp.
GCGGAAGGAGTTATGAGTTTTGAGAGTTGAATATTGAGTTGTTTTCAGTTCCAAAATTCAATATTCAATCCGCAAAATTCAGCTCTTCTTTCTCAACTCAACATTCAACCCTCAAAACTTAACCCTCCCAAAAATGGCCACCAAACTCACCGTCCTTTCCAATGGCTCCCTCCGCGTAGAGGGCGAAAACATTGAGCTCGTCGATGCCCAGGGCCAGCCCTACGGCCTCGGCGGCCGCGAGCGCATCAGCATCTGCCGCTGCGGGTTGTCCAAGCAAAAGCCGTTTTGCGACGGCTCGCACAAAGGTCATTTCGAGCACGACGCCACGGCGTTCGACCTGCCCGCGCCTAAGCCGGCCGTGTAGGCTGCCATTGCAGCACGAAAAAGCCCGCTGACCAATTGGTCAGCGGGCTTTTTCGTGGGGGTGAAAACGATTTCAGGGCAGGCGAAAGGTGAAGGCCATGCAGTGGCGCACGGGCACGGCGCGGGTGCCCAGCCGCCCGGGGGTCCAGGTGTCGGGAATAGCGCGGGCCACGCGCAGGGCTTCTTCGTCGCAGCCGCTGCCCAGGCCGCGCACAATGCGGTGGTCCGATGCGTGCCCCAGGGTGTCGATTACAAAGCTCACGGTGACCCGGCCCTGCAGATTTTTTTGCTGCGCCGCGACCGGGTAGTTCAGGCCAGCCGTGTAGGGGGCCAGGCGTTCGGTGCCGCCGATGAACCACGGGGCGCGGTCCAGCATGGCATAGCCCCAGCGGCCGGGGCTCAGCTCGATTTCGCTGGCTTGCTCGGTGGGTTGAGCAAACAGGAGCCGGCCGGCGCTATGGTCGTAAATCCAGCCCACTTGCCGTACCCCGGCGGCCGTGTACTGGTAATATTCCCAGGTGCCGGTCGGGAGGCTGTTTTCCAGCATTCCGCTGCGCCATTTGGTGGTGAGTTGAGAACGCACCGCTTCCGGGCGGGCCAGCTGCAGCGCAACGCTCAGGCCCGGCTGCTGCCACTGGCCCACCAAGGCAGTGCCATCGGGCGAGCGAACGGCCTGGTAACGGGCGTCCATCAGCGGGTCGAAAAAGAACAGCGTGTCGTGGCGCTGGGTCGTGTGTAAGGGGTGGTTGGTGAGGTGCGACAGCGGAATGTCAAGCACCGCGGTGAGGTGCCCGGCCTCCTCGGCAATCGCCAGATTAAGGTCGAGCGTACGCCCCGGAATGGCCAGCTTGCCAGTCCAGTTGCCAACCAGCGGCGGTAGCGACGACCGCAGCGGTAGCGGAGGCCGCGCGGCCAGTGCAAACGTGCCGGTGCACCCAAAGCCCATGAGCAGAGCCCAACGTAGTATTATTTGCATCATCAGCGCGAAAAAGAGGTGTGCGACGTCTGCATGTTTCGCAGATAGATACAAATATCCTTTTTTTCACAATCAATAGCAATGATTTGTCGACTAATCACCTTATTCAGCGGCTGAAACCCCGCGCTGCGCGGGACAGCACTACTTTGGCCCCAGCATCTGCCACAGGTTCTGGCGCACCACGTCGCCCATCGAGTCGCAGCGGTCGAAGGCGGTGGTGTGGTGAAAGCGGTTGAGCTCGGCCTTGAGCTGGGCCACCTTTTCGGGCGGGGCCAGCTCGTGGCGGCGCATGGCTTCGAGCAAATCGCGCAGGCGGTGGCGCTCGGCGCGGGCGCGGCGGGCCATCAGGGCGCGCTCCTCGGCCTGGTACTGGCGTAGGGTTTCGGGCTTGATGTGGCGCGCGCACATGGCCACCACGGCGGCGTTGTCCTTGAAAAACTGGGGCAGGTACATGGCCCGGCGGCCCTCGTAGCTCTGTTGGTCGAAATCGATGGCCCGCACCCGGTACTGCTCGTCCTCGAAGTCGGGCGTGACGGCGATGACGTAATTATACGCCCGCATATCGCCGAGCAGGCGCACGAAGCAGCGCTCGTTGAACTTCACGAACTCCTTGGCGATGCGCACTTGGTTGAGCTGCGGCTGGCTGAGGTGTTTCTTAATGAAATCATCGCCCGGAATGCCCACGATGTGCTCCTCAATCAACGTGTCGCCACTTACCAAAAAGTTGATGGAGTTGGGCGAGAGCAAGTGCTCCAGCTCCAGGCCATAAAGGCGCGAGGCATCGGCCCGCTTCACGTAGAAAAAGTCGTAGTTGTCGTTGAGCTGGTTCACGATACGCACCCGAAACGGCTGCGAGTTGCCGAACTCGCAGTAGTCGACCCGGTCGGCCACGAGGTGCTCGGTGAAGCTCAAATCGCCGGCCGTTTTCAGCAGCGCGTACACTTCCGTCAGGCCCTGGCTGAGCTCGCGCAGGGTCTGGGGCTCGTAGTACACGGTTTGCCAGAGGGTGTCGGTACCGGTGCGGTCGAGCAGGGCAAACGAGCCGGTGAACTGGCGCAGCTCGGCGTAGGTGACGGGCAGCACGGTATCGCGGTCGTAGTCGCGCAGGTACTGGCGCAGTTCCGGCGTGATGGGGTACGGCGGCTTTTTACGGGAGATTTCCAAGGGAAGGGTTGAGTTTTGAGGGTTGAGTTTTAGGTTTATGAAGAAAGTGAGAAGCAGCGATGAATCATTGTTGCATTCAACACTCAACCCTCAAAACTCAGCCCTCAACCTTCAGCCCCCAAAACTCAACCCTTCCATCACATTGCGAATACGCCTTCGCGGTCGTTCAGGTATTCGTTTTCGATG
>JANNDE010000338.1:0-7633 GCA_031387395.1 Hymenobacter sp.
GAGTGATGACGAAGCCCGAGATGTTAGTATCGCCCAGGCCAATGTGCGTCACCAGCCCGCCCAGCTGCAGGCTGCTGGCCTCGTTCAGCTTGTGCTCGTAGAAGAATGAGCCCGTTTTGAACAGCGGGCTAAGCAGATTTACCTTCAGGGCATTGGTTTGAGCCGAGGCAGCGGTGGCCCCCATCAGCAGGGCAGCGGCAACGAGGGCAGCGGGAACGGGAGCTTTCATAAAACAGGGGTTGAAAAGGGGTTGGAAAAGAGTGCGATTCGGTGACGCAAAGTTGGATACTGCCCCCACGCGGCGAAATCGCCAGAAAGCAGTAATTCGCCTTCCCCATAAACCAGTAGTTTCGGCGTTGGCCCCGGTTTTTCGCCGATTCCTGCCCAATTTTGAGTCCTATAGCGGACCGGCTTTCCCTTGTTGTTGCGCGGCCGGCGGCCTGGCTCGGCCGGCGCGGGCCAAGCTGCTAGCGCTGGCGCTAGGGCCAACCAGCCCGCTAGCCGCGCAAACGACCCCCACCCGCCCCGACAGCCTGCGCCGCGCCCTGGCCGCCCCCGCAGCTGCTGGCCGCCCGGCCCGGCCTACACCCGGGCGGCCAGAGGGCCGGGCTCCTGCCGGCTGCCGCCCATGGTTTCCCAGTAGCGCGCCCCGATGCGCAGCCACTGCACGGTGAGCGCGGCCACGAATTTGGGCTTGGGCAGCGGGCCGGTTTCGGGCACTTCGGGGTAGTAGGGCACCACCATTTCGAGGCCGCGCAGGCTGGCCAGGGGCAGGAAGGCCCGCACCACCTTGTTTTTGCGCAGCAGTATGGTGCCCCAGGCAAACGGCCGGTTGGCGTAGCCTCTGAACTCGCGCGTGGTATCGGGCGGAGCGGGGGCGGCGGGCCGCAGCAGGGCGGCGCTCAGGGCAAGAATGGCGAGCATGGGCAGGGGCCCGGCCGGAGGGAAAGCTGCTCCGGCCGCAACCGATGCGCAAGCTAGCTGCCGTGCCGCGCCGATTAAGCTATGGCGGGGCGGCATCGGACGTTTTGGGCTGAAAACACTGGTTTTCTGGTAGCGGGCCGGGGCCGTAGCTCAGGGCCGGCTCATGTGCCGGGGCACGTTGAAGAGCACCGACGTGGCCCACGGCACGGCAAACGCGGCCACTGTGAGGACGGTCACGACCACGTCGGCGGCCTCGCTTTCGAGGGCCTCGCTCACGGGGTGACCGGGCAGAAAGTGCGCTACCAGTGATAGGATGAGCTTAAAGCCCAGCAGGCCGATAACACCAAAAGCGGCCGTTTCGAGAAACGGGTACCGGCCCATCAGCAGCACGAAGCCCTGCGCCACCAGCCGCATGGCCAGAATGCCGATGAACACGCCCACGCAAATCAACACCAGGTTATCTGTGAAGGCCACGACGGCAAATACGTTGTCGATGGAGAAGGCCAGGTCCATGAGTTCAATCAGAGCCACGGTAGCCCAGAACTTCCCAAACAGGCCCAGCGTGTTGCGGTATATCCAGCTTTTCTGCTTGTCGATTTTTTCCTCGTCGTGCGCCGGCCGGGCCTTGAAGTGGTCGTACACCAGGTACAGCAGGTAGAGCCCGCCCAGCGGCTTCAAAAACCAGAATTTGATAAGAAACGAAGCGAACAAAATGCACAGCCCCCGAAAAATATACGCCCCGAAAATACCATAGCGCAGGGCCTTGTGGCGCTGCTCGCGGGGCAGGTCGCCCACCATGGTCGCGAGCACGGCGGCGTTGTCGACGGAGAGCAGGCTTTCGATGATGACGAGGTTGCCCACGATGACCAGCGAGGCCAGCGGGTTATGGAGAATTTGCTCGATATAGTGGTTCACGGGGTAAAGCTAGGGGAGTAAAATAGCCGTAGCGCACAGTAGCGCGAACTTTAGCTTCGCTGACCTTCGGTTGTCGTTCGCGTCCCTGCGCCGTTCGGGGAGAGGCTTACCTAACGAAAGAACGGCATTAGGGGTGCTTGGTTCGAACGGCACGGGGGAGACGAGCGACAACCGAAGGTCAGCGAAGCTAACCCCGCGCTGCTACAGCAGCCCCGCCAGCTCCTCCAGAATCGCCACCCAGTTCTCCAGATACAGCATGTGGCCCTGGGCGGGCAGCAGGCGCACGGGCGCGCCACCCAGCCGCCGGGCCAGATACGGGATGTTGCCGGGGGCCCACACGCCGTCGGCCTGGCCGTGCCAGAGGTGCACGGAGGCCCGCACGTCCTCGATGCGAAAGCCGGGCGGGCGGCACCAGGCCTGCGCGTCGTCGTACACGCCCCGGCCGGCGTGGGCAAATCCGGCCACCGCCGCATCGCGCAGCAGCCCCCGGAAGCGGGCCGTGACGCGGGCTTCGGCCGGGCGCATGCCGCGGATAAACCAGTCAATCGTACGGTCGGGGTGGCGCTGCCACTGCCGGCTCAGCCACAGAAAGGTGGTGCGGTTCAGCCACGGAAAGGCCAGCTGGCCCCACCGCAGGCCTTTCCAGGCCCATGAAAGGTGACGGTAGACGGCACGCTCGCCCAGCGGCAGGCAGGTGCTGAGCAGCTGCACCGCTGCCACCCGCGCCGGGTGCCGCGCCGCCAGCGCCAGCGCGTGCACCCCGCCCACCGACCAGCCCATGACGCCTACCGGCTCCCGGATTTCCAGCGCATCGAGCATGGCCACTACATCGTCGGCAAACGAGGGGAAGGTGAGCCGCCGGAACACGCTCGACTGCCCCACGCCGGGCCGGTCGGGGGCGAGAATCTGCAGGCTCAGGCGGGCCAGCAGGACCGCATCAGCCGGCAGCTCCAGCCCCGAGGAGCCGAAACCGTGGTGAAATACCACTGGCCGGTGGGCAGGGTCGCCGTAACGGGTGAGGCCCAGGGTGCGGCCGTCGGGCAAACGGACGGTGAGCGGCGTGGGGCTTCCGGGTTCGGGCTCAGGCATGGCCGAAAGTACGGCCGGGGCGGCGGGCGGTGGCGTGGCAACCCGGCCACTGGGTTTGCAGTTGAACAGGGGCAGCTAGTTCAACCGCCTCACTCCTATGATAGTCAACTACACCGCCGCCGGCTGGGAAATCATCTACCAGCAAGTCCACGCGCTGCTGGCCGCCCAGCTCGCCTACGCCTGGCCCCCCACCCTGCCGCCCGACCGCTGGGTGGGCCTGCTGGCCGCCATCACGCAGCACGACGACGAGCAGGCCGCCTGGCACGGGCGCGGCGGCCACTACGGCCTCACCGCTGCCGGGGCCCCGGCCAACTTCACGCACCAAGATTTCTCGCTGGAGCAGGCCGCCGGGGTACTGGCCGCCGCCCGCTTTCAGGGGCGCTGGCGCAGCCTGCTCACCAGCCTGCACCTGAGCTGCCTGTATGAGGGCCTGCGCGGTCAGAAAACCCAAACCGACCAGTTTCTGGATGAGTTGCGGACCTGCCAGCAGCAGTGGCGCCGGGAGCTGAAAATATCGAACAAAGAAGCCGACCAGGCCTACGCCCTGCTGCACTGGTGCGACCGGCTCTCGCTCATCCTCTGCCGCCACGAAATACCGGAAATGGGCCGCGCCGTCGAAATCTATCGCGGGCCCGATGGCACGATGCACACCCTGGCCCAACCCGAGGCCGACGGCCCCGTGGTGGTGACGCCGTGGCCGTTTCAGGCGGCCGAAATAGAGGTGAGCGTGGAGGCTGGCATGCTCACGCAGCTACAGTTCAAAGACGACGCCGAGCTGGCCGCCG
Organism: Hymenobacter sp.; assembly: GCA_031387395.1. GTDB lineage: Bacteria > Bacteroidota > Bacteroidia > Cytophagales > Hymenobacteraceae > Hymenobacter. The sequence continues at coordinate 3,714 of JANNDE010000338.1, forward strand.
CCCTGCACACCGCCCCGGTCGAAACGCGGCGCTGGGTGCTGCGGCGGGGGTAGTTGGTCGCAGCAAAAAGCCCGTCATACTTCGACAGCGCTCAGCATAACTGGCTTCCGGTTCTATCTAGAGCAGCTCAATCCGTCAGCTTCGCCACCGCTACCTTGCTGGTCATCAGGCCGGCGGGCAGCGTGGCCGGGGCGGCAATGTTGTCGAGGCGGGCGGGCTTGGTGGCTTCGCTACGGTCGGCGGCGAGCAGCAGGCGGCCGTGGCGAGCGTAGTCGGCCCAGCGGCGGCGGAAGGCGGGCTGCGCATCGCCGGCTTTGGCGAAGTAGGCCCACTCCTCCACCAGGTGGTTGGTAGGGTTCACTAGCACTTCGTAGCGGTTTTCGGGCGTGTCGCCCACGTTTTTGAAGGTCAGCTGCAGCACTTCGGCGGGGGTACCGGCCATGGTTTTGCCGGGGCCCTTCGCGGTCAGCGTCACCCCCGAATCCTTCAGCTTGAAGGGCATGAGCAGCCAGTAGGCATTGTTTATCCAGATGCCGGGCAGCTTGGCCAGCAGCTGCTGGCCCGCGGGCGTAGCTGAAATATCCTGGCCCTTGCTATACACCTGGCCCTGCTTGCTGCGGAGGTTGTAATTGGCCACCAGCGAGTCTTTTTCCCAGTGAAAATCGCCGGTTTGCTTGTCCCACACCTGGTACTGGCCGCCGAAGAAGCTCCAGGCCAGGTAGCGGGTGCCGGCCCAGGCCGCGTAGCCGCCCATGGCGCCCATGGCGCGCATGGCGCTGTCGGCCAGGGCTATGGCCTGGGGGTCGGAGCCAGCCTGGTCGAAGCCTTCGGCGGCGGGATAGCGGCCGTCGGTAGCCACCGGAACCTGGGTTTCGGCCGATGGCCGGGAGGCCGGGCAGCCCAGCAGCAGGCTGCTAAGGGCCGCCACGCCGGTCAGGCGCAGCATGGAACAGGGGAAACGCATGAGCAAATGGGATAGGTTGGCTGATGGCGCCCGGCGGGCACGCCCCAAGTTACGACCCGGCACGGCCGGCGGCCCACGGGCCGGTAGCCAACTATTTTCCAACGCCCCCAGCGATAGGCCGTATTAGCAGCATCCGCAGCAGCCCCATCAGGTGGGGCGCTTTTCCACTCCTGCATGGCCACGAACTACAAGTTTTCCGATATCCTCGCCGTCGTGAAGTCGTCGGCGGGCGAATTCAACAACAACAACTCCTTCCGGCACGCGGCGGCGCTGTCGTACTACACCATCTTTTCGCTGCCGCCGCTGCTGCTTATCGTCATCACCATTGCCAGCTCGGTGTACGGGGGCGAGGCCATTTCGGGGCAGGTGTATGGGCAGCTGAAGGGCCTGGTCGGGTCCGATTCGGCTAAGTTTCTGCAGGACAGCATTGCCAAGTTCACCCTGCAGCAGCGCGGGCCCGTGGCCACCGTCATTGGCGTAGCCACGCTGGTGTTCGCGGCCACTACTTTCTTCGTTACCCTGCAGGAGAGCATCAACGACATCTGGAACCTGAAGGTAAAAACCACCGGCATCGGTATTGGGGCGTTCCTCAAGCAGCGGTTCCTGTCGTTTGGGCTGATTTTGAGTGTGGCCCTGCTGCTGCTCATCTCCTTTGTGGTCAGTGCCGTGCTCAGCGCCTTCACCGGCTGGCTGCAGCGTCAGCTTCCGGAGGTCGGTATCATTGCCATCAGGCTGGTCGATTTCGCGCTCTCGCTGGGCATCACCACGCTGCTGTTTGCCCTCATCTACCGGTTTTTGCCCGATGCCATCATCCGTTGGCGCGACGTGCTGATTGGGGCCTTCATCACGGCGCTGCTCTTCGTGATTGGCAAGTTTCTCATTGCTTTCTATATCGCCAAGGCCGACCCCGGCTCGGCTTTCGGGGCGGCGGGCTCGGCCATTGTACTGCTGCTGTGGGTCAATTATTCATCGCTGATTATCTTTTTCGGAGCCGAGTTTACCCAGGAGTTTGCCGATGCTTTTGGCCAGAAAGTACACCCCAAGGCCCACGCCGTGCGCGTGGAGTGGCACGAGATTGCCCCCGGCAAGTCGGACGAGGAACAGGCCACCGGCCGGCCCCACTCCACGGGCAGCTGGCGCAAGTAGCCCGGCGGGCTGGTGCGGGTGTGGCGCGTGGGGTGCATCTTTGGAAAATTTCCTTTTCCAGCGCTATTTATGCACCTCATGCTACGCATTTCAGTGGCCCGCTTCGGGGCTACCGCCCTTCTGCTGATGGCTTTAGCGCCGGCAGGTAGCCGCGCCCAAATGTTGCCGCCCGCGCCGGCCGGCCGGGTACTGGCAGTGCACCCGGCCGTGGGCCCGGTTATCGACGCGGCCGAGAAAGCCCGCTTCGGGCTGTTCCCAAACTACGCCACCGATGACTTTCAGGAGGCCCGCTTCTTGCGCAGCCTCACGCCCGACAGCGCCCTCACGCTACAGACCAGCCTGCGCGACGGCCGCCAGCTGACGCGCGCCTGCCTGCCAGTCGAGTTCGCCACCATGCACGACGTCATCGAGCGCCGCCAGCGCGAACTGGGTGCGGGCCAGCCGCAGCCACTGGCCACCGCCCCGCTGCCCGTAGCCGCCGCCGGCAGCACCCCCGAGGAGCCCGGCCGCAGCTACAGCGTGGAGGTGCGCTCGGGCAACCGCTTCATGGGCGTGCTGCAGGCCGCCTCGGACGAGGCGCTCGACTTCGACACCCCCGACCTGGGCCGGGTGCACGTGCTACGCACCAACCTGCGGGAAATGGTGCTGCTGAGTGCCGAGCAGGCCCGCACGGGCCGCGACTACGTGGGCAACGGCGAGCGCCTGTTTTTCGGACCCACCGCCCGCAACCTGCGGCGCGGCGAAGGCTCGGTGCAGGACATCGACGTGTTCCTGCTCACGGCCAACTACGGCATCAGCGACAATTTTTCGATGGGCGTCATCGCCACGTTTATCCCCCAGGCGGGCAGCGACAACCTGTTCGGCCTCATGCCCAAAGCCAGCGTGCCGCTGAGCGCCAACGTGCGCGTGGGAGCCGGGGCACTGGTGCTCTTCGCCGGCGGCGAAGCGGCTGGCGTCACCTACGCCAATGCCACCTTGGGCAGCGCCGACCACCACCTGACCGGTGGCCTCGGCTTTGGCTTCAGCGGCGGCGGGGGCTTCGGCAGCACGCCCGTGCTGATGGTGGGTGGGGCCACCCGCGTGGGCCGCCGCATCTCGCTGGTCGACGAAACCTACATCCTGCACCTGAGCGACGGCAACACCTCGGCCACTGGGGTGGCGGGCATTGCCGGCCTGCGCGTCACCTGGCCGCGCATCAGCGGGGGGCTGGGCCTGGCCTACCTCGGTTTCAGCTACAACGACTCGTATTCTTCGAGCCGCATCAGCAACTCCGCCGTCGAAGCTTTTCCCTACCTCGACGTAGCGTTTCGGTTTGGCAAAGTGAAATAGCGTGGCCAATAGCCGGCACAAAAAAGGCCCCTGCGTATCGCAGAGGCCTTTACCCAAATCTTTTATAGCGGCGGCCGGGAAGCTTTCACGCAGTGTCGCGCAGTGTTAAACAACGTCTGGAAGGTCCACGGAATATTTGGGTAAGAGCAAGGCGTATCGCAGAGGCCTTTTTTGTGTAAAACACAGCTCGGAAAGTAGAAAAGGAAGAAAGATTACGCAACTCAGGTTGCTTAGGTAATCGTGCAAAAGAAGAACGTCATGCATGACGTTCCTACTACTAACTACTTATGCCTGAGTGATTAGTTGAACACGAACCCGTTCGGACCCACCTTCACGTTGAAGGAGTCGATGGGCGTGCCGCTGACCTGGTAGCGCACGAAACGGCCGTTGCTGCTGAAGCTGGGCGTAATGGCCCCGTAAATGGTGTTGTCGCGCGGGTCGATGGCGAAGCCCGAGAAGTCGCGCCGCAGAAACGGCGTGG
>JANNDE010000343.1:0-1837 GCA_031387395.1 Hymenobacter sp.
GCCAGGTACGGCCCTCCCGGATTGTGCGGTTCAAACCGATTTGCCAGGAGGCGGCTCTCCGGGTGCGTGTTTCGTTCAAACCGATTTGCCGCGAAGCGGCTGCCCAGGCTGGAAATGAGGCGGCTATTCTTGAAACGGTGCGTTGAGCGCGGGGCTGATGAATGGGATTGAACGGGTTAGCAACCCTGCTTCCCCGGCAGGTGGTGCTTTTTCACTGCTTGGGCGCATCAGCCCGCATCCGGTGGTTCAAACATACGCCATGCGGTTCACTCAGTCCCGATGGGGCTCCTGGCACCGGGCCGGGCCGGGGCCGAAAAGAGCGGATTGGGCAACCCAACTCCGGCCACCGGCCGCAGTTGGGCGTGGCGTGGCCCTGTGCCGCCGGGGCCACGCTAAGCCCCCGCCCGCTGGCCTGCCAGGTCCAGCCAGGTCCAGCCAATGAGGTCCGAAAGCGCCAACTGACACCCGCACGCCCCCGCGCCAGCAGCGACGCGGGCATATTCCCCGACGTAGCCCACGCACTGGCCAGCGGCGAAGGCAATGGTCTCGTGGGCGATTGGGGCAGCCAGGTCGAAAAAGACGACTCCGCTGGCCAGGGCCTTAAAGGGGCGGCGGCCCCGGCCAGCGGCTCGTCGTCGTCGGGCACGTCCACGCTCAGGCCCAGCGGCCCTTGGCGAATTCAGCGTGCCAGGAGTCGCCTAGCGCGCGTGCTCTTCCGCTTGGTTCATGAGTTGTACCAAGGGTTCCACCACTTCCGCAATCCAGGCCGCCAGCAGCCGGTCACGAACGGCCAGCTTCTCGATAGGCAGTGACCCGCCATAATCGTTGGTGGCGTGGTTGTCGTAAAATGCCATGAAACCATTTATATTAGAGGAATCAAACTCGCTGAGCGTCAAGTATTTTGGAGAAGACAAGCGCTCCAAAATACCGTTGCGTTCCGTTTTAGTTTCCGAGGCAGCTTGTGCAAATCTGTCATTTTCTGATACTTTATGAGCTGAAAAGAAATTAATCAATCCATCACATACTTCTATTGCTCGCAAAAGCACTGGAGAATAGTACGCCAGATAATCTACCATGATTTCCATGCTATTGTATTGTCTTTTATTGAATTCAAGAATGCTTTATTACTTTTAGTGGGATTAGGAAGAAAAAGCTGCTCTGTACCGCCCGGCAACGAGTACCCATTGTTTTTTTTCTCCTTGTATTTACCTGATAGCGGTTGAGCAGCTGCCAGTCCAATCCAAACATAAAATGCTTTTCCGTCATCTGGTACAATGGCTTCAATCACCGTGCTAAACTTATTCCATTCGGGCATAACAGCTGTGCCGCCAATTACTCCGGCTAAGTCTTTTGGAGGATTCAGTGTCCACCACGGACCACCTTCTCCGCCAGGGTCAGTAACGCGATACAAAGTAGTGCCAGGTTTAATTTTAATGAGCTTGACTTCTTTCGTGAAGGTCGCTGTTCTGTAATCTGGCAAGTCCAAATCCAGATTGTTCGCTCCGTATTCCCCTGTTTTAGCCAATTCAGCTTTTTCGTCGGTTGACAGAAAATCATTGGCGAGCATTTTTTTAGTTGGCAAGGAGTTGCCACCCGAATAAGGTTTATTGGCGGTCCCAGGAATATTATCGTAATCGTCGATGACAACCCGTTGCTGAAGAACACCTTTACCTATTGGTACGTTTGCCTCAACCAACCGTTCAAACACGAGCCGCTGGTCCACGGCCCCGCGAATGGCCGACCTGAGCTTGCCCGCATCCAGCCCGCCGGCCACCCAGGCGGCCACCAGCGGGCCCACCCCAGCCGCTGGCCCGAGCACCGTTTCCAGGTCCGTCAC
>JANNDE010000434.1:0-8278 GCA_031387395.1 Hymenobacter sp.
TGCGCAAAACGGCCCTCTACCTGCTGGCCCAGGACCCGCAACTCATCAGCCTCAAACGCAAGCGCAAACAAGCGGCCTACGACAATAACTACCTCCAGCGGCTACTGCAAAATGCCTGATATTTGGTGCGGAAGCCCTAAACCACTAGGGCCTCTTTGGTGGTGAATAGCGTGTTTCGACAGCTTGACATGTTGCGCCCGCATCCTCAGTTGGGCCGCATGGTGCCCGAGTTCGGCGACGAAACGATACGGGAACTGCTGTACCGGCAGTATTGCGTCATCTACCGTTTGGTTTCGGCTGAACGGATTGACGTGCTGGCATTCCAGACCGGGTTGCGGCCGTTGCAGCTGCCTCTGTAGTGGCAATAGGCTATTCAGCGTTTTCCCGCTGGCGTGCGCCTGCGGCTTACTTCTACTGCTGTCGCCGACATGCAGCCGCAGCCTGGGAGAGGAAATATCCTAATATGGATGTAATGCAGAATAAAGTTGGGCGATTACTTTTGAGGCATCACCAACCTTCTGCAATTGCCTCCTATGAAAAAGAACTTCCTCCTCCTGGCCAGTGCCATATGTCTCCTCGCCAGCTGCGAACAGGCCCAAAAAGCCAAAGAGTCGTACTCGGCCATCTCTAAGCTCGGCGAAGCGAGCAAAGACATCACTGCCAACATGGACAAGGCGAAGGAAGACCGCGCCGACCGTGTCAAGCGCGGCGATACCCTTTCGCTGCCCTACAAAGAGCTGCAGCAGTACCTGCCCGCCGCCGTGAGTGGCTATACGCCCGGTGAGCTTAAGGGCCAGTCGCAGAAGATGAGCGGCATGGCCTTCTCCACCGCCGAGCGCACCTACACCAAAGGCCCCGATGAGGAAGTTGAAGTCTCCCTCATCGACTACAACGGCTCCAATGCCCTCTACCAGGGCGCGGCGGCCATGATGAGCCTGGGCATCGAACAGGAAGACGACGACCACATGATGGGCCCCACCGCCGTGAAAGCCGATGGCGTGAAGGGCATGGATACCTTCTACAAAAAAGACGGCCGCGCCGAAATGACTCTCGCCGTGGGTGGCCGCTTCCTGCTCACCCTCAAAGCCGGCAAGCAGAAAGACATGGCCCTGCTCAAGTCCGTGGCCGAGGGCATGGACCTGGAAAAGCTGGCCAAGCTGTAAAAAACGGTCTGGGTTGGTCTGTTCGCTGATGGTGCGGGGCTATGCTCCACGCCATCAGCGAACAGGCCGGTTTCCGTTTCCTACTCTCCCGGCTTCAGCCGCTGAAACGCATTGTTCAGCACCTCGGCCCAGGTGGGGTGGGCCAGAATCATGTCCTGCAAGTCCTGGTAGCGCAGGCGGCCCGCCATCGCCAGCTGGAACATGGTCATGATTTCGCCGCCCTGCTCGCAGAACACGGCCGCGCCCAGCAGGCGGTCGTCGTTGCCCACCAGTACCTCCACGAAGCCCTCGGTTTCGCCCGTTTGCACCGCCCGCCCAATGGTGCGGGCCGGCAGCCGGCTCACGCGGTAGGCAATGCCCTGTTCCTTCGCCTGGCTTTTCGAGAGGCCGATGCGGCCCAGCTGCGGCTCCGTGAACACCACGTAGGGCATGGGCCGGTGCGCGGTGGTGCGCGGGCTGTTGTGCAACAGCGCGTCTCGCGCAATGCGGTAGTCGTCGTAGCTGATGTGGGTGAACTGGGGGCCGCCCTTCACGTCGCCCAGCGCGTACACGCCGCGGGTGCCGGTGAGCAGGTGCTCGTTGACCTCGATGTAGCCTTTTTTATCGAGCGTGATGCCGGTATTTTCGAGGCCGAGGTTGGCGGTATTGGGGGTGCGGCCCACGGCTACCAGCAGGTGGCTGCCGCGCAGGCGGCGCTCGCCGTCGGGGGCGTCCACCGTGAGGGTCAAAGTGCCGTCGGCAGCGCGGTGTACGCGGCGGGCGGTGGCACTCAGCACCAGCTCCACGCCGGCTTCGGTGAGGCAGTCGGCCAGGGGCTGGCTCACATCGGGGTCTTCGCGGGCCATCAGGCGGGGCTTGGTGTCGACGATGGTGACGCGGGTGCCCAGCCGCCGGAACATCTGGCCGAACTCGACTCCGATGTAGCTGCCGCCCATAATGAGCAGGTGCTCGGGCTGCTCCGTCAGGTTCAGCAGCAGCGAGTCGCTGGTGAGGTAGCCGCTTTCCGGCAGGCCCGGCAGGTCGGGCACGGCGGCGCAGGTGCCCGTATTGATGAAGATGAGCGGGGCCGTGAGCAGCTGCTCGCCGCCGCCTACCAGGGCCACCTGCAGCGTGTGTGGGGCCGTGAACCGCGCCCGCCCCCGAATGAGCGTGATGCCGTCGCGGTCCTCCGTAATCTTGCGGTGCAGGCTGTCGCGCGAGTTCTGGCGCAGCGTGTGCATGCGCTCAATCACGGCCCCGAAATTCACCACCGGCTCGGGGACTTCGATGCCCAGTGCGCCGGCCGTGCGCACGTGGTGCGCCCGCTGGGCCGAAGCCAGCAGCGCCTTGGTGGGCGCGCAGCCGTAGTTGATGCAGGAGCCGCCCAGAAAGTCGCTCTCAATGAAGGCGACGCTGCGGCCGGCGGCGGCCAGGGCGTAGGCCAGGGGCGTGCCGGCCTGGCCGGCACCAATAATCAGGGCATCAAACGAATCGGCAGCGGCCATAAAGCGGGGTGAGAAGACGTGGAGTAGTCTTTACGGCCCGAATACGCCAACGGCTGATTTTGGGCGACGAAAAAGGGCGAATGAGTGCGCCGGTACACGGAATCCGGCGCTCGCCCGTTAGCGCAGCGGCCATCCGTGCCGATTATTGCACCATGAAGTCATTTTTGCGTTTGCTGTGGGCCTTGGGGCCATTGGGGTTATCGGGCTGTGCCTCACTGTATTTTCCGCCGCCGCCGCACGCGCCCCTGCTCACCCACCAGGGCGAGTTTTATGGCACCGTGAGCACCAACCAGCACACTAATTATGCCCTGCAAGGGGCCTACGGCCTTACCAACCACCTGGCCGTGGCGGGCACGTTCTCCTCGCTGCACCGCCGCAAGTCCGACCGCACCGAGAACATCGACTTCGCCGAAGCCAGCCTCGGCTACTTCACCCGCCTGCCCGACAAGCGCGTGCTCGAAGTGTACGTGGGAGGCGGCGGCGGGGCCACCCAGCGCATCGAGCGCAACGACGCCCAGCAAACCACCCGCACCCTCGACGGCAGCCTGTCCAAAGTATTCGCCCAGGTGAATTACGCCCGCAAGAAGCGCGATAACATCCACCTCTTCAACCGCGACTTCCCGCTCACCTACGGCGCGGCCCTGCGCCTGAGCTACATGCAGCTCAACAATTTCACCATCAACGGCCTGGCCGCCCCCGGCGAGAACAACGTGTTTTTCGAGCCCATCACCTTCACCCGCACCCAAATTGCCGGCCCGGTGCAATTGCAGCTCATCAGTGGCCAGATTTTCGGCTTCCGCAACAACAAGTATTTGAAGGCTGCGAATTCGGTATTTCAGGTGGGCATTGTGATTAATATCGACAAGAACACCTCGCTGGACTAAGAGCCGGACTGCCGCTAAGGACCTTCCAGCCGCCCCCCAACTGCGTGAACTGCTGGCCGGCTACCCTCATTCAAACACCGCTTCTAAGAACACCACTGACCGGCCGGCGTAGTCGCGGTCGCGCCGCCACTGCTGGGTGGCGGCATCTTTGTGCCAGCCTTCGGCCCCGGTCGCAGCAGGCACCGCGCCCAGCAAAACTGGTAAGTCCCGGAAGGCTACCACGCGGAGCGGGGCCGTAGGCTGGTCGCGGCGACTCAGCTCGTAGCGCGGTATCTCCCTGGAGGTAGTGGGGGAACGAACTCCGCTCACGTACTCGTCGGGCTGGTTGCTTAGCCCTTCCACCACCAGAAAAAAGCCGCCTTCCGGCACCAGTATCCGGCTATCGGGCCAGCTCAAGAGCAGGTTTTTACGGGCGTGCTGCAAAGTCTCGGTGGTTAGTACCAGAGGAGTGGGCAACAGGTCGCCGGGGTCGGGGCCGCCACCGGGAGCCATGCTCGCCACCCTGACGCGCAACTGCCCCTCCCGAATGGACCCAGGAGCATCCAAATGCACCCGAATGCTGCTCAGCATGTGGTAGCCTCTGCGGGGAGCCCCAAACAGCACAGCAAAGCCGCCGCCCGGCATAATGCCGTGTGAAGCGTTGCGTTTTAAGTTGCCGGTGGCCACTACCAGCCGCGTAATCTTATCGCTTATTATAGCATCGGGCAACACCACCACCCGCGCCGAATCGGGGCGGGGTGGGGCGGCTTGGGCGGCCACCAAGTGCGGCAGTGCGGCCAGCGTCAGGAGGGGAACAAGAAATTTCATACGAAAATTAGAGAGGGGGATAAACGCAAAATGAGCCGCCTCAGCAACTGAAGGCGACTCATTTAATGGCAGTTTGCAACGAGAAGAACCCTACTTGCCGCCCAGCACGCGCAGCATGGTGTCGCCAATCTCGGCGGGCGAATCCACGACGTGGATGCCGCACTCGCGCATGATGGCCATTTTGGCGGCGGCCGTGTCGTCGGCACCGCCTACGATGGCCCCGGCGTGGCCCATGCGGCGGCCGGGAGGGGCCGTCTGGCCGGCGATGAAGCCGACGACGGGCTTCTTGTTGCCGGTTTCCTTAATCCAACGCGCGGCTTCGGCTTCCATGCCGCCGCCGATTTCGCCAATCATCACGATGCCTTCGGTTTCGGGGTCGTTCATCAGCAGCTCTACCGCCTCTTTGGTGGTGGTGCCGATGATGGGGTCGCCGCCGATGCCGATGGCCGTGGTCTGGCCCAGGCCGGCTTTGGTGAGCTGGTCCACCGCTTCGTAGGTCAGGGTGCCCGACTTGCTCACGATACCGATTTTGCCTTTGGTGAAGATGAAGCCGGGCATGATGCCCACTTTGCACTCGCCGGCAGTCATCACGCCGGGGCAGTTTGGCCCAATCATCGTCACGCTGGGGCGCTCCGAGAGGTACTGCTTCACGGCAATCATGTCCTTGGTCGGGATGCCTTCGGTGATGGTGATAATCACCTTAATGCCGGCATCGGCGGCTTCCATAATCGCGTCGGCGGCGAAAGCCGGGGGCACGAAAATGATGCTGGTATCAGCCCCGGCTTTCTCCACGGCATCGGCCACGGTGTTGAACACGGGACGGCCGAGGTGCTCGGTGCCGCCTTTGCCGGGCGTCACGCCGCCCACCACGTTGGTGCCGTAGTCCATCATCTGCTGGGCATGGAAGGAGCCCTCGGAGCCGGTGAAGCCCTGCACGATGACCTTGGAGTTTTTATTGACCAGAACGCTCATTCGGAGGTTTTTTTGGGTGTTGATGAAGTGGGAAGGCGGCCCGGACGGGCTGCGGTGGTGCAAAAGTAGGGCATTTTGGGGCTAGGGCAAGGCCAAAGCCGGGCAAACGGTTGAACGTCATGCCGCGCGTAGCCAGAACGTCATGTTCCCTGCATGCCAACCCCACCCAACTCTCACCCGCCGCCGGAATCCGTACCTTTGCGGCCTCACCCCCCATCTCCCCACCCCATCATTTTTCGATGTATTTCAATCACGTTATTGAGGCCGTTGGCCACACGCCCCTCGTTAAGCTCAACAAAGTAACCGACGGTATTAAAGGCACTATTCTGGCCAAAGTCGAGTATTTCAACCCCGGCAACTCGGTGAAGGACCGCATGGCCATCCGCATGATTGAGGATGCCGAGAAGGCCGGCCTGCTCCAGCCCGGCGGCACCATTATCGAAGGCACCAGCGGCAACACCGGCATGGGCCTGGCCCTGGCCGCTATCGCCAAAGGCTACAGCACCATCTTCGTGATGAGCGACAAGCAGAGCAAGGAAAAGCAGGATATTCTGCGCGCCGTGGGGGCCCAGGTGGTGGTTTGCCCCGTCGACGTGGCCCCCGAAGACCCGCGCAGCTACTACTCGGTGGCCAAGCGCCTCAGCCAGGAAACGCCCAACTCGTTCTACCCCAACCAGTACGATAACCTCTCGAACACCGCTGCCCACTACGAGCAGACCGGCCCCGAAATCTGGGCCCAGACCGAAGGCAAAATCACGCATTGGGCGGCCGGTGTGGGCACGGGCGGCACCATCTGCGGCGTGAGCAAGTACCTGAAGGAGCAGAACCCGGCCATCTTCACGCTGGGCCTCGACACCTACGGCTCGGTGTTCAAGAAGTACAAGGAAACGGGCATTTTCGACGAAAACGAGATTTACCCCTACAAAACCGAGGGCATCGGCGAGGATATTCTGCCCAAAAACGTCAACTTCGACGTGATTGACCAGTTCATCAAAGTAACCGACCAGGACGCGGCCCTGATGACGCGCCGCCTCGCCAAAGAAGAAGGCCTGTTTGTGGGCTGGAGCTGTGGCTCGGCCGTGCACGGCGCGCTGGAGTACGCCCGTGAGCACCTGCAAGAAGGTGATACCATGGTGATTGTACTGCCCGACCACGGCACGCGCTACCTTGGCAAAATCTATAACGACGACTGGATGCGCGCCCAGGGCTGGCTATAGATGAGATAGATGAGCAGGGCCGTTGCGGGGGCAAGCCCGACTTAGTATCTTCGTAAACGCTAACAAAATCTTATCTATATGTCTGCGAATCTGAACCACATTGTTCTCGTGGATGACAACGAGACCACGAGCTTTCTCAACAACCGCCTGCTGGGTCGGCTGGCCGTGGCCGACCACGTCAGCACATTTTCGCGGGCCGATGAGGCGTTCGAACAGCTGTGGGGCGACCAGGCTGGCGGTAGTGCCGTGCCCGTTCCCGATTTGGTGTTCGTCGACCTGAAGATGCCCGGCGTGTCCGGCTTCGAGTTTCTGGAGCTCTACAACTCGCTGCCCCAGCCCGTGCAGGAGCAAACCGTGATGGCCGTGCTCACGACCTCGATGCACGGAGCCGACACGGCCCGCGTGGCCCAGTATCCCAACGTGGAATACCTCACCAAGCCCCTCACCGAAGAAAAGATGCGCAAGCTGCTGGAGAAACGCTTCCAGTAGCGCCGCGCAGTGCTCGGGCCTCAACGTCAATGCCAACGCCCCCGACTCAGTCCGAGTCGGGGGCGTTGGCATTGAGGCTAATCGAACGCCCGAAAAATGCCGGTTTTCTTCTTCTTGAGAAAAATGTAGCGAACCGAAACTGCCGTCGGAAACCGGTTCCAGTCGGCCGAGCCGTACTCGATGGTGGGTTTGAAATCGAAGGAAACAACGAAGGGAATGAAGGCGATTTTGTATTCGACCCCGGCCAGGCCGTCGAAGCCCCAGAATTTGCCATCGTCGCGGTGGCGGCCGTAGTGCGCGCCGGCCCCAAAATAGTAGTTCAGGCTGGGGCCAAGAATGCCGAAGTGGCGCTCGGCCAGTACCGTGAAGCTGCGCTCGCGCGGGGCGAACATCGCTAGGCCCTCCAGCGTGGCCTTGGGCAGAAATACCTGCTGAAGGGTGAGGCCATAGTTGGTGCCGTCGCTGCGGATGCCGGCGGCGGTACGGTATTTCTGGGCGGCGGCGGGCTGGGCCGCCAGCAGCAGCAGCACGCTGGCATAGCGCAGCGAATAGGGGAGGGGCAGCAGTTTCATAACCAGTAAAGCAAAAGAGGGAGCGCGGGCGAGCCCGCGCTCCCTACGCAGAAACCGCGCTAAAAATTGCGCCAGCCCTTATTCCACCGCATCCACGAACGCGAATTGCTGGCCGTCGAACAGGCCTTTGTCGCTGAGCTTGAGGCTGGGAATGACGAGCAGGGCCATGAACGAAAGCGTCATGAACGGGGCCCCCAGCGGCGAGCCCAGCTCCTTCGACAGCGCATCGACGGCGGCGTAGGCGGCGGCCACGTCGGCCCCGGGCTGGTCCGACATGAGGCCGGCCACGGGCAGCGGCACCAGGATTTCGCGGCCGTCGGCCCCCACGGCGGCCAGGCCGCCCTTGGCTTCGATGACAAGGTTGACGGCGCGGGCCAGGCTGGCATCGTCGCAGCCCACGGCCGTGATGTTGTGCGAGTCGTGGCCCACGCTGCTGGCCAGCGCGCCGTGCTGCAGGCCGAAGCCCCGGATGAAGGCCAGCGCCGGGGCCACCTGCGGCTGGTAGCGGTTGATAACGGCAAGCTTGAGCACGTCGGCCGCCATATCCGACACGGCAAAGCCGTTTTCGATGCGGGCCGGCAAGTCGACGCGGGCCGTGATGAGCTGGCCGTCGAAGCACTCAATAACGCGCAGCGTGGCCTGCTCCGCGGGCACGGGCAGCGCAAAGTCGGCCACCTGCACCGGCTGGGC
>JANNDE010000471.1:0-14058 GCA_031387395.1 Hymenobacter sp.
GGTACCCACGAAGAGCTCCTGCGCATTGAGGGCGGCTACTACGCCCAGCTCTACCGCATGCAATATGTGGTGGCCAATGAAGAATTAGGAATGAAGAATGAGGAATTGCCGTCCAGCTAAGTCGCCGTTTCCAATTCTTCATTCCTCATTTTTAATTCTTCATTAAGCGAAGCGTCATGCGTTACCTCTTCCTCGCCCTCATCCTGCTCACCCTCATCGCGGCCGGCACCTACGCCTACCTCGGCGGTACCCAGGAGCCCAAAATCGCGCTCGAAACCACGGCCGCGCCGCTGTACCTGGCCGGCCAGCCCTTTCACGGTAAAGTCACTGGCGAGGCCTTTGGCAACCTGTTCCGCCAAGCCAAGGAGGCGCAGGCCCGCCTGCACGGCGACCTCGCCAACCTCTACCTCAACGACCCCGAAACGGGCCACGACACCATTCGCGCCTTCATCGGCCTCACCGTAGCCGATACCACGCAGGCCCTGCCCAGCGGTTTTCGCTACCGCGTGGTGCCGGCCGGGCAGCGCGTGCTGGCCGCCCGCCTCACGGGCGTGAGCTACCTGCTGGCTCCCAACAAGCTCTACCCCGCCGCTTTCGAAGCCATGAAAAAGCAGCAGTTGACCCAGCGCGGCGACTTCTACCTGGAGCGCTTCGGGGCCAATGAGGAATCGGAAGTATGGGTGGGCGTGCGGTAGGCCGCCCCGCCCGGGTGCGCGACACATAAAAAAAGACCCTTTCCGTGGCCGGAGAGGGTCTTTTTTTTGCGGGTCGGGGTGGCAGGATTCGAACCTACGGCCTCGTCGTCCCGAACGACGCGCGCTACCGGGCTGCGCTACACCCCGAAAGCCAGCCGATGGGGCGACTGGTTTTCTGTTTCCAATAGTAAGCGGCCGAAAAAAGCCTCCGAACCCGAGAGTTCGAAGGCTTTTGAGAGAGCGGCTGCTCTTCCGTCGGAGTGGCAGGATTCGAACCTACGACCTCCAGCACCCCATGCTGGCGCGATACCAGGCTACGCTACACCCCGTTTGGTATTGGAGCTACAAAGGTAAGGTTTTATTTGATTCTCGTGCAAGCCAAAGGCAAATAAAGTTTTCAGCGCCTTCCTTTTTAATCGGTCGCTGCTACCTGCCGTGTAGTGCCCGGGACTGAAGCAGCCCCGGAATTGCTTAGCTTTACGCAAGCACTTGTACCGCTTCCCGTTCGTATCTAAATTATGAAAAAGATATTACTATTTGTGTTGGCCAGCACCTTAGCTTCGATGGCCACACACGCCCAGGCCCCGGCGGCCCCGCCTACCCCTGGCAAAGAAGAAGCTATTTTGCCAAGCGGCGTGGTAGCGCCCGCGCCAGCTGCCGCCCCAGCGGTGGCGGCCAGTGCTTCCAAAATTGCCCCCGCACCCGAAACGCCGACCGCTAACCCCAACGCCATCAAGGTAAAAGCCGAAGCCGTGGGTGGCAAGCTCACCGTAAAAACCGATAACCCCGGCCCCACCCGCGTCGAAGTAACCGACGGCGGAGGCCGACCGGTGCTCACCTATACCATGATGAACGGCCAGACGCCGGCCATCCTCAATGTGGGCCAGCTGCCGGCCGGGGCCTACCTCGTGCGTTGCACGGCCTACGAAAAAACCGGCATGCGCCGCGTGATGGTTGGGCAATAACCCCCCTCCTGAAATGACCTGAAAGGCCCGGTTCGCGAAACGCACCGGGCCTTTTTTTGGGATGATTGGTTATTCTCCCAGCGGCTCCAGCAGGTCCCACTTGTTGCCGTAGAGGTCTTCAAAAACAGCTACGTGGCCATATACTTCGGAGCGCGGGGTTTCGAGGAAGCGCAGGCCCCGGGCTTGCAGCACCGGGTAGTCGCGCCAGAAGTTGTCGGTGTGCAGGAACAGCCACACGCGGCCCGCACCCTGGTTACCCACGCCGCGCTTTTCCTCGTCGGTTTTGGCTTCGGCCAGCAGCAGGCTGCACCCGGCGGGGCCGGGCGGCGCGACCACCACCCAGCGCTTGCCCTGGCCCATGTCCAGGTCGGAAGTCAGGCGGAAGCCCAGTACGTTGGTGTAGAAGGCAATGGCTTCGCCGTAGTCCCGAACAAGCAGGGCAACGCAGGCAAGACGTTGGTTCATGGGCAGTAGCCGGGACTCTGGGCGTCCGGGTATTGGTTGGTTATAATCCGGCATAGTGCGGATGGGCACGGACTCGCGAAGCCCGCGCTACAGTCAGGCTTCCTCGGTATGCAACTGCCGGTCGTACAATGTTTTATACAATCCCGTTGCATCGGCCATCAAGGCCTCATGGGTGCCGTGCTGCACAATCACGCCGTCGTCGAGCACCAGGATTTCATCGGCCAGCTTCACCGAGCTCACGCGGTGCGAGATGATGAGGCTGGTGCGCTTTGCCATAATCCGCTGAAGACTGCCCAGAATGGCATTTTCGGTCTTGGTGTCGACGGCGGAAAGGGAGTCGTCGAGAATCAGGATTTTGGGTTCTTTCACCAGGGCGCGGGCCATGCTCACGCGCTGCTTCTGGCCGCCGGAGAGCGTGATGCCACGCTCGCCCACTTTGGTGTCGAAGCCTTCGGGGAAGGATTGGATGTTTTCGTACACGTCGGCATCGCGGGCGGCTTGCAGCATGCGGGCCTCGTCGGGCTCATCAATGCCGAAGTTGATGTTGTTGCGGATAGTATCGGAGAACAGGAACACGTCCTGCGGCACGTAGCCAATCTGGCCGCGCAGGGCACGCAGGGAGTAATCGCGCACGTCGGTGCCATCGATTTTGATGCTGCCGGCCGTCACGTCGTAGAGGCGGCAGAGCAGCGCCGCCACCGTGCTCTTGCCCGAGCCCGTGTTGCCGATGACGGCCAGCGTCTGGCCCGGCTTCACGCGAAAGCTCACGTGTTGCAGGGCCTGAATGCCGGTGTCGGGATAGGTGAACGACACGTTTTCGAACACGATATCGCCGGCCAGCTCGCGCTGCACGTTCTGACGCGAAACAATGTCCGTTTTCTGGTCCAGGAATTCGTTGATGCGGGCCTGGGAGGCTTCGGCCCGCTGCACCAGCGACGACGTCCAGCCCAGCGCCGTCACCGGCCAGGTAAGCAGGTTCACGTAAATGAGAAACTCGGCGATGGTACCCGTCGTGATGGTGCCCCGGATGACTTCCTGCCCACCCACCCACACGGTGATGAGCGTGCTGAGGCCGATGAGAAACAGGATGAGCGGAAAAAACAGCGAGTTCACGAAGTTCAGGCTCAGCGACTTCTCCTTGTACTCGTTGCTGGCGGCCGAGAACTGCGCGTGCGAATCGGCTTCGCGCACGAAGGATTTCAGCACCCGGATACCCGAGAAAGCCTCCTGCACGAAGGTCGTCATGCCGGAGAGGGCCTTCTGAATCTCGTCGGACTTGCGCTCAATCAGATTATTGACGTAGAAGATGCTGATAGACAGCAGCGGCAGCGGCAGCAGCGTGTAGAGCGTCAGCTTCACGTTCACCAGGAGCATGAGCGGCACGATGAGCAGGAACAGGATAACCAGCTGCAAAAAATACATGATGGCCGGCCCGAGGTACATGCGCACCCGGCTCACGTCCTCCGAGATGCGCGACATCAGGTCGCCGGTGCTATGGCGGCGGTAGAAGCTGAGCGGCAGCGACTGGTAGTGCTGGTAAATCTGGTTCTTCTGGTCGTTTTCAATGTGCCGCGACATCACAATCAGCGTCTGGCGCATGAAGAACAGAAAGATGCCGCGCAGCAGCGCCAGCACGATGATGAGCACGCCGTAGAACAGCACGTTGCGCCCAAACAGCTGGTACACACCCTTCTGGGCTTCGGTGCCGGCGTAGAGGTGGTAGAGGTCGATGCCCTCGTTCACCAAATCGAAGGCGTAGCGCACCAGCTGGGCCGGGAAAATAGCCAGCAGCGTACTAAGCGCCACGAATAGCACCCCGGCGAGGAAATGCCACTTATAGCGGAAAATGAAGGGGTTAACGGCGGATAATGCGCGCACGGGCAAGATTGGAAAGAGGCCGGTTCGGGAAAATAGCGGTACTTTTGCGGCCTGAAACGTTAGGTGCCGCCCGCTTACGGTACAGCCCAACAAAGTTACGCCGCACTCTTCCCAACCATTCCTCCCCCAATTCCCACCACCCTTCAATTCATTTCCATGATTGAAACCCAGATTGTCGCCCCCGAGTCGATTTTCGGCCAGATTGCCGAGCACCAGCACGAGCAGGTCGTGTACTGCCACGACCACGAAACCGGCCTCAAGGCCATCATCGGCATTCACAACACCGTGCTGGGGCCCGCCCTCGGCGGCACGCGCATGTGGCACTACGCCTCCGATGCCGAAGCCCTGAACGACGTGCTGCGCCTGAGCCGGGGTATGACCTACAAGGCCGCCATCTCGGGCCTGAACCTGGGCGGCGGCAAGGCCGTCATCATCGGCGATGCCAAAACGCTGAAAACCGAAGCGCTGCTGCGCAAGTTCGGCCGCTTCGTGCAGAACCTGAACGGCAAGTACATCACGGCCGAAGATGTGAACATGACCACCAAGGACATGGAATACATCCGCATGGAAACCAAGCACGTAGCCGGCCTGCCCGAGAGCATGGGCGGCAGCGGCGACCCCTCGCCGGTGACGGCCTACGGCGTGTACATGGGCATGAAAGCGGCCGCTAAAAAAGCCTTCGGCTCGGAGAGCCTGGCCGGCAAGCGCATCGGCGTGCAGGGCACGGGCCACGTGGGCACCTACCTGCTCGAACACCTCCAAAAGGAGGGCGCGAAGCTCATCGTGACCGACTACTACGAAGACCGCGCCCTGGATGCAGCCAACCGCTTTGGGGCCACCGCCGTGGGCCTCGACGAGATTTATGACCAGGAAATGGACATTTACTCGCCCTGCGCGCTGGGTGCCACGCTGAACGACGACACCATTCCGCGCCTGAAGGCCCGCGTGGTGGCCGGCTGCGCCAACAACCAGCTGAAAGTGGAAAACCAGCACGGCCCCGAGCTCGTGCGCCGCGGCATCGTGTACGCCCCCGACTTCCTCATCAATGCCGGCGGCCTCATCAACGTGTATTCTGAAATAACCGGGGCCAGCCACCAGGGGGCCCTCACCCAAACCGAAAAAATTTACGATTTCACCCTCCAGGTATTAGCCAAGGCCGAAGAAGAAGGCACGCACCCGCAGGCCGCCGCCATCCGGCAGGCCAAGGAGCGCATCGCCAGCGTGGGTCGGGTGAAGTCGACCTATTAATTTTTGGTGCTTGGTGCTTGGTTATTAGTGCTTGGTTTTTCCAGCCTCAATCAAACCAAGCACCAAGCACCAACAACCAAGCACCAAAAAAATATGCTCAACCGCCGCCTCCTCCGTATCAAAGTCATGCAGTCGCTCTACTCCTACCACCAAGCGGTGGGAGCCGATTTGATGCTGGCCCAGGACCGCATCGCGGCTGCTTTCGAGCCCGACCTGACGGCCAAAGAGGCCCCCGACCGCCGCCAGCTAGAAGGCCAGCGCAAGATGGGCGAAGCCCAGCTGCGCGACTGGTACCGCACCGGCACCATGCCCGAAAAAACGGACGACAAAGCCGTGGACAAGGCCGTGGCCGACGCCATCAACTCCTTTCAGAACCAGGTGAAGAAGGACGGCGAGTTCTACGGCGGGCAGCTGCTGGTGGGGGCCGAAAGCATCCACGACCAGTACCTGCACCTGCTGAACCTGCCCGCCGCCCTGCTCGGCATTATTGAGGAAGAGCAGAGCCGCGAAGAGCGCCGCCGCCTCGGCCCCCGCGAGGATGCCCAGGATGCCACCCGCCTGCACCGCAACACGGCCATTGCCAAGGTGCTGGCCAACGAGCAGCTCCAGACCCAGACCATCCGGCGCAAGCTGGCCTGGGAAGGTGCCGAGGAAACCGAAGCCCTGCGCGCCGCCTGGGCAGAGATGAAGGCCAACGAAACCGTGCGGACCTACCTCAACGGCAAGGACATCGACCAACCTGAGATGGACTACGATACGGACCTCGAAATCCTGCGTCATCTCTATAAAGATTTCGTGTTTAAGGGCGAAGCTCTGCCGCGCCAGCTGGAGTCGGATGATTTGAACTGGGAGGAAAACCGGCCCATCGTGCGCAACCTGGTGCTGAAGACGCTGAAAATGCTGCCCTTCGCCGCCGAGCCCACGCAGGAGCTGATGAACCTAAGCGCCAACTGGGCCGACGACCGCGAGTTTGCCGAAACCCTCTACAAGCAAACGCTCATCGAGGACGACAAGATGGAGAAGCTCATCGCGGGCTCGGTGCAGAACTGGGACGTGGAGCGCGTGGCGCTGCTCGATAAAATTATCCTGAAAATGGCGCTGACCGAGATGCAACTGTTCCGCGGTATTCCCGTGAAAGTCACTATCAACGAGTACATTGAAATCAGCAAGCTCTACAGCACGCCCAAAAGCAAGCAATTCGTTAACGGTGTTCTCGACAAGCTGGCGACGGATTTGGCCGCCAGCGGCGACATTCGCAAATCGGGCCGCGGCCTGCTCGACAACCAGTAAGTAGCGCTTGCGTTAGCTTGCGCCGGCGTGGCTACCTCTCCCGCGGAACAAGCGAAAGCATGTTCTCCTAAAACTTCACCGGCCCGCCAACCGTTGAATCTTCCTTTACGCTCACTTCTTCAATCCAACGACTCATGGCTAGCAAAACCACCACCGGCATCCTGTGCTTCGCGGGCGGCGCCCTCACCGGCGCGGCCCTTGGCTTGCTCTATGCCCCCGAACCCGGCACCGAAACCCGCTCCTGGCTCAGCTACCAGCTCGAAAAGTACCGCTCGGTACTCGCCGACCTCACCGATAGCCTCGTCACCAGCCGCGAAGCCACCGGCCAGTCCTCCGCCAAAAGCGAAGGCCAGCGCGTGATTTCCGACGCCAAATCGAAAGCCGAGCAGCTGCTGGGCGATGTCGACCAGCTTATCAACCAAATCAATTCCCGCAAGGGAGCTTAATTCAATGGGTGAATGAGCGAATGGGTGAATGGGTGAATGATGCACATCAAGGTCATCATGCCCCATTCACCCATTCACTCATTCACCCATTCACCCATTGGAAAAGATGCATATTGTAACCCTTATTCCCGGCGACGGCATAGGACCCGAAATCACGAAAGCGGTAACCGATATTTTTACCGCCGCCCAGGTGCCCATTCAGTGGGAAGAGCAGAACGCCGGCCAGACTACCTTCGACCAGTCGGGCGAGCTGATTCCGAATGCCTTGCTCAAGTCGCTGGAAAAGAATAAGGTGGCCCTCAAAGGCCCGATTACTACGCCCGTCGGCAAGGGCTTCCGCAGCATCAACGTGACGCTGCGCCAGAAGTATGACCTCTACCAAAACGTGCGGCCCAGCAAGACCACGGCCGGCATTCATACCCGCTACGAAGGCATTGATTTGGTGCTGTTTCGCGAAAACACCGAAGGCCTGTACTCGGGCCTGGAGATGTGGGACGAACGCCTCGGCATTGCCGATGCCATCGCCCGCGTGACGGTGGCGGGCTCGCGCAAAATCTGCCGTGCCGCCTTTGCCTACGCCGCCAAGCACGGCCGCAAAAAAGTGACGCTGGCCCACAAGGCCAACATCATCAAAATGGCTGGCACGCTGATGCTCAACGCCTGCAAAGAGGCCAGCCTGGAGTTTCCGCAGATTATGTTCGAGGATAAAATCATCGATAACATGTGCATGCAGCTCGTGAACAAGCCCGAGCAGTTCGACGTGATTGTGACCACCAACCTGTTCGGCGATTTGCTGTCCGACCTCTGTGCCGGCCTCGTGGGCGGCCTGGGCGTGGTGGCCGGGGCCAACATCGGCGACGACATGGCCATTTTCGAAGCCGTGCACGGCTCGGCCCCCGACATTGCCGGCCAGGGCAAAGCCAACCCCACCGCCCTGCTCCGCTCGGCCATCATGATGCTGCACCACCTCGGCGAGCACGCCAAGGCCGACCAAATCGACAAGGCCCTGGAAGCCACTTTGATGAACCAGGCCGAGTGCACCGGCGACCTCGGCGGCCAGGCCAGCACCAGCCAGTTCGCCCAAAGCATTATTGCCAAGCTGTAAACATGTGGGGGCGGGTTGCACCCGCCCGCCGGTCGCACCGTTGTAACGATTCCGTTCAGCGGCGCCAACGGCGGGCGGGTGCAACCCGTCCCTACCCAACTCCCATATGAAATACTACCTGATACTGGCCGCCCTCTCGCTGGCGGCCTGCAACCGCGACAAAGCCGCCGAAGCCGGAGCCGAAGGCGTGAACGCGGGTGCCATTGTGACCAACGACACCGCCAACCCCACCGTGGACAACCCCAACGTGGTGAGCGACAACGAAACCCCCAACCCCAAAGCCCCGGTGATGAAGTTTGCCGAGGCCGAGTTTGATTTCGGTGACATCAAGGCCGACAGCAAGGTGCGCCATACCTTCACGTTCACCAACACCGGCAAGTCGCCGCTGCTGATTGCGGACGCCACCGCTTCGTGCGGCTGCACCACGCCCAGCTGGACCAAGGAGCCCGTGGCGCCCGGCGCGCAGGGCACCATGGAAGTGCAGTTCGACAGCCGCGGCAAGCAGGGCATCATCAGCAAGCAGGTGGCGGTGCGGGCCAACACCCAGCCCAGCGTCACGACCATTGCCATTAAAGGCAACGTACTGGCTGCCGCCGGCGCGACCGACAAACCTCTGTAAGCTTTTTTACTCTCGACCCCCATGTTCCTGACCCTTTTATTGCAAGCTGCCGATGGCGGTGGCTACATGCAGCTGCTTTTCCCGATTGCCATTGGCCTGGTGGTCTATTTCTTTATGATTCGGCCCCAGCAGAAGCGCACGGCCGATGCCAAGACCTTTCGCCAGTCGCTGGCCAAGGGTTCGCGCATTGTCACCATCGGCGGCCTGCACGGCCTGGTGGTCGAGCTGACGGACGACACCGTGGTGGTGGAAGTGGACCGCGGCACCAAGCTGCGCTTCGACCGCTCGGCCATTGCCCGCGAAGTGGGCACCAAGGCTACGGCCAGTACCGGCGGCGATACCATTGCCTCGTAGCTCATGGACGGGCCGCTGAACCGGGCGGGCCGGCTGCTGCGCTGGTTCGTGCGGCCCTTCGCGGGCCAGGAACCCAGCTTTTACCGGGCCATTACGGCCTGCCTGCTGGCAGCGGGCCTGTTCTGGCAAATGAATGCCCTGAATAAGACCTATACCACTCGCCTCAACTTCCCGCTGGCCTGGCACTACGACTCAGCCCGCTACGTGCCACTGCGGCCGCTGCCTTCGCAGGTGGCCGTGAGCGTAACGGGACCGGGCTGGCAGCTGCTGCGGGCCAACCTGGGCTGGGGCACCCACCCCGCCGACCTGCGCCCCGTGCCCTACCCCGGCACCCGCTACCTGCCCGATGAGTCGTGGCGACGCAGTTTGCAAAACGCCCTCGAAGGCGTGCAGGTCAATGAATGGTCGGGCGATACCCTGCGCCTGACCTTCGACCGCTACGCCTCGCGCCGCCTGCCGCTGGCGCTGCCCCCCGACCCGGCCCGGCGCTATAAAGCCACATTTACCCCGGCGGCAATTACGGTTCGCGGGCCATCCAGCCTGGTGCAAGCACTGGCCAGCCCCTACCCCGTGGCGGTGCCCGCGCCAGACAAAGACGGCAACGCGGAGGCAATACTGGTGCTACCCCCGCGAATGCGCGCCTCGGCCACGGCCGTGCGCGTACACATGGTACGGCACTGAGCTTATTTTTTTACCTCCTCATCAGCAGCATGCTACGCATTGGTATCACCGGCGGCATTGGCTCGGGCAAGAGCATTGCCAGCCGCTTGTTTCACGCCCTGGGCGTGCCCGTGTACGATGCCGACACCCGCGCCCGCTGGGTGATGGAAAACGACGCAGCCCTGCGCGGGGAGCTGCGGGCAGTCTTCGGCCCCGAAACGTATGATGCGGCCGGCCGGCTCAATCGGGCCGCCCTGGCTGCCTTAGTGTTCGGCCAACCGGCGCGGCTGGCCCGGCTCAACGGCCTGGTGCACCCGCACGTGGGCACCGATTTTGAGCAATGGGCCGCCGCGCAGCAGCAGAGGGGCCACTCCTACGTGCTAAAGGAGGCGGCTCTGCTTTTCGAAGCCGGTTCCTACAAGCAGCTCGACCGCATTATTACCGTGTTTGCGCCGCTGGCAGTGCGCACGGCCCGCGTGCTGCGGCGCGACCCGCAGCGCTCGGCCGCCGACGTGGCCGCCATTATGGCCAAGCAGCTGAGCGAGGGGGAAAAGATGCAGCGCGCCGACTACGTGTTGGCTAACGACGACGTGCGGCCCGTGCTGCCGCAGGTGCTGGCGCTGCACGAGCAGTTTCTGGCGGCCGACGGGCAAAGAGAAAGGCTGCCTCTCGCGGGGCAGCCTTCATCTGGCAGCTGGCGTGCCGGGCGCTAAATGCGGCCCGAGTAGTCCTCGAGGGTGTCGATGACTTTGAGCAGCTGCGGCACGGCGAGTGAATAGTAAATTTTAGTGCCAATTTTGCTCGATTTCAGCACGCCCCGGTCTTTGAGGGTAATCAGGTGCTGCGAGGCAATGGCCTGGGGCAAATCCAGCGCCTGGTAGATATCGGTTACCGACATCTGGCTGTCCTTGCCTTTGGTTTTCCCCAGCAAGTCTACAATGGCTAGTCGTTTTGGATGGGAGAGCACCTTTAACATGGCAGCGGCCCGGTCCAATTGTTGCGCTTCTACACGCGAATGCAATGGTTTCATGAAATGGATAAAAAGTGAAGGGAGAAAGGAAAAGTAGAATAAGTTTGATACTTAGGTGTTGTTGCTGATAGACGCTAACAGGTGCTGGGTAGTTCCTAAATCAATACGCAAAATATGGGTACATGGGTTAAATATACCTAAGATACTTGAATATTTATTCTGCTTCATTTATTACAGAAATCCAATTCCGGGTTTCCCCCTGCTTCGAGCCTGTTTGCTACCTTTGCGGCCCTGCTTTACGGCAGGCTTACCCACCAATTGACCCCCATGCAAAACCTGCTTACCAAGTTTGAAAACAAGCGCCCCGAAATCATTTTCGAATGGCAGGATGCCGAAACGGAAGCGGAGGGCTGGGTGGTCATCAACTCGTTGCGGGGCGGGGCTGCCGGCGGCGGCACCCGCATGCGCAAAGGCCTGGACAGGCGGGAAGTAGAGAGCCTGGCTAAAACAATGGAAGTGAAATTCACGGTCTCGGGCCCAGCCATCGGCGGGGCCAAATCGGGCATCAACTTCGACCCGCAGGACCCGCGCAAGCGCGGGGTGCTGGAGCGTTGGTACCGGGCCGTGTTTCCGCTGCTGAAGAACTATTACGGCACCGGTGGCGACCTCAACGTAGATGAAATTCATGAAGTTATTGCCATCACTGAGGAATATGGCCTGTGGCACCCGCAGGAGGGCGTGGTCAATGGCCACTACCACGCCACCGAGCCGCAGAAAATTCAGAAACTCGGCCAGCTCCGGCAGGGTGTAATTAAAGTGGTAGAGGATGCCGCCTTCTCGCCCAATCTGGCCCGCAAATATACCGTGGCCGACCTCATTACCGGCTATGGCGTAGCCGAAGCCGTGCGCCACTACTACCGGTTATGGCCTGCTACGCCGGTGGCGGGGCAGCGCGCCATTATTCAGGGCTGGGGCAACGTGGGCGCGGCCGCGGCCTACTACCTGGCCGGGCAGGGGGTGCGCATCGTGGGCATCATCGACCGGGCCGGCGGCCTGCTCAGCCCCGAGGGCCTTGGCCTCGAAGAAATCCGGGCGCTGCTACTGGCGCGCCAGGGCAACGAGCTGGCGGCCGATAACCTGCTATCGTTTGCGGAAGTGAACGAACGCATCTGGTCCATCGGGGCCGATATTTTCATTCCGGCGGCTTCGTCGCGCCTGGTAGCGCGCGCGCAGGTCGAACAGCTCGTGGCCGGTGGCCTCAAGGTTATCAGCTGCGGGGCCAACGTGCCGTTTGCCGACCCCGAGATTTTCTTTGGCCCCACCGGCGTGTTCGCCGACGAGCGCACGGCCGTCATCCCCGATTTCATCGCCAACTGCGGCATGGCCCGCGTATTCGCCTACCTCATGGAAACCGGGGCCGAAATCACCGACCAGGCCATTTTCGCCGATACCTCCCGCATCATCGGGGCCGCGCTGGAGCGCACCCACGCCGAAAATGCGCAGCCCACCGGCATTGCCCAGCGCTCGTTCGAGATGGCGCTGCGGCAGCTGGTGTAAAACTATTGGAAGTTGTGTGTTATCCGAAGCGTGCGAAGGACCTCCTCCCGGTTGAGTTGCCTGCATCGATTCAGGCGGGAGAAGATTCTTCGCACGCTCCGGATGACAAACATTCGCTACTTTCAACCCACATCATTTTTATTCAGTAACAATTCGATAACTTTGACGCCCTACTTTTGGTCGCCCTGTTTCCGGGGCGATTTTGCTTTTGCAGGAATTCCCAACCGAATCATATGTCTACAGCTAAAAACCCTAAAACCAGCAAAACCAAGGTTTCCGACGATATGCTGAATGCCGGCAGCGGCAAAACCATTAAGCAGCTCAACGTCAACGACGACAAGCTCACCTCCATCACGGAGATGCGCCAGAGCACCAACGGCGAAACCGCCATGGCCCTCGAAGACGAGCAGCGCCTGCGTAAAGCCTTCGTGGACAAGGACTGGAACGAGATTAAAATCGCCGACAGCTGGCAGATTTTCAAGGTGATGGCCGAGTTCGTGGAGGGCTTCGAGAAGATGTCCAAAATTGGGCCTTGCGTCAGCATCTTCGGCTCGGCCCGCACCAAGCCCGATAACCCGTATTACCAGCTGGCTGAGGAAATTGCGGCCAAGCTGGTGCGCCACGGCTACGGCGTGATTACGGGCGGCGGTCCCGGCATCATGGAAGCCGGCAACAAGGGCGCCCGCTCCGAAGGCGGTAAGTCGGTGGGTCTCAACATCGAGCTGCCCTTCGAGCAGACGCACAATATCTACATCGACCAGGATAAGTGCATCGATTTCGATTACTTCTTCGTGCGTAAGGTGATGTTTGTGAAGTACGCGCAGGCCTTCGTGGGCATGCCCGGCGGCTTCGGCACCCTCGACGAGCTGTTTGAGGCCATGACCCTGATTCAGACCAAGAAAATCAGCCGCTTCCCCATCGTGCTGGTAGGCTCGGCCTACTGGAACGGCCTGTTTAAATGGATTGAAGATGTGATGCTCAACGAAGAGCAGAACATTTCGGCCATCGACCTGAACTTGGTGCAGATTGTGGACGACGCCAGCGAGGCCGTGAAAATCATCGACGACTTCTACCACAAGTATCTGCTGTCGCCGAACTTCTAGACCACGGATTGGCGCGGATTTTAGCGGATTTCACGGATTTTGTGGACGCCGCTTTGTGGTTTCGAAACCATTGACTGCCAAAGCCGCTTCTTCGGAAGCGGCTTTTTTGTGGCTAGCTTCGTGTATTGGCCACTATTTCGGCGGCTTTTCTTGTATGTCATTAACTGCGGCCACCACTGTTTTGGAATACGACTACCTTATTGTGGGCGGTGGCGCGGCGGGCCTTAGCCTGGCCTACCACATCGCGCAGGAGCCGCGGCTGGCCGGTAAGCGCGTACTGCTCATCGAGCCCGAAGCCAAGACGCAGAACGACCGCACCTGGTCGTTCTGGGCCGATGAGCCGGGCGCGTTCGACGGCGTCGTGGCGCACGAATGGCGTAAAATCGCCTTCCGCAGCCCCGGCTTTGAGCGCGTGATTGACCTGGGCCGCTACCGCTACAAAACCATCAACGGACTCGATTATTACCGTTTCGTGCACCAGGCCCTAGCCAATAACCCGCAGTTTACCTTTGAGCGGGCCACGGTAAACAGCTTGGAAAATACGGACGGCGGCGTACGTATTAGTAGTAGCAACGGCGATTTTACGGCCCGCTACGCCTTCGACAGCCGCCCGCCGAACCTGGCGCAGCTACGGCAGCCGGAAAAGCACCGCTACCTGCTGCAACACTTCGTGGGCTGGGAAATCGAAACCGATACCGACACG
>JANNDE010000490.1:0-2305 GCA_031387395.1 Hymenobacter sp.
CGGCCAACGCCAACCGGCCGCCCACGCTCAACGCCGGGGCCGATTACGTGATTCCGCGCAACACGCCCTTCGTGCTCACGGCCACCGGCACCGACCCCGACGGCGACGCGCTGGCCTACACCTGGAACCAGTTCGACTACAACCCCGCCAACATCGGGGCCCTGGGCAGCATCGTCGGGGCCGGCGGCATCGCCGCCGTCGACGACCCCAGCGCCCCGCTGTTCCGGCCCCGGCCGCCGCGCGCCACGCCCAGCCGCATCTTCCCCGACCTGCGCTACGTGCTGGC
This sequence comes from Hymenobacter sp., assembly GCA_031387395.1. Taxonomy (GTDB): domain Bacteria; phylum Bacteroidota; class Bacteroidia; order Cytophagales; family Hymenobacteraceae; genus Hymenobacter. Next base: position 287 of record JANNDE010000490.1, read on the forward strand.
CAACGCCAACCGGCCCGTTGACCGCATCGGCGAGGCCCTGCCCAACGTGGGCCGCGACCTGCACTTTGGGGTGACGGCCCGCGACCAGCGCCCGGCCGGTGGCACGATTACGACCGACAACGTGACGCTGACCGTGGCCCCGAACACGGGCCCGTTCGCCCTCACTGTGCAGAACACGCCGGCTACGTCGGCCCTGTGGATTGCCGGGCGGCCGGCCACCGTCACCTGGTCGGTGAACGGCACGGACCGGGCCCCGATTGGCGTGAGCCAGGTGCGGCTCAGCTTATCCACCGATGGGGGCCTCACCTTCGGCACGGTGCTGGCGGCGGCGGTGCCCAACTCGGGCACGGCCACCGTCACGCTGCCTAACGTGACCACCACCCGGGCCCGCATCCGGGTCGAGGCAGTGGGCAACATCTTCTTCGACATCAACGACGTGGATTTTTCCATTGGGCCCTGCGCGCTGGTGGCCTCGCAAACCCTGCCGGCCACGGCCCTGACCGCCGCCGCCGGCACGACCGCCCTCAACCTGGAACAGCTAGGGCTGGGCGTGGTTGAATACGCGGGCACCACCCAGCTGGCGGGCACCATCAGCGCCACCGACCCCGTGGCCCCGCAGACCAACCTGAACGGGGGCACCTGCATGACCTTTACCAACACCCCGACCTACTACGACACGTACACCTTCGTGCCCACCACCACCGGGGCCTACAAGATTGAGGGCGCGACCGGGTTCGCCAAAATGCTGCTGCGGCTCTATCCGCAAAACGGCTTCGTGGCCGCGACCCCCTGCCAGAACCTGCTGGCCGACAATTTTGATGGCTGGCCCCGCGTGCTCACGGCTTCGCTCACGGCCGGCCGGGCCTACACGCTGGTCGTGTCGAACTTCGGCGGGGCACTGTCCGGTAACACGGCCTACAGCATCCGTTTCACCTCCACGCCCGCCGGGGGCACCGCTTTTAGCCCCGCGGCCACCATCGACTACGATTACGAGTACGTGGTGGTAAACACGGCCACCAATGCCGTGGTGCGCGTAGCGCCGACTGCTGACCTGCGCGCGCTGAGCGGCGGCGTTTACGATGTGTATGGCCTGCTGTTTCAGCACGGCTACGCCACTGCCGGCCTGCAGCGCGGTTCGCTCAGCGCCTTGCAAGCCGCTTTGGGCAGCGGCGCGCCGTGCGGCCAGCTCAGCCGCAACGCCCGGCGGGTAACCATCAGCGGGGTGCTGGCCGTGGCGGCCGGGTCGGCGGGCGTGCCCGCGCTGCGCCTGGCGGCCTACCCCAACCCGGTGCCTTCGGGGGGCGTTTTGCAAGTGCGGTTCGAGGCGCGCGAGGCGCAACCGGTGCGCCTGCTCGTGGCCGATGCCCTGGGCCGGGTGGTGCTGCGCCGCACGGTGGCGCTGCCCGCCGGCTCCACGCAGCTGGCGCTGCCCGAAGCCCGGGCGTGGCACGGCCTGTTCGTGCTGAGCGTCCAGACGGCCAGCGGCCACCTGCGCCAGCGCCTCGTGCTGGAGTAAGTCGGTGGCCACCCGGTTGGGGCGGTCCCCGACGAGGTGTTCACATGCGAATCAGCAAGCCCCGGCGGGCTTCTGCCTGCCGGTTTAATCAAGGCAATTCAATTAACCCATTACCGATGAAAATACATTTCTTGTCCGCTGCCAAGGCTGTCGCATTGGCCTCGCTCCTGTTTGGTGGCGTGGTGCCCTCCGCCCACGCGCAACAGTCCGCCACGCCCCCGGCCGTAGTGCCGGCCGTAGCCCAGGCCGTGGCGCTGGACATGGCTGGCCTGCGGCGGCAGCTCACGGCCCCGGCCGGCGCGGCGGCCCGGTTTGGCGACGGCATTACCTACCGCGTCAGCCTGCCCACGCTGCGCGGGGTACAGGCGTTTGTGCTGAGCGAAACGTTCGTGGTGCCGGCCAGCGACGAGGCGGGCCACCAGCGGCTGCGCACCTTCGTGGGCAATACCGAGGGCGATAATGCGGCTGGCCAGCAAGTGTCGCTGGTGCTCACCCCCGACGGC
>JANNDE010000494.1:0-1377 GCA_031387395.1 Hymenobacter sp.
AGAAGTAAACCAATTAAGCAGGATTGCATTGCGCGGTAGAGATGCTTCGACTGCGCGGACGCCAGATAGGCATGACGTTCTTCCTTAATCAGAGAAAGATGAATCCTGAGCAAACCCGCCTCGCCGAAGCCAATGCCGGCACCAGACCCTGGCGCAAATTCGGGCCCTACGTGGCCGAGCGGCAGTGGGGCACCGTGCGCGAAGACTACTCGGCCAACGGCGACGCCTGGAATTTCACCACCCACGACCAGGCCCGCAGCCGCGCCTACCGCTGGGGCGAGGAGGCCCTGGCCGGCTTCTGCGACGACCAGCAGCTCATTTGCTTCGGCTTGGGATTGTGGAACGGGCAGGATGCGATTCTGAAGGAGCGCCTCTTTGGCCTGAGCGGCACGGAAGGCAACCACGGCGAGGACGTGAAGGAGGTGTACTACTACCTCGATGCCACGCCCACGCACTCCTACCAGCGCATGCTGTACAAGTACCCGCAGCACGCTTTCCCCTACGAGTGGCTGGTGCAGGAAAATGCGAAGCGTGACCGGATGAAACCCGAATTCGAGCTGATGGACACGGCCATCTTCCACGAAAACCGCTACTTTGATGTGTTCGTGGAGTTCGCAAAAGCCGATGCCGAGGACGTGCTCATCCAGCTCACCATCGTGAACCGCGGGCCCGACGATACGACGCTGCACCTGCTGCCGCAGCTCTGGTTTCGCAACACCTGGGCCTGGGGCAACGACCCGTACCGGCCCACGCTGTCGGCCACGCCCGAAGGCCATATGCGGGCTGAGCACCAGGGATTAGGCCCGCTCACGCTCTACTGCGACGAAGCCTTGCCCGGTACGCAGCCCGCGCTGCTGTTCTGTGAGAATGCCACTAATAACGGCCGCCTCTACGACGCACCCTCTGACGAGCTATTTTTCAAGGACGGCATCAACGATTACCTCGTGCAGGGCCGGGCCGGCACCGTGAACCCGGCCTGCACCGGCACTAAGGCTGCCGCGCACTACGAGTTGGCCATGGGCCCCGGCGCGACCCGCGTGGTGCGCCTGCGCCTGGCCGCCCCGGGCCTGGCCGCGCCCTTTGCCGATTTCGACCAGACCCTGCAGCTGCGCCTGGCCGAGGCCGACCAGTTCTACCAGGCCCTGCAATGCGACCTGCCCAGCCCCGACGCCCGCAACGTGCAGCGCCAGGCTTTTGCGGGCATGCTGTGGAGCAAGCAGTATTACTACTACGACGTGCCGCAGTGGCTGGCCGGCGACCCGGCCCTGCCGCTCCCGCCGCCCGAGCGCCTGGCCGGCCGCAACAGCACCGGCTGGACGCACCTCAACAACGCCCACGTTATTTCGATGCCCGATACCTGGGAATACCCCTGGTACG
>JANNDE010000504.1:0-1124 GCA_031387395.1 Hymenobacter sp.
TTCGGTTTCGCCGATGTATTTCGACACCACCATCGACAAGTCTATCTTGTACACATCCAGACCGGTAGAATGGCCCAACAGGCCCGCCGTAAGGGTTTTGCCGGTGCCGGGCGGGCCGTAGAACAATGCCCGGTAGCCCGGCTTGATGTATTTTTTAAGGTGCGGGTCCTTCAGAATTTCGGCACTGTGCTCTATCCAGGTTTTAATTTCCATCAGCTCGGTCATGATTTGGTAGTCGACAACCAAGTCGTCCCACTTCATGGGCGTTTTAACGATGCTGGCCGGAAAGTCAGGGCTGAAATTCGGTTTGCTGAACTCGCCGGTGGTGAGGTAGGCAATGTAGTCGGGCGTGAGCCCCAAAGGACCACTCAAGGCGGGTTCTTCGGCCTCGGCCACCCCCAGACGCAGAATATTTCTGCGGAAAAGCGGCGACTCGTGCAGCAGGTACGTCTGCATTTCGATGCGATGCTCCAGGTCACCGCCGGCAATTAAAAAAAGCGCGGTTTCGCCAGTCGGCAAAAAGCCCCCGTGGTTTTTCCCCTGAATGCCTCCAAATTCAGTATATCCCCTTTGCGTGCTCTCGCTGCGCAGGAAAAAATAGTCGAGCAGGGCCGGTTGCACGTGGGGAGCGAGCGTCAGAATTAATATCAACCGGTCGTTGATGGTCAGCTGCTGCTCACGGATGAGTTGAGCGTAGGGCGAAGGGTCTTCCTCTACCTCCGGAATAACTACCTCTTCCGTACCTCCTTCGGCATCCAGCAGCTGCTCCAACCGCATTTCAATCACGCTCTTCAACCAAGCCAGCTCGGCGGTGATGGTTTGACTGTTGATGGTGATGGCTGACAATTCCATGGTGGGACGGAAAAAGGGTTCGAACTGTATGAGCGGGACAGGTCAAAAATACGTAATACATATTTAGTAATTTAGCCATCATACTGGTTCCAGAATAAAAAATCGGTTGTTTTACAAGCCTTATTTGGAGCCCGAAACAGTAACCGCTCAAAAAACCAACGGGTACGGATGTAACTCAACACTACGCGCGGCCCTTTTCATGAGTCATCGGTACTGGCCGCTGGGCTCCGCTGAGGGCATCAGACACTGGCTCGGATTTCTGCTTGAAGGTG
>JANNDE010000542.1:0-9743 GCA_031387395.1 Hymenobacter sp.
TTTGGGGTGGGGCAGGTGCTGGGGTAAGCGCAAGGCGATTATCTTGGGGATGAAAAGTTGAACTGGTTTTTTCGCCCGCCGCATGAGCCCCGCTCAAATTGCTGAGATAAACGCGCATTTCCAGCGCTACAACGATGCGCCCCTGGCGGCCTTCAACGGCGTCAGCCCCACCCAGATGCATGCGCTGCTGTACGACACTTGGGGACCGGCCTCACCGCTCCAACTGCGCCCGGAGCTAGCCGATGAAGCGCGGGACCAGATTCCCTTTCTGCGGCTGACGGAGGAGCTGCTGCGCATGGTGCAGCGCGACGGCTCCATCAAGCTCACGGCGCTGGGCGCGCTGCCGGGCAAATACCTGCACGAGCTGTATGGGTTCGGTTTCCTGCGGGAAGATATGATTGACGCCGGCCACACCAAGCTGCACCGCGAAATCGACGTGCCGGGTATTTCTACGGTGCATCACAACGCGGTAATGGCCGGCCTGTTGCGCAAAGTACACGGCAAAATCACCCTCACCAAAAACGCCGAACGCCTGCGCCAGCCCGCCCACCGGGCCGAGCTGCTGCGGCTGGTGCTCACATTCTTCACCGAGAAGTTCAACTGGGCCTACCACGACGCGTACGCCTCGCCCACGGCCGGGCAAATCGGCTGGGCCTACTCCACGTGGCTGTTGCTGCGCTTCGGGGCTGCGCCGCGCCCGCTGCAATTCTACGCCGACAAGTACCAACAAGCTTTCCCCTTTCTACTGGCCGATTTTGCCAATGCTAACTGGGGCACCCCGGCCGGGCAACTCCAGGCCTGCTACGGGCATCGCATGTTTGCGCACTTCGCGCACTGGTTCGGGCTGGCCAGCATCGAGCAGTACCGGATGGGCCGGGAGCAGGCCGATTGCCTGGTAGCGACCACGCCGCTGCTCGGGCAGCTGTTTGAATCTGTATAAGAAACACTTATGATGCTTTCCGAAAAAGAAACTACCCGCCGTAGCAAGCTGCTGAGCCTCGTGCTGCGCCACGAGCCGGCCCATATCGGCATCACCTTGGACGAACAAGGCTGGGCCATGGTGCCCGAATTGCTGGCGCAGCTGGCCAAACACCAGCAGCCCCTAACGCTACAGGAGCTGGAGTTCATTGTGGACACCAGCCCCAAGCAGCGCTTCCGCTTCAGCGACGACCGTAGCCGGATTCGGGCCAGTCAGGGCCATTCGGTAGGAGTGGAACTGGGCTACACGCCCGTAGTGCCGCCCGAAGTGCTGTACCACGGCACGGCCGTGCAGCATCAGGAAAATATTCTGCGCGACGGCTTGCTGAAAATGGCCCGCCACCACGTGCACCTGAGCGCCGACGTCGCCACGGCCCGCACCGTGGGCCAGCGCCACGGCCGGCTAGTGCTGTTCGAAGTAGCTGCCGGGCCGCTGCACCGCGCCGGCCAGCCCTTCTATCAGGCCGATAACGGCGTGTGGCTGACGGAGGAAGTGCCCGCCGCGTATCTGCGCCAGCTGCCTGAAACGGCGTAGTGGGGTTGAGCGGGTGGGCGTTAAGCCGGGTAGCTGTAAGGTCAGCGTAACGGCAGCCAGTAGCGCATAAAAAAAGCGGCTCCGGAATGCCGCTTTTTTTATGGAAATAAGTTGATGCCTATTCTATTGGGGAGGCCGGAGCTTCGCCCGTGGCTGGCGCGGCCGCGCCTTCGGGCCGGGGACCGCGCTTGCGGTTGCGGCCGCCCCGGCTGCGGCTGCGCTCGCCATCGGCGCGGGGCTCGCGGGCCTCGCCTTCAGCACGGGGCTCGCGGGGCGCGCGGACTTGGCTTGCGCCGTCTTTCGGTTCGCCTTCGGGCCGGGGCTCACGCGGGGGGCGGGCTTCGCCTTCCGGGCGGGGGGCGCGGGGTTCGCGGGGTGGGCGGGGTGGGCGGGCCTCGCCTTCGGGGCGCGGGGTGCGCTCGGGGCGGGGGCCCCGGTCGCGGCGCTCTTCGCCTTCGGGGCGGGGCGGGCGCTGGTAGGGCACGGTGGGCGCGTGGCCGGCATCGAGGGCGGCCAGGGCGTTTTTGGCGGCGGCGAGGCGCTCCAGGTGCTTGGGGTCTTTGGGGTCGGGGGCATCGCGGCGGGGTTTGCCGTCGCGGCCACCGTCGCGGCCACCGTCGCGGCCGCCACCTCCCCCTTCGCGGCGCGGGCCACGGTCGCTGCCTTCGGGGCGGGGTCCCCGGTCGCGGCCTCCGCCACCACCGCTACCTCCGCCGTGGCCGCCCCGGGCTGGGCGGCCGCCGATTTTACCACCCAGGCCGGCGAAGCGCTTGGGGTCGAACTCGGGGGCCGGGCCCAGGCCCAGCTCTTCGGTGATGTTCTTCTTTTCAAGGTCGCGCTCGATGAGCTTTTCAATCTTGATAACCCGGTCCTGGTCCTGGTCCGAGATGAAGGTGATGGCGGTGCCTTTGGTGGCGGCGCGAGCGGTGCGGCCGATGCGGTGCACGTAGTCCTCGGCGGCGCGGGGAATGTCGTAGTTCACCACGTGGCTCAGCGAGTCGATGTCGATGCCCCGGCTGAGCACGTCAGTAGCCACCAGGATGGGGAACTGCTTGTTTTTGAAGGCGCGCATGATTTCCTCACGCTCCTCCTGGGTGCGGTCGGAGCTGATGCCACGGGCTTCGATGCCGAGCTTGTTCACGGCCTTCACGATACCGCCCACGGCCGCTTTCTGGCTGGTGAAGAGCACCATGCTCTGCACATCCTGGGTTTTGATGATGTGCTCGAGGATGTAGATTTTCTGGCGGTCGAAGGCCATGTACATCTGCTGGTCGATGCCGGCGGCGGGCTTCGATACGGCGAGGCGGATTTCCTCGGGGTTCTTGAGAATCTGCTGCGAGAAGTCGCGGATTTTGCTGGGCATGGTGGCCGAGAACAGCAGCGTCTGTCGGTCGGTGGGCAGCTGGCGCACGATGTTGAAGATGTCGTCCGAAAAGCCCATGTCCATCATCTTATCAGCCTCATCGAGCACCAGGTACTTAATCTGGTCGAACTTCACGTAGCCCATTTGCAGGTGCGCGATGAGGCGGCCGGGCGTGGCAATAATGATGTCGGCCCCTGAGGTGAGGGCGCGCTTCTGCTGCTCCCAGTTCTCGGATTTGCCCCCGCCGTAAATGGCTATCGAGCTGGCTTCCACGTAGTAGCCGAAGCCCATCACCTGCTCGTCAATCTGGGTGGCCAGCTCGCGGGTGGGCACCAGAATGAGGGTAGTGGTGTGGCCGTGCTTGGCGTGCGAAATCTTGTCGAGCAGCGGCAGCAGGTAGGCGGCGGTTTTGCCGGTGCCGGTTTGGGCGCAGGCAATCAGGTCTTTGCCGTCGAGAATTTTGGGGATGGCCTGCTCCTGAACGGGGGTGGCCTGCTTGTAATTCATGGCGTCGATGCCAGCCAGCAGGTCGTCGTGGAGGTTAAATTCGTGAAACGTCAAGGTTCAGCTTATTTGGGGTGAATATTGGGCTGACCTTGATTCGTGGGCCAGCAAACCGCTTGATTTGAAGTAAAGATACGGAAGGCGGCGGGTGTTGCGCAGTGGTGGGCTGGTAGGTGCGCGGATTGAAAAAAAACGTCATGCAGAGCGCAGCGAAGCATCTTTAGTGCAATAGTAACTGATTGCATTGTGCGGTAAAGATGCTACGCTCTGCATGACCTTCTTTACCGTAACCCACCAACCCATTAGCCCCCATGCCCGCCCTCGACCGTTTCTCTGCCCAAGCTGCCGCCTACGCCCGCTACCGCATCGCCTACCCGCCCGAGCTTTATGCCTGGCTGCTGCCCCAAGTAGAAAGCCGCGAGCGCGCCTGGGACTGCGCCACCGGCAACGGCCAGGTAGCGGCCGTGCTGGCCGATTCGTTCATCCGGGTTGATGCTACCGACCTCAGCGAAAACCAGTTGGCCCAGGCCGCGCCGCGCTCCAACATCCACTACCAGCGGGCCACCGCCGAGCACACGCCCTTCCCCAATCAGCGCTTCGACCTCATCACCGTGGCCCAGGCCGTGCATTGGTTCGATACCGAAGCCTACCACGCCGAGGTGCGCCGCGTGGCCCGGCCCGGCGCGGTGCTGGCCGAGTGGGGCTACCAGCTCTGCTGCCTCGAAACGCCCGCGCTCAACCAGTTGCTCGATGAATTTCACGACGTGACTTCGGCCCCGTACTGGGACGCCAACCGCCGCCACATCGAAACCGGGTACGCCAATCTACCCTTCCCGTTCGCCGACGTGCGGCAGGCGCGTTTCGCCGTGGTAAAGCATTGGACGGCAGGTGATATGATGAACTACCTGCGCACCTGGTCGGCCACGGCCAACTACGCCCGGCAGCACGCCGGAGCCGATATGGTGGCCTTGATAGCCGACGAGCTGACGCGGCTCTGGGGACCAGCGCCGCGCCCCGCCACGTTTCCCATATTTGCCCGGGCCGGGCGGGTAGAATAATCGGCGCGCTGCCGCGTTGACCGGTTCTTTCTCCTTGTTTTCTGCGATGACTTTACTGCTGACGCAACTCCGGGCCACGCTGCTGTTCTACCGCAGCGTGGCCCCGTTCATGCTGGGCGTTTCGGGCCTGCTGCTGCTGGCCGTGCTGCTGCCCGCGCTGCTCGAAGGCTTCACTCACGACCTGATTTTCCGGCTGCTGCTGGCCAAGCTGGCCACCGCGCCGGTGGTGTGGTACTTCTCCGAGCAGCTACGGCCGGGGCAATACTGGTTTTATTTCAACCTGAACCTGTCGCGGCGGCGGCTGTGGGCCGGCGTGGTGGCGTTAGATGCTGCGCTGTTTCTGGGCGGTGCCGGGCTCGTGCGGGCGGTGCTGGCATGAGCCAAAGGACGGATATTCAATCTACTACGCAGGTACTGGAGGCCGACGGCATCCGCATTGCTTTCGATGGGCGCGAGGTGCTGGGCAGCATTTACCTGCGGGTGCAGACGGGGCAGATTGTGGGCATGCTGGGCCGCAACGGCAGCGGCAAATCTGTCCTGCTCCAAACCATTTTCGGGGCGCGGGCCGTGGCCGATGCCTCGGTGCGCGTGAACGGCCGGCGCGTGGTGCCCGCCTTTCGCCAGCCAGGCCTGCTTAATTATCTGCCGCAGGAGCCGCTGCTGCCGCCGTCGCTGTCACTTGCGCAGGCCGCCCGCATGCTGGGTGTGGATATGGAGGCGGCCACGGCCCGGTTCCCAGAGCTGCGTTCGCAGTTTGGGCAGCGGCTGGGCGAGTTCTCGGGCGGGTCGGCGCGGCTGGTGCAGGCGCTGCTGCTGCTCCATGCTGATACGGCTTTCTCGTTGTTCGATGAGCCGTTTTCGGGGGTGATGCCGGTGCACGTCGAAACCCTGGCCGAAGAAATGCAGCGCCTCAAAACCCGCAAGGGCCTGCTCATCACCGACCACCGCTACGCCGAGGTGCTGCCCATCTGCGATGTGGTGTACCTGCTGCACCAGGGCCGCATAATGCAGCTGGCCGGCGACGTGCGCGAGCAACTGCGCGACTTCGGGTATCTGGCGAGCTGAGCTCGGAAGGAACTGGTGAGGGCCGCCGCTCTATCTTGCCTCCTTTACGGGCTTTTGCCACCACCATACCACCTCCAATGGCTCTCGCTGCCTACTACCTGCCTGCCACACCCAAGCTGCTCTACGATGGCTTCGAAGATAATTGGGTAAGCCAGCCGTGGCCATTGCCGCAGGCTGACGGCACCGACTTCCTGGCCCAACTGAGCCACGACGTAGTACCGATACAAGAAGCTGCTGCGTGGCTGGGAAACGAAGATTCTCAGCATTTGCTGCGCGATGTAAGGGCGCAGGTGCGGGACTGGTCCGGCCGGGGCGATTTTGTGTACAACGGCTACGATGGCTTGCAGCTTTACTACGTGCGGCACGGCCAGCAGCTGTGGGTGCTGGCCGCCGGCGAGTTTCAGCCGGCCCGCTACAAAACCTATCTGCACGGTTGCTGGCAGATGATGTAGCCGGCTGATTATCTGTGTTTATGACCCCAGGACCTGATTCCGTACCCATTCTTCCATTCGCCCACCTCCGCGTCATCGAACTCGCCTCGGTGCTGGCCGGCCCGCAGGTGGGCCAGTTCTTCGCCGAGCTCGGGGCCGAAGTGCTCAAAATCGAAAGCCCGGCCGGCGACGTCACCCGCACCTGGAAAACCAGCGCCGAAACCGCCGCGCCGGAAGCGGCTGCAGACGCTCCGGTTTCGGCCTACTTCTCGGCTTCTAACTGGGGTAAAAGCTCCCTGGTCCTCGACCTGACCACTGCTGCCGGCCAAGCCGAGCTGCACCGCCTGGCCGCCCGGGCCGACATCATCCTGGCCAGCTACAAGCCCGGCGATGCCGAAAAGCTGCGCGCCGACTACGCCACCCTCGCCACCCAAAACCCGCGCCTCCTCTACGGCCACCTCACCGGCTACGGCCCTGATAATGCCCGCGCCGGCTACGATGCCGTGCTCCAGGCCGAAGCCGGCTTCATGCACCTCAACGCCGCTGGCCCCGGCCAGCCGCCCCAGAAAATGCCCGTGGCCATGGTCGACCTGCTGGCCGCGCACCAGCTGAAGGAAGGACTGCTTACGGCCTTGTTTCAGCGCGATCGCACCGGGCACGGGGCGCTGGTGCAGGTCAGCCTGCTCGACAGTGCGCTGGCCTCACTGGCCAATCAGGCGGCCACCTATCTCGTTACCGGCCATGACCCGCGGCCGCTGGGCTCGGGCCACCCCAGTATCGTGCCCTACGGCACCGTGTACCGCGCCGCCGATGGCCGTCCGCTGGTGCTGGCCGTGGGTTCCGATGGCCAGTTCCGGCAGCTGTGCGCCGCCCTGGGCCGCCCCGAATGGGCCGTTGATGCGCGCTTCGCTACCAACGTCTCCCGCGTAGCGCGCCGCACCGAGCTGGAAGCCCTGCTCACCGAACGCATCCGCGAAGTGGACGGCGACGCGCTGCTGGCCGAGCTGGCGCGCCGCGCCGTACCGGCCGGGGCCGTGCGAACGGTGGGGGAGGCGCTGGGCTTGCCTTCGGCCGAGGCAATGCTACTGCCGGCTGTCGGGGCCGGGCCGGCCGGGCTGCGCACGGTGGCATTTCGCAGCCCGCAGTGGCTCGTGGTGGCGCAATTGAGCGCGCCGCCGGCCCTGGGGATGGCCACTAGCGAGCCGCCCGCCCGCGATGCGGCGGGGCCGAACAATACGCCGAATGAAACTGCGGCCGGGGCGGTTTTCGTATCTTCCGTAGCCTGAAGGCGGGCCGCGGCCGGGCAGAACCGCCGTTTCCGCCCCTTTCGCTACCTTGCTCGCGCCGCAGTTTTAGCGGCCTCATTTCCACTCCGCATGGCCAAATCTCCATCCAAGAAAAGCGCTGACCCCGGGCTCTTCACCACGACCGAAACGGCCGGTGCACCAGCCGCCCCTGCGCCCCCGCTGGCCCCGAAAAAAACGGTCAGGGGCCGCGCCAAAACCGCCAAAGCCGCTGCCGATGCGGTCGCTCCGGCTACGCCTGCCGAAGCATCCGCCGCCCACTCCGGGGCCACTGCCACCGATAACCGCCCCACCGCCGAGGCTGGCTCGCCCACCGAGGCCCCGGCCGACCGCCTCAACCAGATTTTCGATGGTCTGAAGCAAAAGTCTACCGCCAAGCAGGCAATTTACCGCAACACCCAGGCCGCGTTCGACTGCCTGCGGCTGGTGTCGCAGGAGCTGGTAGTGGAACTCAGCCGCAAGCTCACCCCCCTCGATTCGAGCGTGGTGATTGAGTACCGCCCCATCAACGGCATGGAGTTTCACATCCGGTTCTCGGGCGATTTGCTGGTCTTCGTCATGCACTCCAACATCGTCACCTTCCCCGACGACTACGGCCCCATGCCCAGCAAGTACGTAGAGGAGGATTTTCGCCGCCGCTTCTTCGGTCACATTATGGCCTACAATTTCATGGCCGACAGCATCAAGTACCAGCGCCTGAACGACCCTGGCTACCTCGTCGGCCGCCTGCTCGTTAACATCAACAGCCACTATTTCCTCGAAGGCGTGCAGCAGTTGGAACTGCCGGATAACGACATGAGCGACAACCCGGTAACCTCGGAATCCATGCGTCTGTTCGTGGAAAGCGCCATGATTGCCGCCGTCAACAACGACCTCATCGCCCCGCCGCTGCCCGAAATCCAAAAAATCAGCGTCAAGCAAAAGCTCGAAAACCAGCAGGTGAGCCGGGGCAGCAAAGTGGGCTTCAGCTTCTCAAGTGAGCAGGCGCTGTAGGTTATTTCGCACAGAGCTCACGGAGTTCCACAGAGTTAAAAAACTCCTTTAACTCCGTGAGCTCCGTGAGCTCTGTGCGAAAAATTACTGCCCATAGCCCACCTGCCGGCGCACCTTGGCCAGCACGCCCGCGCCATACTCCCGCGCCCGTTGCGCCCCGATGGCCAGGGCCGCATCCAGCTCGGGCAGGTTGTGCATGTAGAAATCGAACCGCTCGCGCTCCACGGCAAAGCGGCGCAGAATCAACTCATACAGCTCTTTTTTGGCGTGGCCGTAGCCATAGCCGCCCGCCAGATAGTTGCCGCGCATCGTCTCGACTTCGGTGGGCGATGCCAGCAGCGAGTACAGCTTGAACGTGACATCGGTATCCGGATTCTTGGGCGCTTCGAGCGGTGTGCTATCCGAAATAATAGTTTTGATGACCTTCAGCAGCTCTTTTTCAGGCAGGAAGATGTCGATGGTGTTGCCGTAGCTCTTGCTCATCTTGGCGCCATCGGTGCCGGGAATGGTCATCAGCTCGGCATCGACGCGGGCCTGGGGCTCTACCAGCGTGTCGCCGTAGCGGGAGTTGAAGGCTTTGGCGATGTCGCGGGCAATTTCGAGGTGCTGAATCTGGTCTTTGCCCACGGGCACGATTTCGGCGTCGTAGAGCAGGATGTCGGCCGCCATCAGCACGGGGTAGGTGAAGAGGCCGGCATTCACGTCCGATAGTTTATCAGATTTATCCTTAAAACTGTGTGCGTTGGCCAGCATCGGGTAAGGCGTGAAGCAGCTCAGGTACCAGGTCAGCTCGGTTACCTGCGGTACGTCGGACTGCCGGTAAAACAGGTTCTTTTCGGTGTCGAAGCCGCAGGCTAGCCAGGCGGCGGCCACGGCGTAGGTATTGGCGCGCAGCAGGTCGGGGTCGCGCACGGTGGTGAGCGAGTGTAAATCGGCGATGAAATACAGCGAGTCGTTGGCCGGGTTGCGCGACAGCTCAATGGCGGGCAGGATGGCCCCGAGCAGGTTGCCGAGGTGCGGGCGGCCGGTGCTTTGGATGCCGGTAAGAATGCGGGACATACGGGTAATTAACGGGTTAAACGCACGCCCGTGTTGTAGGCGTGCACGGCGGCCGCGAGCTGCGCCCGGCTCACGGTATTGGTGGCAAATTGGCGTTGCAGCACCGGGTCGGCCGGAAACAGGGCGGCTACGAAAGTGCCGGGGGCCAGCTTCTGGTCGAATCCCGGCGTGCGGCCGGGACTGTACGCAAAGAACGTACTCGTACCGGCTTTGCGCAGCACCGGCAGCTTCACGTGGGCCTTGAAATTGGTGCCCATCTCCACCTGGTAGTAGTAGTAAAAGAGTTCCACCGGCCCGGTTTCAAGGATTTCGAGCAGCGCGGGCTCTTTGAAATCGGCATCGGTGCCGCTGAGGAAGCGAAAGTCATTTACCCGTACAAACCGATGGTTATCGACGGTGAAAGCCGTGACTTCGGCGGCGCGGAACTTGCGCTCCTGGCCGTTTTTTACGCCT
>JANNDE010000567.1:0-17027 GCA_031387395.1 Hymenobacter sp.
AGCTGCGGCTGGGCGATATTGACGTGCTGATTGGCGTGAACATGCTGCGCGAAGGCCTCGACCTGCCCGAGGTGAGCCTGGTGGCCATTCTCGATGCCGATAAGGAGGGTTTCCTGCGCGACCAGCGCAGCCTGATTCAGACCATGGGCCGGGCCGCCCGCAACGACAAGGGCAAGGTGATAATGTACGCCGACCGCATCACCGGCTCCATGCAGCGCGCCATCGACGAGACGAACCGCCGCCGCGCCACCCAGGCCGCCTACAACGAAGCGCATGGCATCACGCCGCGCACCGTGCGCAAGAGCCACGCCGAAATCATGGGCCAGACCGACCTGGCCGACTACCGCACCGTGGAAGCCGCCGGCTACGGCAGCCCCGACGCCGATGGCGTGGCCCTGGCCATGGCCGCCGAGCCCGTGGTAGCCATGATGAACAAGGTGGAGCTCGAAAAGCTCATCAAAACCACCGAAAAGCAGATGGAAGCCGCCGCTAAGGACCTCGACTTCCTGACCGCCGCCCGGCTGCGCGACGAGCTGGCCGCCCTGAAGGGCATGCTGAAAAACAAGCGGGAGTAGCGGGGCTACACACATTGAAGCCCTCGCTTCAGTTCGTTGGAACCATGAAGTTTCTGACGGCCTGAAGCGGGGGCTTCGGTGCGTACGGCTATTTTTTGACGACGCTGATGGTGCCGTCGTGCTCCAGGCGCACGGTTTTCGCTTGGGCGAGGTCGTCGATGTTCGCCCCCACGCGCAGGCCCGATTGCAAGGCTTCTTCGCTGATGCTCGCCCGCCGCAGCTCTTGCTGATGAACGGTGGTGCCTTCGGCCAGAATACTGGCTTCGCCCTTTACCAACCGGCCGATGGCCGGGAAAAAGTAGGTGACGTAGGCCAGCCCCCGGTGCACGAGCACGAGCGTGAGCGCGGCGGCCAGAATGGTGAAAAAAGGCGCATCGGCCGCAATGGCCCGGCTCAGCGTGGCCCCGAGCATGAACTTAACCACCATTTCGAGGGCGCTGTTGCTGGCAAACGTGCGCCGGCCCGACAGCCGCAACAGCACGATGGCAATCAGAAATACCACTACCGTGCGCGCCGAAATCTGCCCGGCGCTGATGCTCTGGGCGGTTTCGTGGAGGCCGATGAGGTCGGCGAAGAATTCTTTCATGGGAAATAAGGACGGAGTTGCTCTACAGTACGCACGCCATCGCCACCTCGGCTAATCGCGAGGGTCAGCAACAGCATTATAGCCGTCAAACCGCCTGATTTGCCCACGTTTGTTGCGCCTGCTCGCTGGGCAGCCCTACGGCTGGCGATACAGCACGCCGCCCTTCATCACCAGCCGGATTTGGCGCAGGGCGGCCACGTCCTGCGTGGGGTCGCCGGCCACGGCCACGAGGTCGGCGAGCAGGCCGGGGGCGAGGCGGCCGCGGTCGGCGAGGTGAAAAATGCGGGCGTTGCCGCTGGTGGCCTGGCGCAGCACCAGCAGCGGCGTGAGGCCATAGTCGCGCACCAGCTGCTCCATTTCGCGGGCGTTGTCGCCGTGGGTGAATACGCCCACGTCGCCGCCCATCACCAACGGCACGCCGGCCTTGATGGCGGCGGCCATGCTCACGTGCTTTTGCTGGATGCGGGCTGGCAATGGGTCGGTGCCCTTGCGCCAGCCTTTGTACTGAGCGGTGGCATCGCCAGCGGCCACGGTGGGGCACAGGGCCACGCCGCGCTTGCGCATCATTTCGAATATTTCGGGGGTGCCGCCGTCGCCGTGCTCAATGGTTTCGACGCCGGCCAGCGTGGCACGGCGCATGCCTTCGGGGGTGCTGGCGTGGGCCACCACGCCGCGCCCGGCCGAGCGGGCCGTCTGCACAATCAGGTTCAGCTCGTCCTGCGAAAACGTGGGCTGAGCGGTGCCATCGGTGCCCCAGCGGTAGTCGGCGTACACTTTGATAAGGTCGGCCCCCTTGCCCAGCTGCTCGCGCACGGCCCGGATAATGCCGTCGATACCATCGGCTTCCTGGGCGCCCTGGGGCACGTCCTCATCCACCGAGAGCTTGGGGCCGTAGCTGCCGGTAGCCACCAGCGCCCGGGTGGCCACCAGCAGGCGCGGGCCGGGAATAATGCCCTGGTCGATGGCCTGTTTCAGGCCCACGTCGGCGTAGCCCGCGCCTTCGGTACCCAGGTCGCGGGTGGTGGTGAAGCCGGCCAGCAGCGTGCGCTGGGCGTGGGCGGTGGCACGGGCCACGCGCAGGGCCTGGCTTTCAAGCAGCACCTGGTCGTTCCAGCTGGTTTCGTTGTAAGGGTGCAGCAGCAGGTGCGAGTGGCCCTCAATCAGCCCCGGCAGCAGCGTGAGGCCGGGCAGGTCGAGGGTGCGCGCGCCGGCCGGCGCGGTGACCTGGGCGGCCGGGCCCACGGCCGTAATTTTGTCGTTTTCGACCAGCACGGCCCAGCCTTCGTGGCGGTCCTGGCCGTCGAACACGGCGGCGGGGCGCAGCAGCGTAGCAGTGGGAGTAGCGGCAGCGGTGCTTGGTACGGTCGGCGGGCCCGGCTGCGCCCAGGCATTTGGCGTGGCGCCCAGCAAGTGCAGCCCCAGTAGCGCGGTTGGCCAGTGGCCGCGCCGCCGAAGCCCGCCCAAAGTGGAGGGCCACCACACAAACAACCGATGCATTGGGGTACCCGAAGAGAATGGCGGCATAGAGCGTTGCGCTGATGGATGGACTGCCGAAGTTAGCCACTCCGGATTCTTCTGGTGCAAAGCCAGCCGGCTATTCCGGTAGGTGGGGTTACTGAGGCGGTTCGGGCGTAATGAATTCCACGTCGCGCGCGGGCAGCAGCTTGCCGACCAGCCGGTTGAGACGGTGCTGGGTGTTGGGTATTTTCTTTTTGACCGGATTTAACTGGAAATCAAAAGTATCCAGGGCCGCGATATCGGCTGCTACATTACGCTGTTTCAGGTGCGACTCGACCAGAAAAGTCCCGATGCTTTCATTCCACTCCTTTTTGGTGCTCCAGTAGTGCCCGATGTAGGGGCGGGCTTCCCGCATGGGATAGGTTTCGGATAGTGCTACCGAAAGGGCAAACTGCTCGATGAGCCGGGGCGTTACCTGCCGGGCACTCATGGCATCGCAAATAGCCAGGGCCCGCCCGATTGCTTCCTGCCGGCGTTGGGCCGGGATAGCCACCACGCCCGCGTTCCACATCTGGTGCTGCCTGGTGATGGTGACCCCGCCGAAGCTGCGGCCCTGCACCTGCTGCCACATCCGGCGGTCGGTTTTGCTGGTAAGGGCGGCCAGGCAACCCTCGGCTTCGTGCATCAGGGCCGTGCCGGCGGTCAGCAGCTGGTTCAGGCCGGCTAGCGACCCATGCAGCAGCGTATCGGTATCCAGATACAGCAGTGGCGCATCCGGATGCTGCTGCCCGACAAACTCAAGCGCCTTTATTTTGGCGCGCCAGAAGAATTTATACGCACCCTGCCAGTCTTGTAGCGTGGCGGCATCAATCGGCAAAACCGTGATGACTCCCCGCAGATGCTGGTAAAAGGCGGGCGCATCGGTGACGACGACAATGCGCTTAAAAAACTTGGGGCCTTGGCGCAGAAACGTCAGAATGGAGAAATTTGCCTGAAAGTGGTTCTGGACGTTCTCACCAAAAACCAGATAGAGGAGTTGCATAATAGGATTGTTGGAGCTCAGGAAGTAAGCATCTGCAAGCGGTGCTGTAACCTGCCGCTGTGGGGCGAAGCTACTGCGTTGCCTCTTCATGGGCAGGCGCGCCGGCTACTCCGCCAGCCATTGCGGGGCGCGGTATTCGCCCGGCCCGAAGAACAGGCGCAGCAGGTCGTCGGTCATTTTAGGGCCGTTGGAGCTGTTGGTGAGGAAAATGAGGCTTTCCTTCTCGTCGGGCAGCGTCATGTACAACCCTTTAAAGCTGCCGTTGTCGCCCCACTGCCACTGGGCCAGGCCGCGGCTGGTGGTGGCCAGCCCCACGCCGCAGGCCCAAGCAATGAATGGGTCGGTGGCGGTGGCGGGCTGGCCGTAGCGCCGGGCCTCGTTGGCGGGTGTGCGCAGCAGCTGCGCGGTGGCGGGTTTCAGCCCCCGGCCCATCATCATGGCCTGCAAAAACCGGCTGTAGTCGGCGGCGGTGCTGAACAGGCTGAAAGCGCCGTAAGCGGCCGGAAAATGCGAAATGGCAACCGGCTGGCTCTGGCCGTCGTGGCCCGAGGCGGCATTGGCAGCAAATCGCGCCTGCCACACGAAGCTGCTGTGCTGCATGCCCAGCGGCCCGAAAACTTCCTCCCGGGCCAGCGTCTCAAACGACTTGCCAGTGAGCTGCTCCAGGGTTTTTTGCAGAAACACGTAGCCTTCGCCCGAGTAACTCCAGCAGCTGTCGGGGGCGTATTTCAGGCGTAGCGGCGCGGTGGCCCACTCCGGAGTTGTGGGGTTGATGGCCCAGTTGGGCAGGCCGGTGGTATGGCCCAGCACCATGCGGGCCGTGATTTTGTCGGCATTTGGTGCGCCCTGCAGCCGGGGGTAGGGGGCGTAGGCCAGCAGCGGCTTATCCAGGGCCAGTACGCCGCGGTCGAGCAGGCGCAATGCCACGTAGGCCAGCACCGCCTTGCCCAGCGAGGCCGCTTCAAAAGTGGTTGTTGTATTCACGGCGGCCGGCTGGCCGGCGGTGCGCTGGCCCAGCGCGTAGGCCAGTACCCGTCCATCGCGGACGTACACCAGCTGCATGCCCGGCACGCCGGCTTTCTGCATGAGCGTGGTGAGGGCGGCGGCGGTGGGGGTGGTTTGGGCGTAGCTGGCGGGGCCGGCAAGCAGCACCAGCAGCAGTAGAAGCAGTTTTTTCATGAGCGGGTAGGGGAATGTGGCCAGCCAGTCGCGGCCGCCGCATTCCCACGGCCCCAGATGCGCCCGGGTCCGTGGGGGTTGCCCGGTGGGCAGCGGCTCGCTACCAGGCGTGCAGCAGGCGGCGCAGCAACACGATTTCGCCGGTGTGGTAGGCGGCGTGGTCGGCAATAAGGAAGGCTTCGCGCAGAATGGTCTGGCCCGTGCCGTGCGGCAACGGTGCCAGCAAGTCGGTGTCGGGCGCGTTCAGCAACTCAAGAAACCGCTGCTGGTCTTGTTCAACTTGGTCGAGCATGCTCTGCCACTGCTGCTCATCGGCCACGGCATCAGTGGCGGGCCAATAGCCGGCTGGCCACTCCGGCGACTTGTGCCGGGCATGGCGGCAGAATTCCAGAATATCCCACTGGGCAATGCGCAGGTGCTCGGCCAACTGCCAGATGGTGTAGGGCGCGTCGGGCACGTGCCGGTTCCAGCTATCGGGCGTGAGGTCGGCGCAGGCCGCCTCAAAAGTGACGTGGGCGTTGCCCTGGGTAATGAGGCTGGTGATTTCAGCGACGATGCCCTGTTTGGTAGCTTGGTCCATGGGGTATCGAGCGCTATTTCTTTCTTAGCGCGTGCCAGGCCCCGGTCGAATACAGGGCCGCGCCAATCAGCACGGGCTGGAAAAACAGGCGGGCCAGCCGTTTCGCATCCGTATCAAGCCCGAAGGCGGAAAGGTGGTGGGTGTACTGGTGAATGTTGCCCGGGAACACCGCCGCGTAGAACAAGGCCAGCCCGATGCCCATCCGCACCCGGCTTTTACCCTTCAGCAGCAGTAGCGCCAGCCCCAGCCCAATTTCCACCACGCCCGATAGCAGCACCACGGTATCCTTGTCCAGCGGCATAAAACCGGGTACCTGGGCCTGGAAATCCTGCCGGGCAAAGGTGAGGTGGCCGATGCCAGCCAGTACCATAAAGGTGCCGAGCAGCCCGCGGGCTACGTTTTGAAGGGTGGTGGGGTGGGGGTGGGGCTGCATAGTTTTTGAAGGGAGGAGATTGAAAGCCTAGGTGTACGGCGGGCGGGTATCTAGGACAATGTATTCTTCTTACGGAAGTTGTGATGCTAAGAAATCCCGCAGTGGCTGAATGGCAGGAGCATTCAAGTTCCATAAGTTTGGGTTCTCAAAAATCTTCTGGCCCCCATTTTTATGGTGGTTCTCCCATTCTTTGCCGGTCAGCCGCATCACATTAACATAATCGTAGATACGGCGCTTTTTGGACGGTGCGTCGTAACAAGGCTCCCCTGTCGCATCTACAAACTGCTGAAGGCAGCTTTCGTATCCGTCGTAACAATCCATTACCCGCTGTTGAGAGGGATTGGTGAGTTGCAACAGCAGTGTCTCAAGGTCGCCGGGTTGATTTGGCGCTGGAAGTAGAAATATCTCTGGATTAGGGTCGAAGTCAACCAATTTGCTTAAAATGGCAGTCCGTCGTTTCACTGGTCCACCGCTTTCGTGTTTGGTAGTACTGTCGGTGTCATCGGCATCGTAGTCGGCATCAAACACAACTAGAGTGCGACCTTCAAAATCGCGGGCTTCCTGAATGAATACGGCTTGGTTCCTGCCAAGCTTGCTCCAACCGCCCGTGCTAGCAATTAGCAACGTGTCGCCCGAGGGTATCAGTTGCAAATAAGTAGTAGCAGCACCTTTTGCGCGGGAACTGACTTTTGTCGGATGCGGCTGTATTGTTTTGATTTCCTGAACTAATGCCCGAATCAGGTCGTGGTCGTCCAGACCCTCTACAAAGATGTTAAACTGTCGATTTGCCACAATGCGAAGGATTGAATGTACTAGTTGCGCACCTCCATGCCATGTTCCAAGGCATATTCAAGCTGCTCGTAATCGAACCGGTAGCTACGTACCGTGTCGTCATCAGCCCGAATGAGCGTGTAGGCGGCCACATCGTCGCGGTAGCTGGCATATTCCTCGTCATCCAGTACCCAGGTGAGGTGGCGCAGGGCTTCGGCACTGTGCGTGGTGGCAATTATTTGCACATCATATTCCCTAGCTGCTTGCAATATGCCTCTCCAGAGAATACGAAGTGCAGAGTAATGGAGCCCATTATCAATCTCATCAATCTCTACTATCGCACCAGGGGTATGTGCAACGGCCGATACGATAGCCAATAGCCTTTGAATTCCTTCGCCCATCAGATTTAACGGTAGAAGTTTCGGAAAATCCGGTCCTAAATCAAAATAGATGGTGTCATTGCTGCCTAGACTGATACCCAAAATCCGTCCGTCAATTTGACGCATGACGTTCAGAAGGCGTTCATCTTGCTTTCTGATTTTTAGGTATTCTATTCTAGAATGAAGTTCTGAGAATGAGATGGTAGTGCTTAGCCAATGTCCGTAGGTTGATTGATTCAATAGAGCGAGGGTAGTCTCCTTCCTGCGATTACGTCCAATACGACGTTCTCGCATTGTATAGGTCAATTTGCTGGCAGGGGCTTTGACTATTTCAGTAGATTTCGCAACAAATAAGAGGCGGTCAGGCGACTCGCTGATTTGCTCCCGTTCCCTATTAGATTCTGAAGACCATAAGCCCGGCAGTGCTAATTGCTTCTGGTTTTTTGGTGATTCTTCTGCTTCTATGGTAACAACAAAATCGTACGGTGGAAAAGTAATCGCATTCTGATGATTGGGTTGAATATGAGCTTTAAATGTAATTTTTTTGCTTGCGTCGAATTGATAAAACAGGTAGGCAAGCCCTTGGTCATCTGGAAGTAGATGCCGTTCATCATCAATTCTGTCAATCCATGAGGCAATGTTTGCTCCGGTGAACAAAAAAATTCCCTCCAAGACACTCGTCTTCCCCGAATTATTCTTCCCCACCAGCAAATTCACCCGCGCCAGCTTCTCCAGCTTAAGGTGTTTCAGGCTGCGGAAATTTTCGACTTCAAAAGATTCCATTAACATCGCAGAGCCGCTCCCCGGTTAGGCGGGAAGCGGCTCAAATGTCGGACGAAAACGCGGGAACTGCTGGGCTAGTGCGCCTGCAGCCAGTTGCGGCCGCTGCCCACTTCCACTTCCAGCGGCACGCCGCGGGGCAGCAGCAGGGCGGTGGTCATCAGCTCCTTGATTTTGGGGGTGATGTAGGCCACTTCCTCGGCCACGGCGTCGAACACGAGTTCGTCGTGCACCTGCAGAATCATCTTGGTGCCCAGCTTCTCCTCGCGCAGCCAGTGGTGGATGTTAATCATGGCCATTTTGATGATGTCGGCGGCCGTGCCCTGGATGGGGGCGTTGATGGCGTTGCGCTCGGTGTAGCCGCGCAGCGTGGCGTTGCGCGAGTTGATGTCGCGCAGGTAGCGGCGGCGCTTGAGCAGGGTTTCGGCGTATTCCAGCTCGCGGGCCCGGTTGATGCTGTCGTCCATAAACGCCTTCACCGACGGGAATTCCTGGAAGTACGTCTCGATAATCTCGGTGGCCTCCTTGCGGCTGATGCCGATGCGCTGGGCCAGCCCGAAGGCCGAAATGCCGTAGATGATGCCGAAGTTGACGGTTTTGGCCTTGCGGCGCATCTCGCTGTCCACGGCTTCCAGCGGCACGCGGAATACTTTGCTGGCCGTGCTGGTGTGCACGTCCTGGCCCAGGCGGAAGGCCTCAATCATGGTTTTATCGCCCGAAAAATCGGCCATGATGCGCAGCTCCACCTGCGAGTAGTCGGCGGCCAGCAGCACGTGGTTTTCATCGCGCGGCACGAAGGCTTTGCGGATTTCCCGGCCCCGCTCCGTGCGAATGGGGATGTTCTGGAGGTTGGGGTTGGTGCTGCTGAGGCGGCCGGTAGCGGCCACGGCCTGGTTGAAGCTGGTGTGCACGCGGCCGTCCACCACGCTCACGAGCTGGGGCAGGGCCTCGACGTAGGTGCTGCGCAGCTTGGTGAGCTGGCGGTATTCGAGAATGAGCGCGGCGATGGGGTTTTCGGCGGCCAGCTGGCTCAGGATTTCCTCGCCGGTGGCGTACTGGCCAGTTTTGGTCTTCTTGACTTTGCCCTTACCAATGTCCATTTTATCGAACAACACCTCACCCAGCTGCTTGGGCGAGCCGATGTTGAACTCCTGCCCGGCTTCGCGGAAAATCTGGGTTTCCAGCTCCCCGATGTAGCCCTGCAGCTCGGCCGAGTACTCGTTCATGGCCCCGGAATCAATCCGAATGCCCTCGTACTCGATGTCGGCCAGCACGGGCACCAGCGGGTTTTCCACGTCATTCAGCAGGCCCAGCAGGCCCAGGTCGCGTAGCATGGGCTCGAAGACGTGCTTGAGCTGCAGGGTCACGTCGGCGTCCTCGCAGGCGTAGTCTTTCACGGCGGCTGGTGGCAGGTCGGCCATGGTAATCTGCTTCTTGCCCTTAGGGCCGATGAGGTCGGTGATGGGCACCGGCGAGTAGTGCAGGTAGGTTTCGGCCAGCACGTCCATGTTGTGGCGCATGTCGGGCTCGATGAGGTAGTGGGCCAGCATGGTATCGAATAGTGGCCCCGAAATCTGCACCTTGTAGTGCTTGAGAATGGTGAGGTCGTACTTGATGTTCTGGCCAATTTTCAGAATAGTCGCCGACTCGAAAAACGGGCAGAACTCGTCCACGATGGCCTGGGCGGCTTCCTGGTCGTCGGCTGGCACGGGCACGTAGTAGGCCTCGCCCGGCAGCCAAGCAAAGCTGAGGCCCACCAGCCGCGCCGTCATGGTATCCAGACCGGTGGTTTCGGTGTCGAAGCTGACTTCCTCCTGCTGCAACAGAAACGCGAGCAGCGACTGGCGCAGCTCCGGCGTGTCCATCAGGTGGTACTGGTAGGGCACGTCTTCGAGGCGCTTGCGCGGGCCAGCGGGCGCGCCGAACCGGTCGGTTTCGCCTTCCTCGGCCCCAATGGCCACGGCGGCATCCTCACTGCTACCAAACAGCGAGGCCTGGCCGCCAGGTACCAGCTTGGGCCGGCGCACGGGTTTGGAGCCGGGCGCGGCCACGCCGGCCGGCGTGCGCTCGGGCCCGCCGCCCAGAATGCGGGCGGCCAGCTGCCGGAACTCCAGCTCCTCAAACAGCTCGCGCAGCGTGGCTTCGTCGGGCGCGTCGAGCACCAGCTGGTCAGCCTCAAAATCGAGCGGCACGTTCACATGGATGGTAGCCAGCTCCTTGCTCATCAGGCCCTGCCCGGCGAAGTTGCGCACGTTTTCCTGCTGCTTGCCCTTGAGCTCGTCCACGTTGGCCAGCAGGTTTTCCACCGAGCCGTACTTCTGAATGAGCGTCTTGGCCGTTTTCTCGCCAATGCCGGGAATGCCGGGAATGTTATCGGAGGCATCGCCCTGCAGGCCCAGAATGTCAATCACCTGCTCCACGCGCTCAATCTCGAAGCGGGCCAGCACGTGGGCCACGTCCAGAATCTCGGCCGCGTTGCCCATAAAGGCGGGGCGGTAGATTTTGATGTTTTCCGTCACCAATTGGCAGTAGTCCTTATCGGGCGTCATCATAAACACCTCGAAGCCTTCTTTCTCAGCCTTTTGGGCTAGCGTGCCAATCACGTCGTCGGCCTCGAAGCCGTCCATCATCAGAATGGGAATATGGAAGCCCTGGATGATTTTCTTGATGTAGGGCAGCGCGATGCCGATATCCTCGGGCATGGCCTGGCGCTGGGCCTTGTATTCCGGGAACTGCTCGTGCCGAAAGGTCTTTTTCGGCCCGTCAAAACATACCCCGATGTGCGTGGGCTTTTCCTTTTGCAGCACTTCCACCAGCGTGTTGGTGAAGCCGAGCACGGCCCCCGTGTTCATGCCTTTGGAGTTGATGCGCGGGTTTTTGCTGAACGCAAAATGCGAGCGGTAGATGAGGGCAAAGGCGTCAAGCAGGAAGAGCTTCTTGGGAGCGGCGGTGGCGGTGTCGGACATGGGGGCGAAGGTACGGCCGGGGCGGAAAGTGGCCGGGGCCGCAGTACTATTGGTTTCAAAGAGTCGAGTAAACGTAAAATTCAGCACGTCATGTAGCGCGCAGCGAAGCATGACGTTCGAACTTTGGCGTGGCCTTTCCCCGTACACCCTTCTCATGCGCTACGTTTCCCTCGACCTCGAAACCTCCGGCTCCAATCCCGTCCGCCACCAAGTGCTGGAGCTGGCCGCCGTTATCGAAGACAGCCGCTACCCCCGGCCGCTGGCCGAGCTGCCGGCCTTTCGCCGCGTGGTGCGCCACCCCGAATACGTGGGCACCGCCGGCGCGCTGGCCCTGAACGCCGGCCTGATTGCGGAGCTGGCCCGCCAGGAACCCAACCCCGAGCTGTGCACGCCCGCCGAGTTGCTGCCCCAGCTGCGCGAATTTCTGCTGGTCCACGGCTGCAAAACCGACAAGCACGACTGCGTGGCCGTAACCATGGCCGGCAAGAACATCGCCGTGTTCGACCTCGGCTTCCTGAAGGAATTGCCCGGCTACGGCACCCTCGTGCGCGCCGAGCCCGCCATGCTCGACCCGGCCGTGTTCTACCTCAACTGGCATAAGGACTCGCGCCTGCCCAGCATGAGCATTTGCAAGGCCCGCGCCGGTCTGGGCCGCGAAGTGGCCCACCAGGCCCTGGCCGACGCCCTCGACGTGGTGCGCTTGCTACGCCCATTCTACGAGCTGCCGGTGTATAAGCTGGCTGCTACTGCCTCTCAATAAGAAGACTGAAATAGTCGGCATGCGGCCCGCTACCGCCCGAATACCGCCGCCGCCAGCGCCAGCACCGCCCGCCGCGTGGGTTCGGGCTGCTCCAAATAGGAGAGGTGCCCGCTGCCCTCCAGAAACAGGGCCGACCCCATCGCCGGCAGCGCTGCCTGCCGCACAGCCTCCTCAAAATGCACCGCCACGTCGTGCTTGCCGGCCACCAGCAGCACCGGAAAAGCGGCCTTGGCCAGCACCGCCGTGCGGTCGGGCCGGGCCGCCATGCCGCGCAGTGCGCCCACAATGGTGGTTTCGGGTGTGGCCTTCCCAATTTCCTCCAGCAGCCCGCGCGCCTCCGTCAGGCGGTCGCGGTTCACGGGCGCAAACAGCGGCCGCACGAACGACTCCATGAACTTGCCCACGCCGTGCTTCTGCACGAAGGTGATGTTCTTCTCGCGGTTCTGGTGCTTCTCGTCGGTGTCGGGCAGGGCCGAGGAGTTGATGAAGGCCAGCCCGGCCACGCGCTGGGGCCAGCGCTCGGCCAAGGCCAGGGCCACGTAGCCGCCCATGCTGTGGCAGACCAGCAGCACCGGTTCAGAGCAGCCCTTTTGGTTGAGGTACTCGATGACGGAGCGCGCCTGGGCCTCCATCGAGAAGTCGGGCACGGGTGCGAGGTTGGTGCCGTGGCCCGGCAGGTTGGGGGCCAGCAGCCGGTAGCCGTCGGGGAAAGCGCGGGTGAAGTCGGTCCAGACCTCGCGGCTTTCGGCGAAGCCGTGCAGGAAGACGATGGTGGGCGGCGTGGTGGTGGGCGTCATGCGGGCAAAAGTAGTGCGGGTACTTTGGGCAGCCGCCCTCGGGTTGAT
This sequence comes from Hymenobacter sp., assembly GCA_031387395.1. Classification (GTDB taxonomy): domain Bacteria; phylum Bacteroidota; class Bacteroidia; order Cytophagales; family Hymenobacteraceae; genus Hymenobacter. The sequence continues at coordinate 12,356 of JANNDE010000567.1, forward strand.
TTTCAGACTCAGCGGCATAATTCCCGTTCAATGGTTGAAAACAATGACCTGCTTCCGGACCTTTGGGCCTCCAACTTCTGAACCAATCGCGACACTATGAACCCTCTCGTTGACATCCGCCAGTTCGACCAAAGCCTGTGGCTGGACTTTATCAGCCGTCCCATCATCATCGACGGCAAGCTCCAGCGCCGCATCCAGGACGAAGCCCTGCGCGGCGTCACCTCCAACCCGGCCATTTTCGCCAAATCCATCGGCGACACCGCCGATTATGATTCGGCCATCAAGGCGCTGGCCCTGCAAGGCAAAACCACCGACGAAATCTACACCAACCTGGCCGTGTCCGACGTGCAGGCGGCCACCGACCTGTTCCGCCCGCTCTACGATGGTGCCGACCACGGCTCCGACGGCTACGTGAGCCTCGAAGTATCGCCCGAGCTCGTGAACGATACCGAAGGCACCATCGCCGAGGCCCTGGCCCTCTGGAAAGCCGTGAACCGCCCCAACGTGATGATAAAAGTGCCGGCCACGCTTGAAGGCCTGCCCGCCATCCGCCGCCTCATCTCGGAAGGCGTGAACGTGAACGTAACCCTAATTTTCGGCCTGGAGCGCTACCGCCTGGTGGCCGAAGCTTTCATCGCCGGCCTCGAAGACCGCGCTAAAGCCGGCGAGCCGCTGGCCCGCATCGACTCGGTGGCCAGCTTCTTCCTGAGCCGCATCGATGTGCTGATTGACCCCATGCTGGAGAAAATCGCGGCCGAAGGCGGCGAGAAAGCCGAATTGGCGCGGTCGCTGGTGGGCGAGGTGGCCATTGCCAGCGCCAAGCAGGCCTACCAGATTTATAAGGAGATTTTCAGCGGCCCGCGCTGGGAGGCTTTGGCTGAAAAAGATGCCCCCACGCAGCGCCTGCTGTGGGCCAGCACCGGCAACAAAAATCCCAAATACGATAACCTGCGCTACGTCGACGGCCTCATCGGCCCGCATACCGTGAACACCGTGCCCGTGGAAACGCTGGACCTGTTCGGTAAAAGCGGCAAGGTGGCCAACACCATCGAAACCAACCTGGAGCACACCAAAGAGGTGCTGGCCCGCCTGCCCGAGCTCGGCCTCGACCTCGAAGCACTAACCCAGCACCTCGAAGAAGACGGTGCCCAGAAATTCAAGGAGCCCTTTGCCAAGCTCATGCTGTCCATCGAAAAAAAGCGCGCCCTGGCCGTAGAGGATAAAGTGGATGACTCCAAAATGGAGCTGGGCCAGTACCAGGCCGCCGTTGATGCGCAACTAGAGAAGTTCAAGGCCGACAACTTCGTCCACGGCTTCTGGGATAAGAAGGCCGACCTGTGGACCAGCGACGAGGCCGGCCAGCACAGCATCCGCAGCTACATGGGCTGGCTGCGCGTGGCCGAAACGATGGTGGGCGCGGTGCCCGAAATCGAGCAGTTCGTGCACGAGGTACGGGCCGCTGGCTTCCAGCACGTCGTAGTAATGGGCATGGGCGGCAGCACCATGGCCCCCATCGTATTCAAATCCGCATTTGCAAAAGGCGAAAACGGCCTGCCGATGTCGGTGCTCGATACCACCGACCCCGGCGCGGTGCGTGCCATCGAAGCCGGGTTGCCGCTGGCCGACACGCTGTTCATCGTGGCCAGCAAATCCGGCACCACCGCCGAGCCGCTGGCTTTCGGCGACTACTTCTATAATAAGGTAAAGGAAATCAAAGGCGATAAGGCCGGCGAAAACTTCGTGGCCATCACCGACCCCGGCTCCAAGTTCGTGACCGATGCCACGGCCGCCAGGTACCGCCGCATCTTCCTCAACTTCCCCGAGGTGGGCGGTCGCTTCTCGGCCCTCACCTACTTCGGCCTGGTGCCGGCGGCCCTCTACGGCCTGTCCATCGGCGAAATCCTGGAGCGTGCCATCCTGATGATGCGCGCCTGCGGTGCCTACGGCCCGACGGATAAGAACCCCGGCCTGGAATTCGGTGCCGCCTTGGGCGTTCTGGCCGCGCAGGGCCGCGACAAGCTCACCATCGTGGTGCCCGATGCCCTGCACGACCTCGGCCTGTGGCTCGAGCAGCTCATCGCCGAAAGCACCGGCAAGCAAGGCAAGGGCATTCTGCCCGTGGCCGGCGAGCCGCTGGGCGAGCCTATTATATATGGTGCCGACCGCGTGTTTGTATATGTGTGCTACAAGGGCCAGCCCGACGAGGCCAACACCAGCAAGCTGGAGGCCTTGGCCGCTGCTGGCCATCCCATCATCACCCTGCTGATGACGGATGCCTTCGACCTCGGCCAGGAGTTCTACCGCTGGGAAGTAGCCACGGCCGTCGCCAGCGCCGTGTTCCAGATTAACCCCTTCGACCAGCCCAACGTGCAGGCCGCCAAAACCGCCACCGATAAGCTCATGAAGGCCGTGGAAATGGAAGGCAAGCTGCCCGAAACCGAAGCCCCCGCCGCCCGCGAAAACGGCGTGGACTATTACACCGCCGCCCACGGCGACGGTGCCGCCGGCGTGCTCAAAGCCTTCTTCGCCCAGGTCCAGCCCGGCGATTTCGTGTGCCTGCAAGCCTACCTCACCGAAACACCCGCCGTGAGCGCCAGTTTGTTGGTCCTGCGCCAGCGCGTGATGCAGGATTTGCACCTAGCCACCACCTCGGGCTACGGCCCACGCTTCCTGCATAGCACTGGCCAGTACCACAAGGGCGGCCCCAACACCGGCCTGTTCATCCAGTTCACCGACGACAACCCGCAGGACCTGGCCCTGCCCGGCCGCTCCTATACCTTCGGTACCTTCAAAAACGCTCAGGCCCTCGGCGACCTGCAGGCCCTGCGCGATAACGGCCGCCGTACCCTGCGCGTGAACCTGGGCTCGGATGCCGAAGCTGGTTTGAAAGTCCTACTGGCCGCGCTGCCAACGGTACTGTAAACCCATCGGAGAGCACTCCGGTGGGTGCTCTCCGCCGTTCTGAATTGCTCACTGAAACAGAAAGCCCGGCTTTTCCACATTGGAAAAGCCGGGCTTTCTGTTTGGCGCGGCAGTGTGCGCCTATTCTTTCAGCAACCGCTTAATGAACTGCTGGCCATTGGTGCCACGCACTTGCACCAGGTAGATGCCGTTGGCCAACGCCCGGGTGTCGAGTGCGCCGATGCTGCCGCCTTCTCCCGTGGCTCGTAGCACTTCGCGGCCCACGTTGTCGAGCACCCGCACCTGGTAGGTGCCCGTGGGCAACAAGCTCAGGTCGAGGCGGGTGGTGGCGCTGGTGGGGTTCGGAAACAGCGCAATGCCGGGGGCTACGGCCGGGCCAAAGCGCACGGTGCGAACGGGCGAGTAGCTGGTGGTTTCGTCGCGGTCGACTTGGCGCAGGCGGTAGTAGAGCAGGCCGGTGGTTTTGGTGCCGATGCCGGCATCGGTGTAGCTGTAGTTCGTGGGTGTGGTGCTGTTGCCTTGGGCGTTCACCCGGGCCAGGCCGGCGAAGGTGAGGCCGTCGGCGCTGCGCTGCACGTCAAAATATGCGCTGTTCTGCTCGCTGGCCGTGTTCCAGCTCAGCTGGGCGTCCACGGTGCGCACTACTTTGGCCGTGAAGCCGACCAGCTCCACCGGTAGCGGGCGGTTGTCGATGGGCATAGAGTAAGTGGCCGTATTGTTGCTGCCTGCCCCGCTGTTGTCGGTGGCCGTGTAAGTGAACGAGCCCGTGCCCACGAAGCCGGCCACCGGGTCGAAGAACAGTTGGCTAGCTTGGTCCAGCGGAATTACCTGGCCCGGAATAACGGGGATGCCGTCGAAGTAGAGTATCCCGGCTGTCGTCGATGGCAACGTCTGGATGGTGAACGAATCGAGGGGCGGACCGGCCGTGACCGTGCCGCTCAGGGCCGGGACACTGATGGATGGAGCCGAGTTGCTAATGACCGCAGTCGTAACATCATTAGCTATCAAGCCCTTGGCACAAGTGCCAAAATACAGGTCGTCAATGCCAAAGTCATTGCCACCAACGTTCTTGTTCACGTCGCGAATTTCGAGCACGGCCGTGGTACTGCTGCCCGAAAACCACAGGTCCGAAATGCGCACGTAATCAGTGGTGCTACCCAAAGTAGTGACCGTCGAAGTGGACTTACCGTTGATAACAAAGCCAAGCTGGGCCGGGCTGTAGGTGAAGATGCTGTTGGCGTAGGCTGAAAAGCTGTAGTAGGTATTCGCCCGCACGGTGATAGTTTGCTGGTACACGACGGAAAGATTCTGCGAGCCGTTCACCATCAGGAACTTGTCACCGGCTCCCATCCGGCCAGTACCCCGGAAGTTGCCATGGTAGTAAAAAGCATCTGCATCAACGCCATAAGTGCCCTCTGGGTAAAGCCCACCGGGGCCACGGGTTACCTGAGCAGCTGGGCGCGCAATAAAATTGTAGCTGCTGCTGAAGCCGGAATTGCCGTTGGTGAAGCTAGGGTTGGCCAGCAGGTTGGTACCCGTGCCGATGGTGCACACCGTCCCGGCGTCGTATACGTTCAGGCTCACTGTCGAAGTGTTTGAGCAGGGAGGCGTGGCCCCGTCTACGCACACCTTGTACGTGAAGCTGTCGGGGCCCAGGTAGCCATTGGCCGGCGTGTAGTTGTAGCTGCCGTCGGTATTGAAGGCAAGGGTGCCCTGGGAAGGACCGGTAACCAGCGTCGCGGTGAAAGCC
>JANNDE010000582.1:0-2701 GCA_031387395.1 Hymenobacter sp.
GCGGTGGCGCTGGCCATCGGGCTGTCGGGCGGGGCGGCGGGGCTGCTGTGCGGGTTCGGGCTCTCAGTGCTGATTTCCCACGTGCCGTTTCACCCGGCTTCGCTGCCCTCGGTGCACTTCTACCCGGTCAGCTTCGACCCGGTTTACTACGGCATCGGGGCGGTATTCTCGCTCGTCACCACCTATCTGGCGGGGTATTTTCCGGCCCGCAAAGCCAGCCGGGTCGACCCGGTTGACATCATCCGGGGCAAGTAAGATGGAAACGCCCGCGCTCGAATCCCGCCAGATTATCAAGTATTTCGACGACCCCGTGCGGGTACAGGTGCTGCACGAGGTGTCGTTTGCGCTGGCCCGCGGCGAGTTTGCGGCCGTGGTGGGCAAGTCGGGCTGCGGGAAGTCCACGCTGCTCTACATCCTCTCCACCATGGACACGGCCTACGAGGGCGAGCTGTTGATTAACGGCGTGCCCATGCGGGCCAAAAACGAGGCCGAGCTGGCCCGCGTGCGCAACGAGCAAATCGGCTTCGTATTCCAGTTCCACTACCTGCTGAACGAGTTTTCGGTGCTGCGCAACGTAATGCTGCCCGCCGAAAAGCTGGGCAAATTATCGGGTGAGGAAATCGAGCACCGCGCCTATGAGAAGCTAAAGATTCTGGGCATCGAAAGCGAGGCCATCAAGAAGCCCAACCAGCTTTCGGGCGGCCAAAAGCAGCGCGTGGCCATCGCCCGGGCCCTGATTAACGACCCGCTCATCATCCTCGGCGACGAGCCCACCGGCAACCTCGACCAGAAAAACGGCGATATCGTGTTCGACGTGTTCAAGGAGCTGGCCGAAACCTACCACCAGGCCCTGCTCATCGTGACGCACGACAACGATTTTGCCGCCAAAACCCACCGCATTATCGAAATGGAAGATGGGCGCATTGTCCGGTAGCGGGCCGCAGTGAGCTTACGCGGGCGTGTCTCCCGCTAAAACGGCTGCAACTGGTCGTAATCCAACGCCACCACGATGAACCGCGCGTAAGGCTGGTATTGTTCGTCGAGTACCCAGCCCGCCTCGCCCACGGTGGGAATGAGCACGCCGTGCCGGCGCTGGTATTGTGCAAACCGGCACTGCCAGGGCCGCTCAGTGGCCTCGTCCATATGGCGCAGAGCTTCAGCTTCGGCTATTTCATGTCGTTCGTTGAAGCGTAATAGGCACGAAACCGAGTGGCCTTGGTGCGTGATGGTGAGCCGGGCCGAGTGGTTGTCAATAGCCGTCCAGGAGATGGATTCGCTGGGCAGCAGGGCGGTGGGCAGCCAGCTGCTTTCCACCAGCCAGCGCAGCAGTTCGCCTTGGTCGTAAGCGGGCCCGGTGCCGCCGGCAATGGGCACGGCCCCGAGCAGGCGCACATCGAGGCGGCCGTGGCCGGCCACAAATTCGTCGCGAGCCACAAACTGGCTGGTAGTGCCCTGCCAGATGAAGCCGGGCGGGTCGGCGGTGATGTACTGCTCGCCCTCAATGGCCATCCAGTCCCTCTTCAGGTCGGTTTTGAACTGCCCGGTGTGGCGCAGGCGCAGGCCGCGCAGGTAGGGCTGGCCCTCGGGCAGCACGTGGCGGAAGTAGCGCTGCACGGGCGTGGGCAGCCCGTCAAGTTGAATTTCGTGGTAGGTGGCGGCGGGGCTGCTGCCGGCAGCGGCGAAGAGCTGCCGCACGTCGCGGCGCAGCTGCCGGGCGGCCCCGGCCCGGGCGAGAGCGATGCCCAAAACCGGCGCTGCTACGGCCGCGGCGGCCAGAAGCCAAGTTTTTTGCTTCATGATTCGATGCTTGGCAGAAGTGAAAAAAAGGGGCCCGCGCGCCCACGCCGGATGAGTCCAGCAGAACCAATGCGTTGGGGCCGAGACCACCACAAATTTCCGGGCCGGGCCTGGTTTTAACCTTGACGGCCATCATCCATCCCCGCAACTTTTGTCATGGCCGGGCCCGAACCCAACTCCGAGCTTTGTGCCGGTAGTGACTGGCAGCAGCCCATGCGACTTGAACCGCTTGCCTTGCCCGTTATGATGGCCCGGCGGCGGCCCTGGCGCTGGTGGTGGCTGGGCGAGTAGCGCTTTTTACCTTTTTCGAGGCAACCCGCTCATTTATCGGCTTAGCAAGGCGCCACTAACCGCCTTGCTAACAGCCATTTGTTCACCACTTTTTTTTCCTTGCCATGCCCACTTTCATCAGCGACTGTTCCGGCCTGTCCTTTCCGGCGAGCGAGCGGGTTGGCGGGGAGCAGGTGCGCCAACCCATTCTGGAGCTGATTCAGCAGGATTTTCCCCGATTCGGACCGGCGAGTTCTCTGGCCATCACGGAGCTCAACGAATACCGCCGCCGTTACCTGGAAAACTTTCTGGTACGCGAGGTTGGGGAGCTGTCGGAGCTGGAGCGAACCGTGCTCAGCAATGTACACGAGCACCGCACGCTCACCGATAAGGTAGAAGAGTTGGAGCCGCCCCTGACGCTGGGCCAGCGCTGGGCCGACCACATTGCCAGCTTTGGGGGCAGCTGGACGTTCATCCTGCTCTTCTTCGGCATCATCACCGGCTGGATACTGCTGAATGTGACCCTGCTGCGGCGCGCCAGCTTCGACCCCTATCCGTTCATCCTGCTCAATTTGCTGCTATCCTGCCTGGCAGCCCTGCAGGCCCCGGTGATTATGATGAGCCAGAACCGCCA
>JANNDE010000594.1:0-1317 GCA_031387395.1 Hymenobacter sp.
CAGTGAAACGCAAGGGTGGCCTGGGCCGGGGCCTCAACGCCCTGATTGAAGGCAGCTACGAGAAAAAAGGCGACCGGCTGGGTTTGCCGCACCCGGTGAACTCCGTTGGGCTGATTCCGGTGGGCCACATCGAAGCCAACCCCTACCAGCCCCGCACGCACTTCGACCAGGAAGCACTGCAGGAACTGGCCGAAAGCATCCGGGTGCAGGGCATCATCCAGCCCGTGACCGTGCGCCAGATGGGCACCAACGCCTACCAGCTTATTTCGGGTGAGAGGCGTCTGCAGGCCTCCAAGCTGGCCGGCCTCGACACCATTCCGGCCTACATCCGGAAGGCCGACGACCAGCAGATGCTGGAAATGGCGCTTATCGAGAACATCCAGCGCGAAAACCTCAACGCCATTGAAATTGCCTTGAGCTACCAGCGTCTCGTGAGTGAGTGCAACCTCAAGCAGGAAGAGCTGGGCGACCGGGTAGGCAAAAACCGCTCGACCGTGACAAACTACCTGCGCCTGCTCAAGCTGCCGCCCGATATCCAGATTGGCCTCCGCGACACGGCCATCAGCATGGGCCACGCCCGCGCCCTGATCAGCGTGGACAACGCCGAGCAGCAGCTGGACCTGTTCCACCGCATCGTGGCCGAGGAACTGTCGGTGCGGCGCGTGGAGCAACTGGTGCGCGCCGGCCTGAGCCCGGCCGAGAAGCCGGGCGACCCGGGAAACAAGAAAACCCAGGACACCACACTGCAGGTGCCCGTGGCCGAGCTGCGCCGCACCGAGCGCCACCTTACCGAGCGTTTCGGCAGCCGCGTAATGGTGAAGCCCGGCCCGCAGGGCCGCGGCGAAATCAAGATTGCCTTCGACTCGGTGGAAGACATGCAGCGCATTCTGCATATACTCCAACCGGCCTAACCGTACGGGCATGACCTCGCGCTTCCGCACTCTGGCCCTGGCCGCTGCCCTAATTCTGCCGCTACTGTCCCCGGAAGCCCACGCCCAGACCTCAGGCACCGACATTCCGCGCACTGCCACCGTCACGGCCGGGCCCGACTCGGCGCAGGTGAGTGCGCCCGTCGTGCCTGACTCGGTGCGGCGCACGGCGCGGCTGTTTGGCTTGCGCATGACCAAGCCCTCGAAGGCCGGGCTGCTGTCGGCGCTGCTGCCGGGGGCGGGCCAGCTGTATAATGGGCGCTGGTGGAAAGTGCCGCTGGCCGTGGGCGCCGTGGGCGGTACCGTGTACGGCGAGATATTCTACCAACAGCGCTACACCGAGTTTGCCGACGGCTTCAACGCCCGCACCGACGGCGACCCGAACACG
>JANNDE010000203.1:0-2367 GCA_031387395.1 Hymenobacter sp.
CCACCACGGCGTATGCGCGCAACGCCATTTTCTCGGGCATGATGCCGAGCGAGATTCAGAAGAAATACCCCAACCTGTGGGTGGACGACCAGGACGACGAGGGCAAAAACCTGCACGAGGCCGAGTTCATGGAAATCAACATCCAGAAGAACAACCAGAAGGTGAAGCACAGCAACCACAAGGTGACCAACCTGCAGGCTGGCAAGGACTTGCTGGGCAAGATGAGCAACCTGCACAACAACTACAAGTGCAACGTCATCGTGTACAACTTCGTGGACATGCTCTCGCACGCCCGCACCGACATGGCCATGATTCGCGAGCTGGCGGCCGACGAGTCGGCCTACCGCAGCATCACCCGCTCGTGGTTCCTGCACTCGCCGCTGTACGAGATGATGCAGCAGATTGCCGAGAAAAAGGGCAAGCTCATCATCACCACCGACCACGGCACCATCCGCTGCAAGCGCCCCTATAAGATTGTGGGCGACCGCAACACCAACACCAACCTGCGCTACAAGCACGGCAAAAACCTCGGGTTCGATGAGCGCGAAGTCTTCACGGTGCGCAAGCCCGAGCGCCTGTTTCTGCCGAAAGCGAACGTCTCGACGGCGTACGCCTTCGCCCTGGGCGACCAGTTCTTCGCCTACCCCAACAACTACAACCACTACGTGAACCACTACAAGGATACGTTCCAGCACGGCGGCGTATCGTTGGAGGAAGTGATCATCCCGTTCATCACGCTCACGGCGAAGGGCTGATTGGGATTGTGAAGGGATTTTAGGGGAGCGGGAGATTTTTGAGTTTGCGACGGGCGGCTTCGATTGAGTTCGGGGCCGCCCGTTTGGCATTTGGGTATTGCGTGAGAGGCTGCCGCCTTGCGTTGGCGCCCCTTGCGCCTTCGCCGTACCTTCGCGGCTGTGCCGCTCACCTTTCTTGCTGCTTCTCTTGCCGACCTGCCGGCCGCTGCCGCCTGGTTGCTGGCGCACCTCAACGGCCGCCGCGTGGTGCTTCTCGATGGAGAGATGGGCGCCGGCAAAACCACGCTGGTGCGCTCCGTGGCTGCTGCGCTGGGCGTGGCCGATGCCGTGAGCAGTCCTACTTATGGGCTGGTGCACGAGTACCGTACGGCGGCTGGCCAGTCGCCGGGGCATACGCCCTGTCATACACTCTACCATTTTGACCTTTACCGGCTCCAAAGTGCGCGGGAGGCACTGGCGTTGGGTATCTTTGACTACCTCGACGCCCCCGGCGCGCTCAGCTTCATCGAGTGGCCCGAACGCCTGGCGGAATTGCTGCCCGATATCGCCGCCGATGCTCTGACTCTTACGCTGCGCGTGGATCCGGCCGACGATAGCCGCACCTTTACGCTCGCCGCCTGACTGTACATCTTTCCCCTGATCCCCGCCGAACATGGCCGAAAACTACCCACCCGGCCTGAGCCTGTCGTCCATCGTGCAGGGCGTGGCGACGGCCACTGCTACGGCCGTGGCCCCGACGCCGAAAGAGTCGATGCTCGCCGTCGAAACGCGCCGTAAGCGCCTGTTTATCGGGCTGCCGCGCGAAACGTCGTTGCAGGAAAATCGCCTCGGCCTCACGCCCGAAGCCGTGCGGCATCTCATCAACGAAGGCCACGAAATCGTGGTGGAAACCGGGGCCGGCGAGCCGTCGAAATTCTCGGACCACGAGTATTCGGAGGCGGGCGCGCGCATCGTTTATTCCACGCCGGAGGTGTACGAAGCCGACATTGTGCTGAAAGTGGCCCCGCCGACCTTCGCCGAAATGGAGCATCTGCGCGCCGGCCAGACGCTGATTTCGGCCCTGCAATTCGGCTCGCTCACCGCCGAGTATGTGCAGGCGTTGCAGGCGCGCAAGGTCAGCGCGCTGGCCTTCGAGCTGATGAAAGACAAGTCGGGCGCCAAGCCCGTGGTGCGCGCGATGAGCGAGATCGCCGGCTCCACGGTAATGCTGGTAGCCGCCGAATACCTGAGCCAGTCGGAAGAAGGCAAGGGTATCATTCTGGGTGGCATCACGGGGGTGCCGCCGAGCCGGGTCGTGATTCTGGGGGCCGGCACGGTGGCCGAGTACGCCGCCCGCGCCGCCACCGGCCTGGGCGCGGCGGTGAAGGTCTTCGACGATCACATCTACAAGCTGCGCCGGCTGAAGAGCAGCGTCGGCAATCAGCTTTTTACCAGTACGCTGGATCAGTCGGTGCTGAACGACCACCTGCGGCAGGCCGACGTGGTAATCGGCGCGCTCTCGCCGGAGCAGGGGCAGATACCGTACGTGGTGCCCGAAACCGTGGTGGCGCAGATGGCGCCCGGTTCGGTGATCATCGACGTGGCGATTGACCAGGGCGGGTGCTTCGAGACG
>JANNDE010000628.1:0-1406 GCA_031387395.1 Hymenobacter sp.
GGCCACGAAAACTGGTTTGTGATGGTGAACGTGCCCCACGACCAGGGCCAGGACTGGCCGGCGCTGGTGGCGCGCACCCGCGCCGCCGTGCTGGCCCGCGTCAGCCAGGCGCTGGGCACCGACGTGGCCGCCCTCATCCGAGCCGAGCAGGTCTGGGACCCGCCGGGCATCGCAAAGCGCACGTCGTCGTTTGGCGGGGCGCTGTATGGCAGTTCCAGCAACAACCTGCTGGCGGCTTTTCTGCGGCACCCCAACTTTTCGCGGAAGCTGGAAGGGCTGTACTTTTGCGGCGGCTCGGTGCATCCTGGCGGCGGCATTCCGCTCTGCCTGCTCTCCGCCCGCATTGTCTCTGGATTAATTAGTAATTGATAAGTAGGAATAAATGATTGGCAAACTGCAACTGTCTTGATGCGCCGGTTAGCAGTCCAATTCCTAATTACAAATTACTAATTACTAATTAATTACAAATGCCCGAATCCATTCAACAACTTCCGGCCGAGGCACTTACCGAGCGTGCCGCCGCGCAGCAGCGCCGCTTGCGCGTGGCGCAGGGCGTGCTGCTGCTGTTTCATATCACGGGCTTTCTGGGGCTGAGCTTTTCGCAGGACCCCGCCTTTTTCCTGCAGTTCGTCCCGCTCAACCTGCTGCTGACACTGGGCTTGCTGCTGGCCTTTCAGCAGAAGCGCAGCCCCACGTTCTGGTTGTTTTGCCTGGTCACGATGGCCGTGGGCTTTGGCGTGGAAGTGGTGGGCGTTCGGACGGGGCTGCTGTTCGGTTTCTACGAGTACGGGGGCGTGTTGGGCCCGAAGTGGCTGGACGTGCCGCTGATGATTGGCGTCAACTGGCTGATTCTCACGTACACCACCGGCGTGCTGGCCCGTTACCTGCCGCTGCCCGATTTCCTGCGTGCCGTGGTGGCCGCCGGGCTCATGGTGGGCCTCGATGCCTGCCTGGAGCCCATAGCCGTACGCTTCGACTTCTGGCAGTGGCGCTTCGACGTTATTCCGCTACAGAATTTCAAGGGCTGGTTTGCGGTGGCCCTCATCCTGCAGGTGTTCTTCAACCGCACTCAGTTTGATAAGCGCAACCCGCTGGCGGCTTTCATTTATATGCTACAGCTGCTTTTCTTTTTTGGGCTGGGCTTGATGCGTTAAGAATATTGGCATCTCGGAATACTTTTTGTTGGGGCTTTCGTCATTCTGACATAAATTTCGTTTTCCGCTCTTATTTCCTGGTTTCCTATGGAGCAAGTTGTACTCCATCAACTACTTGAAAAGGCCAACCTAGCTGTTCGCAGCATGGGTATCCGAATGCTGCACGAAGAACAGCTGGCCGCAGCCCTCGACCTGACGCCGACTATGTTTCGCACCATCTTCACCTCGAAAGCGGAACTGCTGCTACAGGTG
>JANNDE010000745.1:0-5698 GCA_031387395.1 Hymenobacter sp.
AGTGCTTCCACCGAGCCGTCCACGTCGCCCTTCACCAGGATGTTGAGTTCCTTGAACGAACCGATGGCCAAACGGCGACCAATTTCGTCCAGCGTGATGTGCTTTTTGGTCCGGATGGTTTGCTCGCGGGCCAGCTGCAGGCGCTGGGTGGCAATTTCGCGGGCTTCGCGCTCCGTTTCCATTACCTGGATGCGGTCGCCAGCCTGCGGAGCCCCGGTGAGGCCGAGCACCTGCACCGGCGTAGCGGGCGGCGCGGTCTTCATTTTCTTACCACGATGGTCCGTCATGGCCTTCACGCGGCCAAAGTGCGGGCCGGCGAGGATGATGTCGCCCACGTTCAGCGTACCGGTTTGCACCAGCACGGTGGTTACGTAGCCACGGCCTTTATCCAGCGATGCCTCGATAACGGTACCGATGGCACCACGGTCAGGGTTGGCTTTCAGGTCGAGTAGTTCGGCCTCCAGCAGCACCTTTTCCAGCAGCTCCTCAATACCAATGCCCGATTTGGCCGAAACCTCCTGGCTCTGGTACTTACCACCCCATTCTTCCACCAGAATGTTAATCTGGGAGAGCTCCTCGCGGATTTTCTCGGGGTTGGCCGACTGCTTATCAATCTTGTTGAGGGCGATGATAATCGGTACCCCAGCTGCTTGCGCGTGGTTGATGGCTTCCTTCGTCTGCGGCATCACCGAGTCGTCGGCGGCTACCACGATGATGGCAATGTCCGTCACCTTGGCACCACGGGCACGCATGGCCGTAAAGGCTTCGTGGCCCGGCGTATCCAGGAACGTAATGGCCTGGCCCGACTTGGTGCGCACCTCGTAGGCGCCAATGTGCTGGGTGATGCCGCCGGCTTCGCCTTTGGCCACACTCGCATCGCGGATGTAGTCAAGCAGCGACGTTTTACCGTGGTCGACGTGGCCCATGATGGTCACGATTGGGGCGCGGGGGCGCAGGTCCTCGGCGCTGTCGCCGGCATCCACGTCAATCTCCTCCTCTTCAGCCGACAGGAATTCTACGTCGAAACCGAATTCGTCGGCAATCACGGTGATGGCTTCGGCGTCGAGGCGCTGGTTGATGGACTCGAACATGCCCATGCCCAGACACACCTTAATCACCTCGTTCACGTTCACGTCCATCAGCGAGGCCAGGTCATTGGCCGAGATGAATTCGGTGAGCTTGAGAATTTTAGCATCGAGCTCGTTCTGCGCGCGCAGGGCCTCGCGGTCCTCCGCCAGCATGCTGCGCTTGTCGCGGCGGTACTTGGCGCGGTTCTGATTGTTGCCGCCTTTATTGCCACCAAGCTTGGCCAGCGTGGCCTTAATCTGCTCCTGAATCTGCTTTTCAGCCTGTTCGGGAGTGAGAGCAGGCGCGTTGGGCTTGGGAGCCGTATTCTGGCCGGGGCGCTGGCCAGGACCGCCGGGGCGGTTGCCTTGACTAGGACCGCCATTCGGACGGTTGCCCTGATAGCCGCCACCCGTGCCACCGCCAGCGGGGCGGTTGCCCTGATAGCCGGGGCTAGGGGGGGAAGTCGTGCTGCCGGCGGGGCCGGGCAGACGGGTCCGCTTCTTCTGGCCGGGGCCAGCGGGCAGGCCACGCTTGCTCACATCCGACGACGCGATGGGACGGGGGCCACGACCACCCGGGCCACGCCGGTCGTTGTTGATGGACGACAGGTCAATCTTGCCCAGCACGGTCAGGCCTTTCAGCGTGTCCGACTTGGCGACTATAGTGCTGGTGTCTTCCGGCGCAGCAGCCGGCTCGGCCGATGCAGCCGGAGCAGCAGCAGCTGGGGCAGCCGCGGCGGAAACCGGAGCAGCCGCCGGAGTTGCCGGGGCAGCGGGCGCGGCCGGAGCAACAGCTACCGGGGCCGAAGCCGCCGGCTCAACTTTGGATACGGGCTGAACTACGGGAGTCGGAGCAGCAACCGGGGCCGGAGCAACGGGAGCTTCTACTTTCGGCGCGGGGGCAGGAGCAGCCGGGGCTTCCACTTTCGGCGCAGCCGGAACCGGGGCGGGCGTAGGGGCCGGAGCGGCAGCTACCGGCGCGGGAGCCGGGGCAGCGGCACGGGGTGGTACCACGCGGCCTCTGCTATCCAACTCAATCTTACCCAACACTTTCAGGCCGGGCACGCTGGGTGCTTCGGGGGCTGGCGTGGGGGCCGGGGCGGCGGCAACGGGTGCCGCCGGCGCTGCGGGAGCAGCCGGAGCCGGGACAGCTGCCACCGGGGCAACTGCCACGGGCGCAACCGGCGCAGCCGGCTTGGGAGCCGGAGCGGGCGTTGCAGCTGGCGCGGGGCGCGGGGCTGGGGCAGCAGGTTTCGGAGCCGCGTCGAGGTCGCTCTGGCGCTTGGCCTGAATGACTTTCTGGGCTTCCTGACGGTCGTGGGCAGAGGCGGCGAATTCCTTCTCCAGCGAGGCCACTTGCTCACCGGTGAGCTTCGTGGTTGGCTTGTTCTCTACTTGTATACCTTTTTTGGCCAGGGCTTCTACCACCCGGTCCATTCCAATATTCAGGTCTTTGGCCGCCTGTTGTAGCCGTTTCGGGGTTGCTTCCGCCATTTATCTTTTCTCGCGTAACGATACGCTTCTAGTTGCAAAGGTATTACATTAAATCTTGCCAGCAGGGCACAAACCGCGCCTGCTGGCTCGATTTGTTACCCTTGCCGTACCGGCCGCGCGGCCGTCATTGGGCTGGCTCTGCGGGAGAGCTCGCGCCCGCTTCCTCAGTCGTTGGTTTGGTGTCGTCAGTCATTTCGATTTCCAGAGGGGTATGCTCGGCAGCCGTTTCGGTGGCTGAAGCGTGCGTTACGGCAGCTTCTTCATCGGTGGTATCGTCCGTTTTGCCGGCGGCAACGCGGTTTTTAGCGGTTTCAAGCGAGTTCTCGTCGAGGTCTTCGTCGTCGGCAAATTCCTGACGGATAATGCGGTACACATCGTCCACCATTTCTTCCTCCAACTCCGTACGGCGCACGATGTCGTCCTTCTTCACGGCCAATACAGCCCGGCCGGTATCCAGACCAATTTTTTTCAGTTCGGCCAGTACCCAGGGCTCAATTTCGTCCTGGAACTCGTCCAGCGAAATATCTTCCTCGTAGTCGATGGCTTCGCGGAACACGTCGATTTCCATGCCCACCAACCGGCTGGCCAGCTTAATGTTGGCACCGCCACGGCCGATGGCCAGGCTCACCTGGTCGGGCTTCATGAACACAGAAACCCGGCCGTTCTCCTGGTTTATCTTCATAGAACCCACCTTGGCCGGCGATAGTGCCCGCGCAATGTAGAGTTCGAGGTTGTCGGTGTAGTTGATGATGTCGATGTTCTCGTTTTCGAGCTCGCGCACCACCGGATGAATGCGGCTGCCCTTCATGCCCACGCAGGCCCCCACGGGGTCGATGCGCTCGTCGTAGCTTTCTACGGCTACTTTGGCACGCTCGCCGGGCTCGCGCACCACGTTCTTAATCACGATGAGGCCATCGTAAATCTCAGGCACTTCCAGCTCGAACAAACGCTCGAGGAAAGCCGGGGCGGCGCGGGAAAGGATGATTTTCGGCGTGCCGTTAATCACTTCCACGCGGTGCACCACGGCGCGCACGGTGTCGCCCTTGCGGAAACGGTCCTTGGGGATTTGCTCGCCCTTGGGCATCACCAGCTCGTTGTCATCCTTGTCCATGATGAGGGCCTCGCGGCTCCACACCTGGTACACTTCGCCGGTCACGATTTCGCCCACCTGGTCCTTGTATTTCTGGTACAGGTTGTCGCGCTCCAGGTCTTTCACGCGCTGAATCAGCGTCTGGCGGGCCATGAGCACGGCACGGCGGCCGAAATCCTCCAGCTTCACGCCTTCGGCCACGGACTCGCCTACTTCGAAGTCGGGCTCGATTTTCTGGGCTTCGGCCAGCGGAATTTTATCGTGGTCCCAGATATCCTCCGAGTTATCGTCCACGATTTCGCGGTTGCGCCAGATTTCAAGGTCACCGTTGTCGGGGTTGATGATAACGTCGAAGTTTTCGTCCTGGTCGTACTTCTTGCGAATCATGGTGCGAAACACGTCATCCAGGATGCTCATCATCGTGGGGCGGTCGATGTTTTTGCTCCGGGCAAATTCACCGAAGGATTCGATTAGTTCGTGGCTATTCATAAATCACTGATTTCACGGATTTTTCACGGATTTCACGGATTTTGTAGTCGATTTCGTTGCAGAGGGACTCTGCTTTTGGACGTGTAAGAGCGCTGGGGGCGGTGTCTACAAAATCCGTGAAATCCGTGAAAAATCTGTGATTATTACTTGAAGGAGATAACCACTTTGGCCTCCTTAATGTCCCCGAAGGGATAAAATGCGGCGGGCAGGGTGGTTTTCTTGGTTTTCTGCTTGATGACTTCTTCGATTTCCACGCCCTCGGCGGTGGCGGCGAGCAGGGTGCCGGTTTTCTCGGTGCCATCGGCCAGCTTCAGGGCCAGCGACCGACCGATGTGGCGCGGGTACTGGCGCGGGTCCGTCAAGGGCTGGTCGGCACCGGGGCTGGTGACTTCCAGGGAGTACGCCGACTCTTCGCCATAGTGCTCGTCGATGCGGCGGGCCAGGCGGCGGCTGATGGTAGCGCAGGCCTGGATGGCGAGGCCGTTGGGGCCGTCGAGGGTGACGGTGACCTTGGGCAGCACCGAATCGGACAAGGTGAGGCTCACGATGAACAGCTCCTCTTCGCCGATGGCGTCGTGGAGCATTTCCAGCAGCAGGTTGCGGTCGAAGTGCATAAGTTTTGAAAAAAGCGGACAAAAAAAGAGGGGACTGCGCGTCCCCTCTTTATCAGATTGAATACCAACTTCGGGGCAAAGGTACGACAATTGGGAGCTGAATGCAAGATGAGCGTGGTACGGCCGCAGCAACGTTGCGAATGGGAAAACCTCAGCCCCACCCCCAGCCCCTCTCCCGCAGAGAGGGGAGCCAAACACATTTAGGTTTGAAAATAACTTCTGCAACTCCAGCGGCAATCCGTGTCTTTGGTAAACCTCGACGACTGATGCGGGGTTTGCGCGTCGGAGGCCGAGCTTCATCATCTCTGCATTCATCCTCACTTTCAGCTTCTGATTCCCATGAAATCGTTCCTTAATCTTCGCTCGGCCGTTTTTGGCCTGACGCTGGCTTTGGCTGCCGCCGCTGCCCATGCCCAAACTACTCTGGCTACTGCGCCCAAGATGCTGCCCCCGAACCCCCAGTCGCGGGCGTTGCTGGAGGCCAAGCCGAGCCCAGCGGCTACCGCTACCGGCAAGATTGGCGCAACCGACGTGACGGTGAACTACAGCAGCCCGGGGGTGAAAGGCCGCAAGATTTTTGGGGGCCTGGAAACTTATGGCAAGGTGTGGCGCGCCGGGGCCAACGAGGCCACCACGGTCGATTTCAGCAAAACAGTGATGGTGGAAGGCAAGGCGCTACCGGCGGGCCGGTACGGCTTCTTCGTGATTCCGGCCGAAAGCGGTCAGTGGACGGTCATCTTTAACAAGGTACCCAACCAATGGGGCGCGTATGAGTACGACGAGAAGCAGGACGCACTGCGCGTACTGGTGACGCCCCGCAAAACGGCGGCCCTCACCGAGCGGCTGGCGTATGAGGTAACGCCCACCGGCCCGGTGCTGCTTATCCCAAATCACGTCTCGTGGTTCGACTGGCTGTTTCTCTACGTGTGCCTGGATGACGATTG
>JANNDE010000780.1:0-1681 GCA_031387395.1 Hymenobacter sp.
CGAGGCCATCCGCCGCGAGGAAAACCACGACCGGGAAGCCATCCTCAACAAGGACATTGCCGACCTCTCGGCCCGCCGCGACGACCTGAAAGCCCAGTGGGAAAACGAGAAAGCGGCCCTCACCAGCATCCAGACCGAGAAAGCGAATATCGAACGCTACAAGCTGGAAGCCGACCAGGCCGAGCGCCAGGGCGACTACGGCCGCGTGGCCGAGCTGCGCTACGGCAAGATTCAGGAAGCCGAAGCCAAGCTGAAAACCCTGCAGGAAGAAGCCGCGGCCAACAAAGACGGCGGCGCCATGCTCCAGGAAGTCGTCACGAGCGAGAGCATCGCCGAAGTGGTGGCCAAATGGACGGGCATCCCGGTGAGCAAAATGCTGCAATCGGACCGCGAGAAGCTGCTGAACCTCGAAGCCGAGTTGGGCAAGCGCGTGGCCGGGCAGGCGGAGGCCATCGCGGCCATTTCCGACGCCGTGCGCCGCTCCCGCGCCGGCCTGCAGGACCCCAAGCGGCCCATCGGCTCGTTCATTTTCCTGGGCACCACCGGCGTGGGCAAAACCGAGCTGGCCAAGGCCTTAGCCGAGTATTTGTTCAACGACGAAAACGCCATGGTCCGCATCGACATGAGCGAGTACCAGGAACGCCACGCCACTTCGCGCCTCATCGGCGCGCCTCCCGGCTACGTGGGCTACGACGAAGGCGGCCAGCTCACGGAGGCCGTGCGCCGCAAGCCCTACTCGGTGGTGCTGCTCGATGAAATCGAGAAAGCGCACCCGGACGTGTTCAACATCCTGCTGCAAGTGCTCGACGACGGCCGCCTCACCGACAACAAAGGCCGGGTGGCGAACTTCAAGAACACCATCATCATCATGACCTCGAACACCGGGGCCGACATCATCCAGAAGAACTTCAAGGACCTCAACGAGTTCAACCACGAGGAGGTCGTCGACCGCACCCGCGACGAAGTGCTGGAGCGCCTCAAGCAGCACATGCGCCCCGAGTTCCTGAACCGCATCGACGAAATCGTGATGTTCCAGCCCCTCAAGCGCAAGGAAATCCGCCGCATCGTCGACATCCAGTTCCGGCAAATCCAGCAGCGCTTGGCCGAAGCCGGCATCCAACTCGAAGCCACCAGCGAGGTCCTCGACCACCTGGGCGAAGCCGGCTTCGACCCGCAATTCGGCGCGCGGCCTTTGAAACGGGTGTTGCAGCGCGTGATTCTGAACGAGCTGTCGAAAGACATTCTCTCGGGCCGCGTGAGCAAGGACGCCGTGGTAGAAGCCGTGCTGGAAGACGGCGCGGTGAAGTTCGAGAACGTGGAAATGCCGGCGGTGTAGGATGCTGGTGAGCTTTAGATGAAAAGGCCCTGCTGGCATTGTGCCAGTAGGGCCTTTTCATAATTATGTCTGTTGCTCAATTAATGACACACCCCCCCCCCAAATTCGCTACCGTTTGCCAACTACTTATATTCAATTAAATCCAATCCGACGTATCTTCCTCTTTTCTATTGATTGATTTTGTAAACAAAATGGCATCAGGATTAGAGCGTGAGGACAATTACCTTTGGTGCGAAACGATATTAAACATAATAATCAATTATTCAGCTATATGCGTCGTCACGAAATTACGGACCGGCAATGGGAAGCTATTTCTCCGCTGCTGCCGGGCAAAGCCACCGATTG
>JANNDE010000016.1:0-1137 GCA_031387395.1 Hymenobacter sp.
CGGCGGTACCTACAACCAACTCTTATTCTATGGTAAGTACCTTTAAGCCTGTAGCAGGAACTTATAAGATAGGTTGTGTTATTACTGGCCCAACAGCGAATTTCCTGAATAATAATAATAATGTAAACGGATATTACCAGATCATAAATGAATAAGATGTTGGGAATGGGTTGTATAGATAATTTGATTCGTTTTATGTATATCCTCAAATAGGCGGTGGTCTAATCTAGGATGATTTGCGTATCGTGTTTATGGTCACGACAATTCACACATGCGCCAAGTGCGGCAGCGCAGAAATTCGCCGCAACGCTCATAGCGGCGGTCATGCCCGTTACCAATGCAAAGCTTGTGGCTACCAGGCACGGTTCGTGCCGGCCGCCGTGGCTAAAGCGGCGCAATACGCGCAGGTCGAGGCCCTGCTGGTGGAGCGTAATTCGCAGCGCAGCATCGCCCGCGTGACGGGCGTGGCGCGGATGACGGTGGCCAAACGGCTAAAAAAAAGCAGCGGCCGCCTCGCCGCCCTTGCCCCGACTACGCCCGAAAAAGGAACAGCGCAAGGAATGGAAAGTCCTGGAGCTGGATGAGCTCTGGAGCTGGATGAGCTCTGGAGCTTTGTGGGCCATAAAAAGCGCAAAGTCTGGTTGTGGCTCGTGGTCGAACGCGCCCGGCGGCGCATCGTGGGCTGGACGCTGGGCAGCCGGGGTGAAGCGCCGTTGCGTCAGCTCTGGCAGGCGTTGCCCCGCCGTTATCACCGCCATTGCTGGTATTTTACCGACCAATGGAAAGCCTACGCCAAGGTGCTGCCCCGCTGGCAGCACCGGCCCTGTCCCAAGGGCGAGGGCCAGACCAACATCGTCGAGGCCATCAATTGCTCGTTGCGCCAGCGTGGCGCCAGCGTGGCGCCAGCGTGGCGGCGTGCTCGTGCGCAAGTCCTGTTCGTTCAGTAAATCATTGGCCATGCATACCGCCCGAATTAAAATAGTAATCGATAATTACAATCGAAATATCATCCTAGATTAGACCACCGCCAATTATTTTACTCATTTAACGGCGAGTTACAAACTCGCCTTACCCAAGGCCAGCAGAAGCCAGCAGTTGCCGCTGCGCTTAAACTGCGGCCAGCGGGGCTAGTGGCAG
>JANNDE010000018.1:0-3766 GCA_031387395.1 Hymenobacter sp.
CCCGTCCGCGCTCCACAATAAGCCCTGGCAACGGGCTCGGAACTGGTGCTGCGGATGATGATGGCGGCCCGCCTCCAACGTAGCCCGTTCCGCCGCGTCCAAGGTAATGTAGCGTTTTTGCATCCTCAAAGAAACAACCAATTCACTGTTTAATTCTGAATAAGCACTTAGTCTCCTCTTGTAAGAGTACGACAACTTATATTTGAAGACGTTTCACTCATTATTCTTGCCATGACTTTTGCCGACATCGACAATGTAGTGGTGCTGCACGGCCCGCTGTCCCGGCTCACGGACGACGAGTTTTTCGACTTGTGCCAAGATAATCCCACCTTGCGCCTAGAGCGTAACGCCGAACACGAAATCATCTTTATGCCGCCCGCCGGAGCCGAATCAAGCCGCAAATCAAACGAAGTGCTATTCCAGTTGACGCTTTGGAACCGTCAGCATCAACTCGGTTACGTGTTTGAATCCTCGGCCGGCTTCACGCTGCCCGATGGTTCCGTCCGCTCGCCCGATGCCTCGTGGGTGCCCAAAGCAGCTTATGATGCTTTGCCTGAACAACAGCGTCTGCGTTTCCCGCCGGTGTGCCCCACGTTCGTGGTCGAAGTCCGCTCCCCCTCGGATGGGCTGGCTCCGCTACGCCGCAAGATGGAAACCTACCTGGCCAACGGCGTACAAGTCGGCTTCCTGCTCGACTCCACCAACGAAACCGCCACCATCTACCGCCCCGGCCAGGAGCCGGAAGAAATCAGCAGCTTCGACGTGATGCTGAGTGCCGGGCCGGCGCTGCTCGGTTTTGCGCTGGATTTGAAGCCGCTGCGGCGGTAATTGCTCCGGTACGGACTGCCCATCATGAAAAAAGCTATTCAAAATAAATTGCACAAGGCATTAGTTGCCAATGCTGATATGAGCCATGCACTCTATAAATACGAGCTGGAAGAACACATTGCGTATTGGAAAGCCGGAATGCTGCAGGACCAGGATGAATTCCTATTCGTCGTGACCGAGAACCGGGGCCAGGTTGCCATGTTGCTGATGACCGATAAAGGCGAATTGTTCATCAACGAGTTGGCGCGGGAGAAACTACGGCAGCTTTGGCACCACGAAGGCGTGTACGAAAGCAACATGAAGCAATTCTTGCCCCTTATGGCCGAGCAACTCGCCGGCGGAGACATCGCAGTAACCGGTGTCAAGACTGTGCAAACGCCGGCTGCACCGGTACGCTAAACCCGCTTGGCCTCCATAGGCACGCGTTTGGGTACGAAGCAGCCAGCCGTTGCAAAAGCTTGTTTTTCTTGGCTCATTGGCCCGTGCAGTCCGGCGCGTTTCCACCTTCTACTTCAAAGCTTTCGGTGCTCCTGCACCGGGAGCTTCTCAGTTTCGGGGGCAGGCGTGTGGTGAGGAGGAAAAAACCGTGCGGTACGAAAAAAGTAAGCTCTCCTTACAAAGAGGAAGCCCAGTTGTATATTCGCACCATTCTGCTCAATAGAACGAGAAGAATAGTATACGGCCGTTTACTAAGTCGGAAGGGAAAATTTAATCAATAAAATCATAGGCGGTGGTCTAATCTAAGATGATTTACGTATAGCCTCTTATGGTCACGACAATTCATTATTGCGCAAAATGCGGCAGCGCAGACATTCGCCGTAATGGCCACAGCCACGGCCATGCCCGCTACCAGTGTAAAGCTTGTGGCTACCAGGCGCGGTTCGTGCCGGCGGCCGTAACCAAAGCGGTGCAGTATGCGCAGGTCGAAGCCCTGTCGGTCGCGCGCAATTCGCAGCGCAGCATCGCCCGCATCACGGGCGTCGCGCGCAGGACGATTGCCAAGCAACTAAAAAAAAGCGGCGGCCGCCTCGCCCCCGCTCCCTCGACTACGGCCTAAAAAAGCGCAACGCAAAGAGTGGGAAATCCTGGAATTAGATGAGCTGTGGAGCTTCGTGGGCCACAAAAAGCGCAAGGTCTGGCTCTGGCTCGCCGTCGAACGGGCCCGGCGACGCATCGTGGGCTGGGCCCTTGGCAGCCGGGGCGAAGCGCCCTTGCGCCAGCTCTGGAACGCCTTACCCCGCTGGTATCACCGCCACTGCTGGTACTTTACCGACGAGTGGAAAGCCTATGCTAAGGTGCTGCCCCGCTGGCAGCATCGGCCCGGTGCCAAGGGCGAAGGGCAGACCAACATCGTCGAGGCCATCAACTGCTCCTTGCGCCAACGCTGCGGCGTGCTGGTACGCAAGTCCTGTTCATTCAGCAAATCGTTGGCCATGCACACCGCCCGAATCAAAATAGTTATCGATAACGATAATCGAAATAGCATCCTTAATTAGACCACCGCCCACAAGAAAAACCCCGATGTGTTTGAGCTGGTGCGGGTGCACGCCAACCGCCTCCAGGCGCTGCCCAACGACATTATGCTGGCCACCAGCAACCTGCCCAGCGGCTACCACCGCGACTTCCAGCTGCTGAAAGAGCTGCTGTTTGGTCCCATGCTGGAATTTGCCGACTTGCTGGATATTCTCCTGTTTGCGCTGCCCGAAATTCAGATTAAAGCCGGCGTGATGAAGCAGACGAAATACGACCCAATATTCTCGGTCGAGAATATCAATCAATTAATTATTGCCGGCGTGCCGTTCCGCGATGCCTACCAGCAGGTGGGCCGGGCCGTGGAGGACGGCAGCTACGTGCCGCACCGCGAGTTTCAGACCACGCATCTGGGCAGTATTCATAACCTGGGGCTGGTCGAAATCGCAGCTAAGGTGCGGCAGTGGCAGCAGGGGAGTGCGTTGTTTTCAGGAGAGAAAGAGAAATAAGGAATAGAAGGAACGTCATGCTGAGCGTAGTCGAAGCATGACGTTCTTTTTACTGCATTTCTCATTCCTCACGAAGCGCGGTGTTCTACCACTCCACGGCCACGCCAAACGTGGTTTGCACGCCCGAGTACACGTTGCGCAACTGGCCGAAGCCGCCGGCCACGTCGGCGGTGGCCGAGAGGTGCTTGGTGAAATGATAGCTCGCGCCGAGGCTGGCGGCGGAGTAGGCCACGCCCTCGCCGAGGCCAATGTTGGCCAGCTTGGCGGGGTTGGGGGCGCGCACGTTGGCCAGCGCGCGCACATTGGTCGTGAGCCAGAGCTTGTTGAAGAACTTGTAGCCGAGCTGGGCGCCGTAGGTGTACTGGTCGGTGAAGCCGCCGGTGCGGAAGTTATAGCCGGCTTCGAGGGTGAAAAAGGCGGGCAGGGTGCCCAGCGTGTGCGAGAGGGCGGCGCGGGTCCAGATGTTCCACTGGCCGTTGCCGGTGGGCAGATACACGAAGCTGGTGGGGTCGGGCTGGTAGATGCCGCGCCGGTTAGGGTCGCCGAGGGGGGCCTGGGCAGCCACCTGCACGGCCAGCGGCCACTTGCCGGTGAGCACGCCGTAGCGCAGGCCCAGCTCGGGGTCGCCCACGCCCTGGCCGGGGCTGGTGTCGGGGAAGGTGGCACGCCGGAAAACCGGGAAGTTCAGTGTGGCTTCGAGGCGGTTGGTGAGGCCGTACTCGGCGTAGAGGCTATACACCTGCTGCCGAAATTGGGCCGTGTTGATGGTGCCGCCTTCAAGCGGGTGATACTTGGTGGTGTTGACCAGCGTGAGGCCGACTTTGGCGTAGCCGTGGCCGCGCAGGCGGGTCCAGCCGCCGCCAGCCTGGGCGGGGGTAGCGGCAAGCAGCACGGTGCCCAAGGCGAGCAGGCCGCTCAGACGGGCGTAATGATGGGGCATTGCAGTGCGAGGGGGCGGT
>JANNDE010000050.1:0-1032 GCA_031387395.1 Hymenobacter sp.
TGGCGGGTGGAAAGCGCCTGGCCGGGCTGGTACTCGCCCGGGCCGGGGCCGCGCCGGGGCCTGGCCGGCGGCGGTCGCTACCGGTGTGGCCCCGGCCCGCCCGGTCGGGTGCAATCGCCCCCGCCTCGCCTAAATTTGCCCTGCAACCAGTTCTGTCATCCTGCCCGGCGCGCCCGGCCCATTTGTTTTCTATGCCCGCACTCACCGTTCTCATCACCGGCGGCACTTCCGGCATTGGCCGGGCCTGCGCCCTGGCCTTCGGCCGCGCCGGCTACCAGGTCGCCATCACCGGCCGCGACGAAGTCCGCCTCGCCGATACCGCCGCCGCCCTCACCGCCGCCGGCGTCGCCAACCTCGCCATTCGGGCCGACGTGGGCGACGAGGCCGCCGCCGCGCGCGCCGTGCAGGAAACCGTGGCCCGCTTCGGCGGCCTCGACGTGCTGCTCAACAACGCCGGCATCAGCATGCGCGCCCGCTTCCAGGATGCTGACCTCGAAGTCATCAAGCGCCTGATGCAGACCAACTTCTTCGGTACTGTCTTCACCACCAAGTTCGCGCTGCCGCACCTGCTCCAGAGCAAGGGCAGCATCGTGGGCATCAGCAGCATCGCGGGCTACCGCGGGCTGCCGGGCCGCACCGGCTACTCGGCCTCGAAGTTTGCCATGAACGGCTTCCTCGAAGCCCTGCGTACCGAACTGCTCGACCAGGGCGTGCACGTGCTCACGGCCGCGCCGGGCTTCACGGCTTCCAACATCCGCCAGACGGCCCTGGCCGCCGACGGCTCGTCGCAGGGCGAGTCGCCGCGCGACGAAGAGGCCATGATGAGCAGCGAAGCCGTGGCCGACGAAATTCTCCGCGCCGTGCAGCAGCGCCGGCGTACGCTCGTGCTCACGGGCCAGGGCAAGCTCGTGGTGTTTCTGAACAAGTGGCTGCCGGGCCTGAGCGATAAGCTGGTGCTGGGCCACTTCCGGAAAGAGGAGAAGGGGGTGGAGATTTAAAGTGAAAAGTTGAGAGTGAAAAGTTAAAAAGGCC
>JANNDE010000056.1:0-1459 GCA_031387395.1 Hymenobacter sp.
AGCTTATCGAAGCATCTCTACCGCTTCGTCAGAAACGCCCCAACGAAGCGGTAGAGATGCTTCGACAAGCTCAGCATGACGTTCGAGTGGATACGCTTACTTATGCACGACTACTTAAAAGAGCCCCCTTGACAAAATGTAAGCCTATATCTCGATTCTCCGAATAAACAACTACCGCTTCTTTGCCTTAGTCAAACTCCCGTACAAAATCTTCAGGTTCCATTGGTATGTTGTCAGGTCACTTTTAAGAGTCACCGTGAGTAATCATACATCCGATGTCGTACTGCCCATCGAACCGGCCTACAATCGCAAATGAATGTCGAACGGCACAATGTGATTCACTGAAGAAGTATATATCTCCAGGCAGGTACTCTCTAAAATCAGATTGAGACATTCCCAAATTTACGATTTTTAGAGACCAAGAGAGTGCTTTGGACATAAGCTATTAATCTAACTAACCTTTTCGCAAAGACAGTAATCATACTGCCTTAAATGAGGCGCATGGAACGTTTGAGCTACATTCGGCTTCCCGTAGGCTCCTTCCCTGTTTCATGCTGCTGACACTCACTACCACCTATTCGCCCGCTACCGACCTCGGCTACCTGTTGCACAAGAACCCGGCCCGCCTGCAAAGCGTGGAGGTCGCGGGTGGCGTGGCCCACGTCTTTTACCCTGAAGCTACGGCTGAACGCTGCACCGCCGCCCTGCTGCTCGACCTCGACCCCGTGGGCCTCGTGCGCGGTCGGGGCGGCGCGTCCGGAGAAGGTTTTGCCCTGGAGCAGTACGTAAACGACCGGCCCTATGTGGCTTCCTCCTTTTTGAGCGCGGCGCTGAGCAAAGCATTCGGCACGGCCATGAACGGCACCTGCAAGGACCGGCCGAACCTGCCCGCCCAAGCCCTCCCGCTGGAAGTGAAGGTGGCCGTGGTATCGGCTCCGGGCCCGGACTGGCCGCGCCGTCTCTTTGAGCCACTGGGCTACTACGTATCGATTGAAACCACACCGCTCGACCCCACCGTGCCGGAATGGGGCGACAGCCGCTATTACACCCTGCACCTGCGCCACGAAGGCCTGCGCCTGCAAGACGTGCTCACCCACTTGTATGTGCTGCTGCCGGTGCTCGACAACGACAAGCACTACTACATCGGCGAAAACGAGGCCGAGAAGCTGTTGCACCGGGGCGGCGACTGGCTGCCGCAACACCCGGAGCGGGGCTTCATCACGCGGCGCTACCTGCGCTACCTGGCCGGCATCGTGAACCCGACGCTGGCGCGGCTGATGGAAGGCGACGAAGTGGAAGAATCGCCGCTGGAAGCGGTGACGGCAGAGGAAACCGAAAAAGCAATTATGCAGGCTACCGACCCGGTGGTAGCGGTGGAAAGTGTGGAACCGAAGCTGTCGCTGCACGACCAGCGGCTGCAGCAGGTGGCCCACGAAATTTACCAGCTCGGCCCCAAGCG
>JANNDE010000102.1:0-6838 GCA_031387395.1 Hymenobacter sp.
TAGTCGGCATTCGGTACCAAGCGGGTGAAGGGCTGAGTGTGGACCCGGTACGTCTAGCCTCGGCCATCGGGACCATTGCATCTTTCGGTGGCGCTAGTGCGATTAGCGTAGGCCTCCAACTAATGGCAGGGCCTATGATTGGTGCTGTTACGAATGCAATCATGGGCGATTTCGGCTCTGGCAAGACAGGAGGAGTCGCTTCCTTCAATAATAAACCTTACACCTACCACTGGGAAGATTACGATGGCGATGATGCCTGGGAAACCAAATTCAACCAAGATGGGCGTGAACATGCGTATGGCTCGCTGTACTGGGGTGATATGAGCCGAAACTTAGGGAAATTGCACACCGGCCCCGACATAACCAACCCTCATGGCCCGGCAGCTACCCCTACTACCCAGGCCCCGCAGTTTAGCTATCAGCGGTACACTGCCGGAAATGGCAACCACGAAACAGCTGCCGACATATATCAGCCAGTGGTCGGGGACGAAGATTATTACGGCAGCAGCAAGCGGGCCATCAGTGTCGCCCACGATTATTTCAGCGTGATGGGCGGCGATGCTTCCGGTACGATGCGGCCGAACCGGCTGGATGTCGGTAGTGTGGCCTATCCTAAACTCGGGACAGATAAAAACGAGGACCATGGCAAGTATATGGTTGTGCCGTTCCTCGACCAGGCGAACGACCATTACAAAGTTGGTTTCCGTTACGAAAACAGCTTATCAAACGGCTACAACTACCACGAGTATACCCCATCGGCGGGAAACAGCGGCGTTGGCTTTAACGTGGATAACAGCCGGAATGCCCTCATTATGGCCGACCCACGCCTGCATGACCCAGCCGCACGGGTCGAGCCGTTGCGTACCGGCATCGCGACCAATGACCCAGCCGGTGCTTCCAGTCGCCAACTGGTGCAAGGCAAGCATACCGTGTGGTACAGCAACAAGGAAATTGAGCAAATGGCCACCTACACCAACGGCGCATTTGCGGGCTATAACAACGGCTTTTTGAATTTTGCCACCCCGCACCCCGGCACGGTAACTACTGACTATATCAGCACCCATTCCACTGATGACTTATTTCGGGCGCTCCGGCGGCCCAACGCGATTGGTGCGTTTGCCGTGACCACCGAGGACGGCACTACTTACCATTACTCGCTTCCCGTTTATCATTACGCGACCTACAGCGAAACCAATGAGCTGCGGACCTCCATCGTTGGCAGTACCCTGGCAAAGTCAACCCGCACGGATGATGAGTTTGGCGCAATTGCTTCCACTGTGAATGATGACGGCTCGATTACTTACAACCAGGGCGGATTTGCTACAAATTGGCTCCTAACAGCCATTACTTCTTCAGATTACGTCGACCGAAATCATTCTGGCACCGTCGACGCCGCCGACTGGGGCGGCTGGGTTCGATTCGATTACGGAAAATTCTCGGGCAATTACGTTTGGCGCACGCCCTATGTGGGAACGGCTTTTTCCGATGCCAATGACCCCATTGAATTTGAAAGCTTTACTGGTGGAAGCAAGGAAACATATTACCTCAATTCCATTAGTACCCGCACGCACACGGCCCTGTTTATCAAAAGTGCACGGCAGGACGGGCGAGCTTTTTTCTCGACCAACGGCGGTTCAACGGGAGGCTTGGGCACCAGCGTCATCGTCGCTCCGGTTCCGTCCTCGTCCTTGCGACTGGATGAAATTGTCCTGTTGGATAATGCCACGTACGCGAAAATGAAGGTGAATGATGGAATTCGGGAAGCGAACGACCCCAACACCGCCCCTATTCCGGCCCTCTCCCCCGCTAACAACGCTAGTTCAACCAACTGCGCGCCGCTGGAAAGTTGGGGTGAAGTGCTGGATAACGGCGATTTGGACGCGGATGCCAGCGGCCGCTTGCGCACGTACCTGAATGCCAATGCCATCAAGCGTATTCATTTTAATTACAACTACGAGTTGTGCCAGGGAACGCCCAATTCATTCACGTTTCAGTACGGCCAGCCCGGTACGCTGCCGCCAATGGTACTGGCACGCGCTCACGAGCAACGTGGCGGCAAACTCACGCTGAAAAGCGTTTCGTTCTTCGGACCAACCGTGGGGACGACCCCCACCCGGATTATTCCGGACTTTACCTTCGATTACGGCACGAACGAGGCGGCAGTCGCGGGAACAAACCCCGGCTACGGCAAGGAAAAATGGGACGCGTTTGGCATGTACTGTGCCGGCGGTGCCCACAATGTTACCAGCCACCGTCCAACAGCCACGGACCCGGTAGCGCCCTGGTCACTGCGCAAAATCACAACGCCTTTGGGAGGAATCACGGAAATCACGTACGAGCGCGACCAGTATGCGCACGTCTCCGAATTCGGAACGGACAAGCTCGCCTTTAGTAATACCGACTGTTCAACAACGCTCCAAGTACAGAACTTCAGTGGAAATCTTCAGGATTATCTACGCATAGGCGATAAAATCAAGCTTACGGGAGCGGCAAATTATAACAGCGAATGCCTGATAACGACGGAGGGACAAGATGGTATTCCTTATCAAACCTACCAGCCCACCACTTGCTCAGATGCTTACATCGAACGGGAGGTAACCATCAAAACGGTTTCTGCTAATACCATTGAACTGGAGGAGGCCCCATCCCCGTGCACAGACCCAGGGAATGACTGTTCACTTTATATCGCGGCGGGGATGAAGGTGTCGGCAATTATACCAGTCAATCACCTGGGCGGAGACATACGGGTGGCCGCCATCACCACGAAAGATGAACTTGGCAATGCTTACCAGGTGCGGTACCGTTACACCTTGCCCGGGGTTTTGAATGCGATGAACAGTTCGGGGGTTATTGCCAAGGAGCCGCCTTTTCTGGCGCACCAAAAACACGCCTTTGAGAACTGGTTCGACTATCCTTCTACGCCGGTGATTTACAGCCAGGCCACCGTCCTCAGGGGGCAGTTTCGCAACAACGATGAGTCGGATTATACGGCACGTGAAGTCTACAGCTTCTTTACGCCGCAATCGAATATGGTATCCGAGCAGCAGATTCCTTCCCAGTACTACAACAATTTTAGAAATCCCAACGGCAACCGGGAATACCAAGTCGAATTTTATAACAATACCGTCGCGGTTCGGACGGGTATGGTGGGACGGCCTAAAGCGGTGCGGACCTACAACCACCAAGGGCACGAAGAACTCAGCACCGAGTTTACCTATGCGGAGCAAGTAGATAATCCACTCAGTCTCCCCAATCAGGGCCATTTTACGGAAGGGGTGATGACCAACGAGTTGCTGGCCAATCGGTACTTCAACACCAACCGCACCACCAAGCACTATTATCCGGCCGTGATGACGGGCTCGCGCAGCGCTCGTAATGGACTCCGCATCGAAAATAACAACGTGCTGTACGACTTTTTTAACGGGCAGACTGTGGAGACCTCGTTCCGTAACTCGCGCAGCCAAGTGTATCACACCCGCACGGTGCCGGCCTACACCCTGTATCCGGACATGGGGCCAAAGGCCAAAACAGCCTCAAACAGCAACATGCTCAGCCAGGTGGCGGCTCAATACGTGCTAAAGGAAATGCCATCGGGCCCGGCTTATAATCCCCTGCAGTTTCTGCAAACCGGCGCAGTCATTTCGGCCACGGCGTATACCTGGCAGGGCAATTGGGCTACTTATCGGGACGTTGATGCCAACGGCGCGTATGGCGAAATCGCTGGCCCTTATCAGCATGTATGGCACCCGGTAGCCGCCTATCAGTGGCAATCTTCGATGCTGAATCCAGACGGTAGCTTTGCAGGATTCGTCAATTTTGTTTGGCAGAATGCCCCTAATGCCCACTGGGTAAAAGGCAGCGAAACCACTCGTTATGACCACTATTCGCATGCGTTGGAGACGAAGGACGTGAACGGCGCTTATGCTGCCGTGAAGACGGGCTTCAATCAATCGTTGCAGCTGGTCTCGGCTTCCAATGCAAAGTATACGGAGCTGGCCTATTCCGGCGGGGAGGATGCTCCGGTGCTACTGAATCAACTCAAGCACTTTGGGGGAGAAGTGGTTACCACCGGTAGTCAGCTAGGCAAGAGCCCCGCATTCGCGCCGCACACCGGCCAGTACGTAGTCCAATTGAATGGGGGAAATAAGCTCTTCTACCGCGCCGTCTGCGGCCCCGAAGTCACGGCTGGTAAAACGTATCGGCTCAGCGCGTGGGTGCACGGCAGTGATTTGGCTAATAACCTCGGGCGACTCTACGCCTCTGTTAATGGCACCCTGCTCAACTCGACCTCGATTACCAGCACCGCGACAAAGAAAGCTGGGGCCTGGTACCGACTGTTGGTGGACGTCGTTATCCCGGCTGGCATGGCGAATCAGACCGTTGAATTTGGCTGCAGCAACACGGCTGCTGGCTCACCAGGCGCTCCGGTGTACGTGGACGACTTCCGGGTCAGCCCGTTGGTGGCCTCCATCAATACTAAGGTATACGATGCGCGCACGAACCACGTCACGTACAATCTTGACAACGAGAACCTGTTCACCCGTTACGAGTACAACGCCGCCGGGCGTTTGGTTAAGGTATACAAAGAGTTCTTTGACAAACCCGGGGTCACCGCGCCGACGGAACGGCTTATCAAGGAATACGACCAGAACTACGCCCGCCTGCACACCGCCAACTGGGTAACGGTGAGTATTGATTGCGAGCTGAGTGACGGCGCACCAACCGGCATGAGCATTCGTGCCGAG
Organism: Hymenobacter sp.; assembly: GCA_031387395.1. GTDB lineage: Bacteria > Bacteroidota > Bacteroidia > Cytophagales > Hymenobacteraceae > Hymenobacter. Next base: position 4,746 of record JANNDE010000102.1, read on the forward strand.
GAAGACTTGAATTCAGGCATGCCGCGTGCCACGCGCACGGTGCCCAATGGGCCATCGCCGGCCTGCTTTGCCACGCCGTGTGAGCAGCCGGACCCTACCCAAGCCCCGACTCGCCTCATCCCACATACCAACATCTGTGAAACTGCTGTTGCTGATAGAAGAAGTCCCGGGCACATCACCTGTCAAGGAGGCGTTGATGACAGTGGGGTGCCTACTGCAACCCGGACCTACCACTGGAAATGGCCCTCGGACAACTCAACCGTAGAGTCTCTCTTGACTGAATTAAATTCCTATTGCAGCGGAGGCCACTAATGAAACCAATAACTATTTTTCCTATGAATAAGCATAAATCACTGCTGTTAAGGGTCGCTCTAGTGTGCCTTTTTACTTTGAGCGTTACCCAATTCGTTTCAGGTCAATCGGTGCCGACCTGGCAATGGGCTAAGCAAACCGGGGGGGTAGGCGACGACCTTGCTGCTTCGACTACGACTGATGCGAGCGGTAATGCCTACCAAATCGGCTCTTTCGCCGGAACGATTCAATGTGGCACTACCACGCTCTCGGGTACGGCACCGACTAATCTCTACCTGGAGAAATTTGACAGTCAGGGAAACGTAATCTGGGCTGTCCAGTCGCGGGCTATGGCAACAGCGCGAGCAATTGGTGATGCGACCGGGACCTTTGTGGTCCTGGATGCTGCGGGCAATATCTATGTCAGCGGAAATTACCATGGCGCGGTCTCCTTCGGGACAATTACACTGAACAGCCAGGGTAGCGGCGTCAACGGCTTCGTGGTAAAGTATAGCCCCCAAGGGGTGCCGCTGTGGGCTTCATCCGCAACGGGTTCGGGTAACACCCGTGCCTACAGCATTGCGCTGACACCGAGCGGCGAGCTCTACTGGGCTGGCTATTACGAAGCAAGCGCTGCCTTTGGCAGTAATACGCTACTTAGCAAAGGCGATAGCGATGTGTTTTTAGCAAAGCTGGACAATAATGGAAATGTTCTTTGGGCGCAGTCGGCAGGCGGTACGTTGCAGGACTATGGTTCATCAGTCGCGGTTGACGCGGCCGGTGGCGTGTACTTGGATGGCGGGTTCCAGGGGACAGCAGTGTTTGGCAACCTGTCGGTGTCGAGTAATGGGCAATCCGATGGCTTTGTGGCGCATTACAGTGCGCAAGGACAAGTCCTGTTTATAACGGGATTCGGCGGGCCATTATCCGATACCGTTGCGAATTTACGAACAAACGCGGTCGATGAGGTGTACGTCGTGGGTGGATTTCAAGGCACGGCGACGTTTGGCAATTTGACCTTAAACAGCGCAGGGGGGACCGACGGCTATGTACTCAAATGCACGGCGCAGGGCCTTCCGCTTTGGGCAAATCGATTTGGTGACAGCGGGCCTGATATCTGCTCCTTCATGGCCGTTCATCCAAGTGGCACCGTCTACATCTCCGGAACCTTCAACGGAACAGTGCCCTTCGGCACACAAACGTTGACCAGCAGCGGAGGAACTGATATTTTCCTGATGCGTATCAATGCTACGGGCACCGTCTCGTGGGCCGTGCGCGCCGGTGGCCTGAACAACGACTACACCGGCGGGCTACAGTACGGCGCTAATGGAAGAATATACTTGGGCGGGCGGTTCACGGGTAGTTCGGCCTTTGGCGCGACTGTTTTGAACAGTTTGGGACTACAAGACGCCTTCATCGGAGCACTACAAGACAACCTCTCCTTAGCGGCCCGGGCTTCAACTCAGCAATTGACTGCTCAGCTGTCACCTAACCCGTCAACAAGTGGGCAAGTGCTCAGACTGCAACTGCCCGCGGAGTGGCGGAGCATCACGCAGATGAGCATTTACGATGCTTCCGGTCGGGTTGTCACGCGGCGTGCGATTAAGGTAACGGAGATGGCCAACTCGGAGCATGCCGTTGAGGTATCAACGGAGCTGCCGAGCGGGGCTTATTTAATCAAATGTGAGAATAGCGGTGCGGCTCTCACCATAAAGTTGGTGGTTCAGTAGATGAAATAAAACTGGAAGTATTTCATTAAAAAATATCCTCTTTTCGGTAAACGCCTGGCAGCTGGCGGGCAC
>JANNDE010000149.1:0-5793 GCA_031387395.1 Hymenobacter sp.
CAAGGAGAGGGGGCTAGGGGGTGAGGTTACTCCAACGGCAGCACCACGGCCTGCCAGGGCCGCAGCGCCAGGGTAGGCCCGACCGCAAAGTCGGGGGGGTAGTTATTCAGCCACGGCTTGCCGCCCAACGCCAACCCCGTCGGTACAGCCCAGTCGCGTTTCTCCGGGGAAAAGTTGAGCACGACCAGCGCTTTTTCGCTGCCCTGAGTGCGGGTGTAGGCGTAGACGTGCGGGTTGGCCGCGTCGAGCAGTTGGTACTGGCCGTACACCAGCACCTTGTGCTGCTGGCGCATGGCCGTGGCCCGCCGGAAGTAGTTGAGCACCGAGCTGGGGTCTTTTTCCTCGGCGGCCTGGTTGATGGTGACGTAGTTGGGGTTGATGCTCAGCCAGGGCTGGCCGGTGCTGAAGCCCGCGTTGGCCGTGGCATCCCACTGAAAGGGCGTGCGCCCGTTGTCGCGGCCAGTGAGCTGCTGGGCGGCCAGAAACCTGGCCAGGTCGCCGCCGCTGGCCCGCAGCTGCTGGTACATGTTGCGGGTTTCAATGTCCTGGTACTGCCCGATTTTCTCAAAGCGGATATTAGTCATGCCCAGCTCGTCGCCGCCGTAGTAGTAGGGCGTGCCGCGCATGGTGAGCAAAAAGGTCGTGAGCAGCTTGGACGACGGCGCGCGGAAGGCGGGCCGGTCGTCGCCCCAGCGGGTGGTCATGCGGGGCTGGTCGTGGTTGCCCAGGTAAATGGTGCCCCATCCTTTCCGGGCAAACACGCTGTCCCACTTCGTATATACCCGCTTGAAGGCCAGCAGGCTGTAGGGGCCGGGCGCCCGCATCCGGTACTTGTTGCCGGGTACCAGGCCTACTGCCATGCCCTCGAAGTGGTAGAGCATGTTTAGCTCCTGGCGGGCCGGGTCCACAAAATCCAGGGCCTGGGCGGCGGTTACGCCGGCCCCTTCGGCCACGCTCATCACCGGGTAGTTGCCGAGGGCTTCGTGGTGCATCTCGCGCAGGTATTGGTGCAGGTGCGGGCCGTTGGCGTAGTAGCGGCCATAGTCGCCATGGTACCCGGCCGGCAGGGGCGGAAAGGTGGTGTCCTTCGAGATAAAGGGAATGACGTCCATCCGGAACCCGTCGATGCCTTTGTCGAACCAGAAGCGCATCATGCTGTAGATTTCCTGGCGCAGCCTGGGGTTTTCCCAGTTCAGGTCGGGCTGCTTGCGCGAGAAATAGTGCAGGTAATAGGCGTTGGTGAGCGAGTCGTAGGCCCAGGCATCGCCCTTCACGTCGAAAAAGCTCTGGCGCTTGGGCGGCGTGCCCTTTTCCTTGGGCCACCAGTGGTAGTAGTCGCGGTAGGGGTTGGTGCGCGAGCTGCGCGCCGCCTTAAACCAGGCGTGCTCGTCGGAGCTGTGGTTCACCACCAGGTCCAGCACCACTTTCAGGCCGCGTTGGTGCAGGCCCTTCAGCAGCGCGTCGAAGTCGGCCATGGTGCCGAAATCCTTCATAACGGCGCGGTAGTCCGAAATGTCGTAGCCATTGTCATCATTCGGCGAGCCGTAGATGGGGTTGAGCCAAATCACGTTCACCCCCAGGCTCTTGATATAGTCGAGGCGCGAGATGAGGCCGCGCAGGTCGCCCACGCCATCGCCGTTGCTGTCCTGGTAGCTACGCGGGTACACCTGGTACACGACGGCTTCCTTCCACCACTGCTCGCTGCGGCGGGTGCTATCGGCAGGGGCGGCAGTTGTGGGGGCGCTGGCTTCGGTGGCGGCCGTCGTTTTTTTCGAGTCGCCGCAGCCGGCCAGGGCCAGCAGCAGGGCGGCGAGTATGGCCGCCGCTGGGTTTCTTGGTTTTTTCATCAGCAAAAGGAAGGATGATGAGGCGACGCACAAGCAGGCCATCGGCCATTGCCCGGAAGCAGCAGCCAACGGCCTGCGATGCCCTGTAATCACGGTCCTGGCCTAGTAGCCGGGGTTCTGGATGATGTTGGGGTTGATGTCTACCTGCTGTTGCGGAACCGGGTACACCAAATACTTCGGGGCGCTCTGGGGCTTGTCTTTGCGGGGCAGTAAAAACTTGCCGAACCGTATAAAATCGTTCCGCCGCCACGACTCGCTGTACAGTTCCCGGCCCCGCTCGTCAATCAGGATGTCGAGCGTGAGGGCGGGCAACGCGCTGGCCCCGCGCGATGGGTGCGTGCGCAGCGCGTTCACGATGGCCAGCGGCGTACTGCCGTAGGTACCGGCGCTGGTGGCCGTGCCGCCCCGCAAAATGGCTTCGGCTTTCATCAGCAGCACGTCGGCCAGGCGGAAGGTCACGTGGTCGTTTTCGCTGCTGTTGCCGCCTTTGGCTTCGCTCGCGTAATCCACGGGGTATTTAATGGGCCGGATGCCTTTGGCTTCGAGGTCGGCACCGGTTTCAAACAGGTTGATGTCCTTTGTGAAGCTAAGCGGAGCGCCGCCACGCGTGGTGAGCGGAGCATCGGTGGCCAAGTTGTACTGCTGGCCGATGAGAAAACCCACATTGATGCGCCGGCCCGGGTTGGCGGGGCCGCCGGCCACGTCGTAGGCCACGCCCCGGCGCTTGTCAGTGGCCTCAAACAGGTCGTAGAACGCGGCCGTGGTGGCCGGGCCATTGTAGCCGTCCACGGGTCGCATGTTGTAGTGCGACACAAACTTCCACAAATCGCGCAGGGGACCGCCGTTACCGAAGGTGTTCTCCTCGGTGAAGATGTTTTCGCGGCCAATGGCCCCGTTGTTGGGGGCGAAATTGTCGAAGTAATTAGGCGTGAACGAGTACTTGTTGCTGTTGATGATTTCGTCGGCCAACCGAATGACCTGGTTCATGTCGGCGGCGGCGAAGGTCGGGGACTGGCGGTTGGCGTACACGCCTTTATTAAGGTAGCACTTCATAAGCAGCACCCGGGCGGCGTCCTTGGTGGCCTTGCTCACGGGGGCATCGGGTAAGTCCTTCTGGATGGCGTTGAGTTCGCTGACAACGTAGTCCAGTGCTTCGGTGCCCTTGCGCACCCGGGCCAGATTGTTCAGCCGCTCGCCCGGCTCCCGATACAGCACCTGGTCGTAAAGGTCGAGGAGCAAAAACGTGGCCCATGCCCGCAAAAACCGGGATTCGGCCTGCTGTTGCACCGTAGGGTCAAAGCGCAACAAGTCGGTTGAGGCAAAAACAATGCCTTCGAGCTGGTTGAAGGTATCGCGCACCCGCTCGTTGTTGCCATCCCAGGTGTGGTTGTAGAGGGCGCGCCACTTGCCGTTGTCGTCCCAGTCGGGCCCGCGGGTAGGCATGATGCGAGCATCGGTGGATACTTCCTGGAGCGCAAACACGCTCACATGGCCCTGAATGGGGTCACGCTGGGCACTGTACACGCCCTGAAGCAGGGCTGCCGGGTCGCCCTTCGGAATCTGGTCGGCTGTCAGTTCTCCTTGCAGCTTTTCGGTTAGCTCGCAACTCGTAGCCCCCTGAAGGAGGCTCAGTAGGACAACCGCACATGCAATTTTAGCGTATTTCATGGTGGGAAGGGGTTAGAAGTTACAGGTTGAAGCTGACACCAAACGTGAAGGTGCGGGCGCTGGGGTAAGGCAAATAGTCAATACCAACGGAGGGTACCTTGTTGGCCCCTGTTTTCACGGTGTTGACTTCCGGGTCAAACCCGTCGTAGTTGGTGATGACAAACAGGTTTTGGCCCGTTGCGTACACGCGGGCACCCTTCGCGAAGCCGGCCACGTTGCCCAGAGCGTAAGTAAGCGTGAGGTTGGACATCTTCAGAAAGTCTCCTTTTTCCAGGTAGCGCGTCGAGGCTGCCCCCGCGTTGCCGGGCGATTCTTTGATGGGGTTCTCAAACGTGGAGAGCGCAATATTTTTGCCGGCCCCAATCCCGCCTATCGCGCCAACGGCGTTCAGCGTATTGTTGTAGATGTACTGGCCAAACACGCCGGTCATGTTGGCCACCAGGGAAATCTTGCTGTAGCGGGCGTTGAGGCCAAAGCCCAGCAGCGTGCGGGGGTTGGGGCTGCCGGCGTACGCGGTGGGCCCAAAGGGATTGGCAATTCCCCGGTCGTCGAGGCCGTTGAACTGGGGCAGGAAAAAGGCGTTGATAGGGTAGCCGTTGGTGATGAGCTGTGCAGTAGCCCCCGACAGTCCTTGCCCGTTGATGGCCCCCGTAATAATGGCAGGACCCACCAGGTTTTTTACCTCGTTGCGAATGAACGTGGCATTGGTATTAAGGCTGATTTCCGTTTTTTCGTTGCTCAGCAGCGTGGCATTCAGGGCCATTTCAACGCCTTTGTTCACAATTTCACCGTTCTTGAGATTGTCCCAGAAGATGGCTTGAAACTGCGGCCCGGGTTGGCCGGTGACGGTGGGAAACAGGATGTCGGAGGTTTTCTTGTTAAAGTAGTCGGCCGAGAAGGTGAGGCGGTTGTTGAATGCCCCAATGTCGATGCCGACGTTATACTGGCGGTCCGATTGCCATTTCAAGTCTTCGTTTCGGCTGTTGAGGGGCCGCTGCAACCCGTTATCAAGTATCTCAAATCGGTCCTGCGCCGCTCCGGCCGGAAACTCCTGGTTGCCAGTCAGGCCAAAGCCGGCCCGCAGCTTGAACTGCGAGAGCTTTTCGGCCGGGAAGAAGGATTCCCGGCTCAGGTCCCACGCCGCGGCGAACGAGGGGAAATAGCCCACCCGCTGGTTGGCGCCGAACTTGCTGCTCTCGTCGCGGCGCAGCGTTCCGGTCAGCACGTAGCGGTCTTTATAGTTGAAAATGGCCCGCCCGAAAAACGACTGGAGCTTATACGTGGGGTCGTTGAACGAGCGAATGCTGCGGTTGCCACTCGCCGTCGTCTGAAGATAGTCGGTGTAATCGAGGCCCAGGCTGCCAAAGCCGCCTGCCGCCGCATTGCCAAACCCGCTCAAACTGGAGCCCTTATTGATGAAGTTCGTATACTCGTAGCCCAGCACCGCGTTCAGGTTCAGGTCCGGCGTAATGGCCTTGTTGAAGTTGAGCGTGTGGACGATTTGCTGCGTAGAAAGCTCGCTGTTGCTGATTCTGGCAAAGCCCTGGTCCCGGATGCCCGGGATGTTAATCAGGCGTTGGTCGATGGCTGTGCGCCGCTCGCCGCTGTTGTAGCTCACGCTCAGCAGCAGGCGGTAGTTGAGCCAGTCGGTAAACTTATACGAGGGCGCGATGCTGGCCAGTATCGTGTTGACCCGCGAGTTGTCATCGTAGAGTTCCTGGGCCGCGAGGGGGTTGACCACGTCGCCCGCCTGAATGAAGAGCGAACCATCGGGATTGCGCAGGGCCTGGGTCGGGTTCCACTGCAGGGCCTGCCCGATAAGGCTGCCCCGGAAGCCGGCATCGGTGGTAATGTTGGCCAGCTTTTCCTGAAATTGACTGGTGGCGATGTTGACGTCCACACCCAGCTTCTTGCTTTCCAGAAACTGAAGATTGGTCGACAGGTTGGCGCTGTACTTCTTGAAGCCGGTTTTACGGACGATGCCGTCTTGGTCGAGGTAACCCAGCGAGAGCCGGTAGCGGCCGGTTTCGCCGCCGCCGCTCATGGACACGTTGTAGTTTTGAAGTCTGCTGGTGCGCAAAATTTCATCCAGCGCATCAACGTTACCGCCCTTATCGGAACTCGTGGGCCCGCTGGTCGGTAGTCCGTAGTAGGATAGGGCTTGCCGGTACTGGCTGGCGTCAAGGTACTTGGGCCGGCGCAACAGTTTCGAGAAGCCAGTCGACGCCCCGACGTTGAGCACCGGAGCGCCCGCATTGCCTTTCTTGGTGGTAATAAG
>JANNDE010000155.1:0-14928 GCA_031387395.1 Hymenobacter sp.
GAGTCGCTCAGCTTCTGGTCGAAGCGCAGGTTCTGGCCCTGGGTGAGGAACAGGTCTTCTCGTACCAATTCCTTATAGCCCACGAAAGTTACTTTTACCGTGTAGGGGCCCCCTACGCGCATGTTCTGAATGTTGAAGCGACCGTCGGCGTTCGTCGGGGCTACGTACTGCGTGTTCGTGGGGGTATGCACGGCAATCACCGTGGCGCCGGGCAGGCCCGTGCCGGTTTTGTCCGAGATAGCCCCGCTCATGGCGGCTGTGGTGGCACCCTGCGACCAACCCAGCCGGGCGGAGAAGAGCATCAACGCCAGCAACACAAAGTGGCGTAAAAATGAATGGTTCATAAAAAAATGGTTGATGGAAACAGTGAGCTTTAATTAAAAGCGGGGCAAAGGTACGGGTAAGATGAAAGTGTCAATATTACGGCAAATTTACCATTTATAAGGGACAAAAAGAGAAACCGTTTGCACAACAAATGCCCTGAGGCACACGAGCTACAGCCGGGGCCGCACCGCCCGGATGAATCGACTCAAGTAATAATCAGACTCTAAGCTGTTTTCGACGACGCCCAGCGAGGTGGAGGCATGAATGAAATCCACGCCTTCCAGGTCGGCCACCGTCACCATGCCCACGTGCGTAATGGTGCGGCTGCCGGGGGAGGCTCCGAAAAAAACCAGGTCGCCGGGCCGCAGGTCGGTCGATTTCACCGGGTCGCCCCACACGGCCTGCTCGTTGGAGGAGCGCGGAATGCTCACCCCGGCCTCGCCGAACGACAATTGCAGCAGGCCCGAGCAGTCGAGGCCCAGGCGGGTGGTGCCGCCGTACAGGTAGGGGGTGCCCTGGTAGGAGCGGGCGGTCTCAATCACCGAAGCCAGGGTGCCGGTGGCGCTGCCCGCGCGGGCCGGCCGCCGGACCACGACCTTGGTTCTGGCCCCGCCGGGGCCCACGCCCACGACTTTGGTTTTGCCCACGGGGTGCGCGCGGCCGCCTTTTTTCAGGCGCGCCATCTCGCGGGCCGAGCGGTACTGGCCGTCGCGGTAATTCAGCTTACGGTGGCAGCCGGCCAGCAAAACGAAAGCCAGCAGCAGCGGTAGTATCTTCGTTGTCACCCTCCCCATCGGCCGCAAAGATAGTTTACGCGGCCTTTTCGTTTCGCCGCTCATGAACTTTAACGAGTTGACCCCCGAATTATTGGTTGCCTTCGAAGCCATTGTGGGCCCGGGGCACGTGCTCACGGCCCAGCGCGCCGAGGTGGCCGCTACCGCCGATGCCTACGCCGACTACGGCCGCGACCACACCGAGGACCTGCACTTTGCCCCCGACGTGGTGCTGCGCCCCGGCTCGCCCGAGGAAATCGGGGCCATTATGCGCCTCTGCCACGCGCACCGCCTGCCCGTGACGCCGCGCGGGGCTGGCACCGGCCTCAGCGGCGGGGCGCTGCCCGTGCACCACGGCGTGATTCTGAGCACCGAGCGGCTCAACAAAATTATTCAGATTGACGAGCGCAACCTGCAGGCGACCGTGGAGCCTGGCGTCATCAACGAGGCGTTTCAGCGCGCGGCGAAGGAAGTGGGGCTGTTCTATCCGCCCGACCCGGCCAGCAAGGGCAGCTGCTCGCTGGGTGGCAACCTGGCCCACAGCAGCGGCGGCCCCAAAGCCGTGAAATACGGCACCACCAAAGACTACGTGCTGAACCTGCAGGTGGTGCTGCCCACCGGTGATATCATCTGGACGGCCGCCAACACCCTCAAAAATTCCACCGGCTACAACCTCACCCAGCTGATGGTGGGCTCGGAGGGCACGCTGGGCATCATCACCAAGGTGGTGTTCCGGCTGCTGCCGTTTCCGCAGCACAACATTCTGATGCTGGTGCCCTTCCGCCGGGTAGCGCAGGCGGCCGAGGCGGTGTCGGCGGTATTCCGGGCGGGCATCATCCCGTCGGGCATGGAGTTTATGGAGCGCGAGGCCATTGCCTGGTCGTCTGATTACCTCAAAATTCCGCTCGCGCTGCCCGACGATATCGAAGCCCACCTGCTCATCGAGCTCGACGGCCAGGATTTGGACCAGCTCTACAAGGAAGCCGAACAGGTGTACGGCGTGCTGGAGCACTACGACGTGGACGAAATTCTGCTCGCCGACACCGCCGGCCAGAAGGACGACCTGTGGAAGATTCGCCGCAACATCGGCAATTCGGTGCGCTACAACTCGGTGTATAAGGAGGAGGACACCGTGGTGCCCCGCGCCGAGCTGCCCACCCTGCTGAGCGGCGTGAAGGAAATAGGGGCCCGCTACGGCTTCAAGACGGTGTGCTACGGCCACGCCGGCGACGGCAACCTGCACGTCAACATCATCCGCGGCGACCTCGACGACGAGATGTGGAACGTAGGCCTGCGTCAGCCCATCTCCGAAATTTTCGAGCTGTGCGTGAAGCTGGGCGGCACCATCTCGGGCGAGCACGGCATCGGGCTGGTGCAGAAGGGTTACATCGGCATCGCCCTGAAGGAAGTAAATCTGAACCTGATGCGGGGGATTAAGGACGTGTTCGACCCGCACGGGATTTTGAATCCGGGGAAGATTTTCTAATGGTCACCTCACCCCCTGCCCCCCTCTCCTTAGGGAGAGGGGGCTAGGGCAGGGTAAACGCATTAAAACGGAGTTGCCTAGTTTTGCGGCTTTGGCCTGATGAGCGCGTTGAGTTTTACCTCTTTCCTGACGGAGTTTGCCACCCTTCCCGACCCGCGCATGACCCGGCGGCGGCGCTACCCGCTGCTGGAAATCCTGTTCCTGTGCGTGAGCGCGAGCCTGAGCGGCTACGAGGAGTGGCAGCACGTCGTGGACTTCGGCCGGGCCAAGCTGGCGTGGCTGCGCACCTACCTGCCCTTTGCGGCGGGCATCCCGTCCCACGACACGCTCAACCGGGTGATGGGCCTGCTTGAGCCGCGGGCCTTTGAGAAGTGCTTGATTTGCTGGGCACGGCGCGACGTGGCGCTGCCCGAGAGGGCGCAAATTTGCCTGGATGGCAAGCGCCTGTGCCGCTCGGCCACGGCCCGCCAGCAACAGGCCCCGCACGCGCAGGGCGGCGTGTCGGCCGTCCACTTGCTCCACGCCTGGTGCGACGAGGCCGGTCTGTGCCTGGGCCAGTACCAACCCCCGGACAAGACCAACGAAATCACGGCCTTGCCTGAGCTGCTGGCCCTGCTCGAGGTGGGCGGCTGCCTGCTGACGATGGATGCCATCGGCTGCCAGAAAAGCGTCACGCAGGCCATCGCCGCCGCCGGGGCCGACTACCTGCTGGCCCTCAAAGGCAACCAAGCCGCGCTGCAAGCGGCCGTCCAGGGCGCTTTTGCCGCCGCAACCCAAACCGCCGCAACCCAAACCGCTGACACCCAAACCGCTGACACCCAAGCCGCTGACACCCAAGCCGCCGCAACCCAAGCCGCCGCAACCCAAGCCGCCGCAACCCAAACCGCTGACACCCAAGCCGCTGACACCGCCACCGACACCGGTGAGAAAGCCGCCCACGGGCGCCGGGAAACGCGCACGTGCCGCGTGTTGCCCGCCACGGCCCTGCCCGCCGCCGTGCGCGGACCCGAGTGGGCCGGGCTGCGCACCGTGGTCGAGGTCGTGGCCACGCGCACGGTCGTAGCCACGGGCGTGACAACGACCGAAACGCGCCTTTACGTCAGCAGCCGACAAGGCCATGCCATTGACTTTCAGAAGTATGTGCGCCGGCATTGGGGCATTGAAAACCGGTTGCACTGGGTGCTGGACGTGGTTTTCGGCGAAGACCGCAGCCGAAAACGCGCCCGCAACGCCGCCGCCAACTGCGCCGTGGTGCGCAAGTTTGCCCTTAACCTGCTGCGTGCCCGGCCCGAAAACATGAGCCTGAATCGAAAACGAAACCATTGTGCCTTATCGGATGAATACCGCGAAAAGTGCCTCGGATTTTAATGCGTTTACCCTGGGGGCAGGGGGTGAGGTTTACGCCTGCACCGTGGGCAAAAACTTTGGTGCGGCGCGCCTATGCGTGGCTTGCTCGTAGGCGTAGCCCAGGCCTAGCAGGCGGCCTTCCTGGTAGGCCGGGCCCACGAACGACAGGCCCACGGGCAGCCCCAGCACCTGCCCCATGGGCACGGTGAGGTGGGGGTAGCCGGCCATGGCGGCGGGCGAGGAGAAATCGACGCCCGATGAGTAGTCGCCGTTTACCCAGTCGATGCACCAGGCCGGGCCGGTGGTAATGCCCACGATGGCGGCCAGCTGGTGCTGTTTCAGCAGGCCGTCGATGGCCTGGCGGGCTCCGGCTACGGTGCGCTGCACGGCGGCTTTGTATTTGGGATTATTCAGCCCGTCGGTGGCCTGGGCCCGCACGAGGGTTTCCTGCTGGAAGAAGGGCATGGCCCTGGCGGCGTGCTCCTGGTTGTAGGCGATGACGTCGGCCAGGGATTTTACGGCGGCCCCGGCGCCGGTCAAGTACTTGTTCACGCCATCCTTGAACTCGTAGAGCAGCACGTCGAACTCGGCCTCGCCGAGCGGGTTCACCAGCTTGTTCAGCTCAATTTCCACGACGGTCGCGCCCTGAGCTTTCAGGGCGGCCACGGCTTCGCGCAGGAGCGCGGCCACGGCGGGCGGGCCGTTGAGGTGGGACTTCTCGACGCCCAGGCGCTGGCTTTTTAGCGCGTCCGTTTTCAGGAAAACGGTGTAGTCGGTGGGCGTAGTGGCCGGGATGGGCAGGCGGGCCGGGTCGGCCGCGTCGGGGCCTTGCAGCGCGGCCAGCAGCAGGGCCGCGTCGCGCACGGTGCGGGCCATGGGGCCGGCGGTGTCCTGGGTGCTCGAAATCGGGATGATGCCGCCGCGGCTCAGCAGGCCCACCGTGGGCTTGAGGCCGACCAGGCCGCTCACCGACGCCGGCGACACCACCGAGCCGTCGGTTTCGGTGCCGATGGCCACGGCGCAGAGGTTGGCCGCCACGGCCGCGCCCGAGCCTGAGCTGCTGCCGCTGGTACTGCGGTCGAGGGCGTAGGGGTTGCGGCTCTGGCGGCCCCGGCTGCTCCAGCCGCTCACCGAGTGCGACGAGCGGAAGTTGGCCCACTCGCTCAGGTTGGTTTTGCCCAGCAGCACCGCGCCGGCCGCCCGCAGCTTTTTCAGAATAAAGGCATCCTGCTTCGCCTGGTGGCCAACCAAAGCCGAAGCGCCGGCCGTGGTCATCAGCTGGTCGCCGCTGTCGATGTTGTCCTTTATCAGCACCGGAATGCCGTGCAGCGGGCCGCGCACCTTGCCGGCCTGGCGCTCCTTATCCAGCGCGTCGGCAATGGTCAGCGCGTCGGGGTTGGTTTCGATAACGGCGCGCAGCATCGGCCCGGCCTCGTTCAGGTCCTTGATGCGGGCCAGGTACTTTTCGCTCAGGCTGCGGGCCGTGTCGGTGCCCTTGGCCATGCGCGCCTGTAGGTCGGCAATGGTGAGCTCGTGCAGCTCGAACTGGTCGGCCGCGGCGGCTTCGGCGGCTTCGGCGGCCGGGGTGTCGGCGGCGGTGGCGGGCTTGTCGGGGGTGGCCTGGCAGGCCACGGCGGGCAGCAGGGCAGCGGTGAGGGCCACGCGGGTGCCCTGGTTCAGGAAGAGGCGACGGTTCATCTTCGTATTGGAGAGTAGGGGAGGAAGCGCAATGATACGGCTAGCGGGCGGCCGGGCAACCGCACTCCCGTTACCCTGTTTCGGCTCGCCGGCCGGTTACCCCACCCCCTAATCCCCTCCCCTCCGGGAGAGGGGGAACTAATTCACAGCCGTAAAAAAACTGACAATCATATGACTAAATATGATGAACTAGTTCCTCCTCTCCGGAGGGGAGGGGGTTAGGGGGGTGGGGTAGGCCGGCCGGCGAGCCGAAACAGGGCATCGTGCTACGCCTGCTGGCTCTTCAGCTTATCCTCGCCGCCGTAGGGCGTGCCGGCTTTGATGTCGCCCTTTAGCCCGCCGTGGTCGGTGGTGCTGGGCGCGCCGGTGAGGCCGTCGGTGGGCACTGCGCCGGCTCCGGCCGCGCCGCCGGTTTGGTCGCCGCCGGCCGCGCCGGTTATTTCGGCGGTGCGGGCCACGTAGCGGCGCTTGGCCTCGTCCCCGGCCACGCCCTTAAACTGGTTCCACGAGTCCCACTGGGCCTGCGAGAGGCCGGCGGGGCCGCTGGCCTGGTCGGCGGCCGAGGCGTCGACTTCGCCGGGCTGCATGTTCACGTCGCCCTCAGTGGCCTGTTTGTAGAGGCCGTAGAGCTCGGTCATGTGCCTAGCGGCCTGGTCGCCGGGGAGGTTGTTTACTTGGTCGGCCGCAGCCTGGAATTGCGCGTTAAGGTCCATGGGAGTTGGGGTTGAAACGAGAAGTACAGCAGCAGATGCGGGCCGGGCCGGATACCCGACCGGAGAATCATCCCCGAAATCCGACGAATCCGATGCATCCGACGAATCCGCGGTTCAGACAATACCCCGGAGATGAGCTTTAGGTTGCGGGGTCGTACTTTTGCGGGCGACTATGTGTGGAATAACCGGAGTATTTGCCTTTACCGAAACAGGTCGTCAGTCGCTGGCCAACCTGCAGGCGTCGACCGACGCCATCATTCGCCGCGGTCCCGACTCGGAGGGCCACTACGTGTACGACCAGTGCGGGCTGGGCTTCCGCCGGCTGGCTATTCTCGACCTTTCGGCCGACGGCAACCAGCCGATGACCGATGCTTCGGGCCGCTACACCATCGTCTTCAACGGCGAAATCTTCAACTACCGCGAGCTGCGCGAGAAGCTCCTCAAGCGCGGCTGCACCTTTCATTCGCAGACCGATACGGAGGTTATTCTTCAGCTTTACATCACCGAGGGTCGCAGCTTCATCAAGAAGCTCAACGGCTTTTTTGGCTTCGCGATTTACGACAAGGAGGAAAACTCCCTGCTCATCGCCCGCGACCGGTACGGCGTGAAGCCCCTGCTCATTTACCGCGACGAGGATAAGCTGTTTTTCGCCTCGGAGATGAAGTCGATGATGGCGCTGGGCGTGCCGCGCAAGCTCGATTTCGTTGCCTTGAGCCAGTACCTGCAGCTCAACTACATTCCCGGCCCGGCCAGTATTTTTAAGGGCGTGAAGAAGCTGCTGCCCGGCCACTACCTTTACATCAAGGATAAAAAGGTGGTGGGCAAAGCCTGGTACAAGATTCCGTACGACCCCAAAAAAGTCGCCAAAAACAAGCTCAGCTACGAGCAGCAGCAGCGCAAGCTGGTCGAGCTGATGGACGGGGCCGTGCAGCGCCGCCTCGTGGCCGACGTGCCGCTCGGCTGCTTCCTGAGCGGCGGCATCGACTCCAGCGTCATCGCCGCCCTGGCCGCCCGCCACACCCCGCATCTGAGCACGTTCAGCATCGGCTTCAAAGACGAGCCCTTCTTCGACGAAACCAAGTATGCCAACCTCGTGGCCACCCGCCACAAGACCAACCACACGGTTTTCTCGCTCACCAACGACGACCTCTACGAGCACATCCACGGCATGCTGGACTACCTCGACGAGCCGTTTGCCGACTCCTCGGCCCTGGCCGTGTACATTCTCAGCCAGCGCACCCGCCAGAAGGTGACGGTGGCCCTGAGCGGCGACGGTGCCGACGAGATGTTTGGAGGCTACAACAAGCACATGGGCGAGTTCAAGGTGCGGCAGGGCGGCGCGGCGGCCGAGGCCGTCACGGCCCTGGGCTTCGTGTGGGATGCCCTGCCCAAGTCGCGCAACGGCTTCTTCGGCAACCGCATCCGCCAGCTCCAGCGCTTCGCGCGCGGCATGACGGCCAGCGTGAAAGACCGGTACTGGGACTGGGCCAGCTTCGCCTCGGCCGACGATGCCCGCCAGCTGCTCAGCCCCGCCAGCCGCGCCAAAGTGGGCAAGAAGCTCGCCGCCAAGCGTCGCAAGGATATTCTGGAGAACCTGCACGCCGACGGCGACCTCAACGAGGTGCTGCTCACCGACATGACCCTGGTGCTGCCCTACGACATGCTCACCAAGGTGGACCTGATGAGCATGGCCAACTCGCTGGAAGTGCGCACGCCTTTTCTCGACTACAAGGTGGTCGACTTCGCGTTTTCCATCCCCGTGAGCAGCAAGGTCGACGCGACCATGAAAAAGCGCATCGTGCAGGACGCCTTTCGGGCCGAGCTGCCCGCCGAGCTCTACGACCGCCCCAAGCACGGCTTCGAAGTGCCGCTGCTGAAGTGGATGCGCGGCGAGCTGCGCCCGCTCATCGAAAACGATTTGCTGCGCGACGACTTCATCGAAGCCCAGGGTATTTTCGACGTGCAGGCCATCCGGGCGCTCAAAACCCAGCTGTTCTCGCGCAGCCCCGGCGACGTGCACGCCCGCATCTGGGGCCTCATCGTGTTCCAGACCTGGTGGAAGAAGTATATGGCCTGAAAAGTTAAGAGTGAGAGCGGTTTCCAGGTTGGTGTTCACGCTGTAGGCCCGCGCCATGGCGCGAGCGTCGTTGTTTAGCCCGCATGGGATAGCGCGGTGTCAGCCGTTCAATGACGCCCGCGCCGTGGCGCTGGCCTACAGCATGTACACGGACACGGAAACCGCTCTAAGAGTTGTTTCTTAGCGCTAACGATATCAGCTTCTTTTAACTTTTAATCTTAACTGAAAGAATGAAAATCGCAGTAGTAGGTACCGGCTACGTCGGACTGGTGACTGGGACGTGCTTTGCCGAAGTCGGCATCGACGTGACGTGCATTGATATCGACCAGAAGAAAATCGATAACCTGCGCCAGGGCATTCTGCCAATCTACGAGCCGGGGCTCGAAGAAATGGTGAGCCGCAACGTGGACAAGGGCCGCCTGCAATTCTCGACCAATCTGGGCGAGGCAATTAAAGACTGCGACGTGGCGTTTATCGCGGTGGGCACCCCGCCCGGCGAAGACGGCTCGGCCGACCTGAAGTACGTGCTGGCCGTGGCCCGCGGCATTGGCGAGCACATCAGCAGCTACGGCGTGATTGTGACCAAAAGCACCGTGCCCGTGGGTACGGCCGCCAAGGTGCGCGCCGAGATTGAGCAGGCCCTGGCCCAGCGCGGTGAGCACGTCGAGTTCGATGTAGCTTCCAACCCCGAATTCCTGAAGGAAGGCGCGGCCATCGACGACTTCCTGAAGCCCGACCGCATCGTGGTGGGCATCTCGTCGGAGCGGGCTGAGGAGGTGATGACCAAGCTTTACAAGCCCTTTGTGCTGAACGGCCACCCGATTATCTTCATGGATATCCCGTCGGCTGAAATGACGAAATATGCGGCTAACTCCATGCTGGCCACCAAAATCAGCTTCATGAACGACATCGCCAACCTGTGCGAAATCATGGGGGCCGACGTGAACATGGTGCGCCGCGGCATCGGCTCCGATGCCCGCATCGGCACCAAGTTCATCTATCCCGGCATCGGCTACGGCGGGTCGTGCTTTCCAAAGGACGTGAAGGCGCTCATTAAAACCGCCCAGGAAAACGGCTATGACATGCAGGTGCTGCGCGCCGTGGAAAGCGTGAACGACGACCAGAAATCGGTGCTGTTCGACAAGGTGAGCCGGCACTTCGGTGGCCAGCTCAGGGGCCTGAAAATCGCGCTCTGGGGCCTGTCCTTCAAGCCGAAAACCGACGACATGCGCGAGGCCCCCTCACTGGTTATCATCGAGAAGCTGCTGGCCGCCGGCTGCACCGTGACGGCCTACGACCCCGTGGCCATGAAGGAAGCCGCGCACACGCTGGGCAGCACTATCACCTACGCCAAGGACGAGTTTGAGGCGCTGATTGATGCCGACGCGCTGCTCATCGTGACGGAATGGCCCGAGTTCCGGGTGCCCAACTTCGCCGTGGTAAGCCGGCTGATGAAGCAGAAAGCTATTTTCGACGGCCGCAACATCTACGATGCCAAGGAGCTGAAGGAGCTGGGCTTCGTGTATCACTGCATCGGCATCAAGACTGACCATAAGGAGCCAGCTTAATTTTTTTGCATAGAACGTCATGCAGAGCGTAGCGAAGCATCTTTACCGCTTCGTTGCAATGGTATTGATTAGTGACTGCGGGCAAGATGCTTCGCTGCGCTATGCATGACGGTTTGACGACCTAATACTGATAATATGACAGATAATACCACCGAAAAGAAACGCGTCCTCATCACCGGCGGGGCTGGTTTTCTGGGCTCGCACCTCTGCGACCGGTTCCTGAGCGAAGGGTATCACGTCATCGCCATGGACAACCTGATTACGGGTTCGCTCCAGAACATCGAGCATTTGTTCGGCAACCCGGCATTTGAGTTTCACCACGCCGACGTGAGCAAGTTCGTGTTCGTGCCCGGCAAGCTCGACTACATCCTGCACTTCGCCTCTCCGGCCTCGCCGATTGACTACCTTAAGATTCCGATTCAGACCCTGAAGGTGGGCTCGCTGGGCACCCACAACCTGCTGGGCCTGGCGCGGGTGAAGGGGGCCCGCATGCTGATTGCCAGCACCTCGGAAGTGTACGGCGACCCCGAGATTCATCCGCAGGTGGAGGAGTACTTCGGCAACGTGAACCCCGTGGGGCCCCGCGGCTGCTACGACGAAGCCAAGCGCTTCCAGGAGGCTATTACCATGGCCTATCACAACCACCACGGCCTGGAAACGCGCATCATCCGCATCTTCAACACCTACGGCCCGCGCATGCGCCTCAACGATGGCCGCGTGCTGCCGGCGTTCCTCTCGCAGGCCCTGCGCGGCGAAAACCTGACCGTGTTCGGCGACGGCTCGCAGACCCGCTCGTTCTGCTACGTCGACGACCTCGTGGAAGGCATTTACCGCCTGCTACTGAGCGACTATCACCTGCCCGTGAACATCGGCAACCCCGATGAAATCACCATCAAGGAGTTCGGCGAGGAAATCGCGCGCCTCACCGGCGTCGAGTTCAGGCCGACCTTCCAGGCGCTGCCCGAAAACGACCCGATGAAGCGCCGCCCGGACATCACCAAGGCCCGGGAAATCCTGGGCTGGGAGCCCAAAGTGGACCGCGCCGAGGGCCTGCGTCGCACCCTCGAATATTTTAAGGAGCACGTGAAGTAACTTTGACCGGCCCGGCCACTACGGCCCGCGTTTGCCGCCAGGCCCTCATCCAGGTTAAGTTCAAAAGAGGGTGTCCTTTTTGAGGAGGGCTTTATGTGAATAAAGCAAGGTGGTTAGGCCTGATTAGCGGTCGGTACAGGTAGGGGCCAACCTGGCTTCAGGTACGGTACAGCTACGGTGCAGGTACGGAGGTGTCGTTTTAGCACTCTGCCGGGAGGCGTAAATGTTGCCGTCACCGCCCGAGCTAAGCATCATGCAAATGCAAAACAAGGGGGGCGTGCTGCTACGGGCTCCCCTTTGCTTTGTAAGCCGGCGGTGGCGGGGCTGAGGCCGTGTTAAACAGGGGGAGTGCTGCCGGGCGTGGTTGCGGCCGAAGCGGTTTTGAATTTGATAGATATACTCGTCGCGAAGTGGTTTGCGAAAATCAGGCGGCTGTAGAGACGCATCATGGCGTCTCACCGGTGAACAGAATCGGCTAACGGTCCGAACGTGGGCCGTTCAACGACGAGACGCAATGATGCGTCTCTACATTGTTCTTATAATAGGACTTACGCAAAGGTTTGTTTTTTTAGCCCCAGCGGGGCGACATATCGGTAGTAAATCCCTGGTAATGAGAATAAAGCCCCAGCGGGGCGACATTCGTCAGATGGATGCTAACGAGTGTCGCCCTCCGGGCAGGACCCCGCTGGGGCTTTGTTCTTGTTTATCAATTATTTACTACCGATATGTCGCCCCGCTGGGGCTAAAATTGCGTAAGTCCTATTATAAAACACTTTGCGACGAGTGTAGCAGCGCAAACGTTGTCGTTTGCGTGGCGGCCGGGACCGTTCATCAACCGGAAACCCGCTTTGATAGTGACTTTCTGACTAGCTTCCCCATCTATGAATACTCCGCACCTCATTCAACTGCCGAAGCTGGGCGACCCCGCCATCGGCTACATCTCCGTGATTGAGCAGCAGCAGGGGATTCCGTTCGAGATAAAGCGCATTTTCTGGACCTACTACACGCCGGAGAGCATTGTGCGCGGCCGGCATGCCCACCACAAAACCGAGCAGGTGATTATTGCCGCCGCCGGGCGCATTCTCGCCACCACGGAGCTGGCCAACGGCGATATTCAGCTGTTTCGGCTGGAGGACCCCCACGTGGGCCTGTACGTGCCGCCGTGCGCCTGGCACACGATGCAGTACTCGCACTCGGCGGTGCAACTGGTGCTGGCCTCGCAGCCCTACGATGAGGCGGATTACATCCGGGACCACCAGGAATTTAAGCAGCGATGGAAAACCCCGGTCTGAGCCCGCTGGTGCGGCGCGGGCCGCGGCGCTGGCCTATTATTCGCCCTACTACTTCCTGCGCCACCTCGCCGCTGAGCGGCAGCAGGAGCTGTTCGGGACGGGAGCCGCCGCCCGGTGGGAGCAGGGCGTGGGGGCCACGACTTTCCATTCCCATTCCCCGCCCCAGCCCCCGACGGCGGCCGCGGCGGCGGAGGTGCACTGGCTGCTCCGGCGGCTGGCGTGGGACTCGGACTACTTTGGCACGCCGACGTACCGTCTGTTCACGGCTTTGTTTGAGGAGCTGGCCAGCCCGGCCCAGCTGGTGCGGGCCGCTACCGACCTGCGGCAGCAGCTGGCGGCGCGGCACCCGGCGTTTTATGCGTTTAGCGTGGTGCCGGCCGAAGACATTCGCTTGCTGCAAGGGCTCACCGGGGCCGGCTGGCAGCTGGTGGAAACGCGCCTTACCTACTACCGCGACCAGCTGCCGGCGTTCGACTATCCGCGCTACCCCGTGCGCCCGGCTACGGCAGGGGAGGCGCCCCTGGTGGGGCAGGTGGCCGCCGCCGCCCGCAACGCGCACGACCGGTTTCACGCCGACCCCTGGTTTGGGGAAGCCCGGGCCGATGCCTACCTGGCCCGCTACGCCGAAAATGCCGTGGCCGCCGGCCTGGCCGACGTGGTGCTGCTGCCCGACCAGCCCGGCCTGCCGGTCGATGCCTTCCTGGCTATCAGCGACCTGGCCCACGATGCGCGCGCCCTCGGGGTGGGGCTGTCGCGGGTGCTGCTCACGGCCGTAGGCCCGGCCAACCGCGGCTGGCACTTGAAGCTGGTGGCCGAAACCGTGCGCCGCGCCCAGGCCGCCGGCCACGAAGCCGTGCTGATGACGACCCAGGCCACCAACCACGCCGTATTCCGCACCTGCGAGAAGCTGGGGTTCCGGCTGGGAGCCACCAGCCACGTGCTGGCGTGCCATGGGTGAGGTGGTCGACCTCCGCGTGCACCTCACCCCCTAACCCCCTCTCCTGCAGAGAGGGGGGACTAGTTTTAGTTTTAATAACTGCTGTTACGCACCCAGGACGAGATGGCGCGGGGTTGTACCCGGTAGGGCTCCGCCCTGTGCCGGTTATTGGCAGGCCTCTGGCCTGCGGTCGTTGCCCGACACCCGCGTCTATCGTGCTAACGGGTGGGCCAGAGGCTCACAAATAATAGACACGGGGCAAAGCCCTACCGGGTACAACCCCGCGCCATCGCCACCAAACTGCGTAACAGCAGTTAATAATAAATATTTAAAACAAGAAAATAAAGCAAGTTAAGACTAGAAGATAGGGCTAGCTCTCTCTTTGAGGGCTTTGCGCTTGAAGCGAACTGGGGGTTGGGGGCCGTGTCCGGCAGGGGTGAGGCGCGCGCGGAGGTCGACCCCGCCAGAACGTAACGGCTCTCGTACTCGCCATTCACTGCGCGCTGCGCATAACTTTGCTCCATGCAGGTGCCTTTTCTTTCTTTTGAGCTGCAGCATACGCCCCTGCGCGAGGCCATGCAAAGCGCGTTTGCCCGGGTTTATGACTCGCACTGGTACGTGCTGGGCGAGGAAGTGCGGCAGTTTGAGCGGGAGTACGCGGCTTTTAGCCGGGTGGGCCACGCCGTGGGGGTCGCCAACGGGCTCGATGCGCTGGTGCTGGCGCTGCGGGTGCTGGGCATCGGGCCCGGCGATGAGGTGATTGTGCCGTCCAATACCTACATCGCTACCTGGCTGGCCGTGACGCAGGTGGGGGCCACGCCCGTGCCCGTGGAGCCCGACCCGGCCACCAGCAACCTCGACCCCGCCCGCATCGAAGCGGCCCTCACGCCACGGACCCGGGCCATTATGCCGGTGCACCTCTACGGGCAGGCCTGTCGCATGCCGGAAATTATGGCCATAGCCATCCGGCGGGGCCTGTTCGTGGTGGAAGACAATGCCCAGGCCCAGGGGGCGGCCTTTGCCGGGCAGCTCACCGGCAGCTTCGGGCAGGTGAGCGGCACCAGCTTCTACCCGGGCAAAAACCTGGGGGCCCTGGGCGACGCCGGAGCCATCACCACCAACGATGCCGGCCTGGCAGAAAAAGTGCGGGTGCTGCGCAACTACGGCTCGCAGCAGAAGTACTACAACGAAGTGGTGGGCTACAACTCCCGCCTCGACGAGCTGCAGGCGGCCCTGCTGTGCGTGAAGCTGCCCGAGCTGCCCGCCTGGACGCAGCAGCGCCAGCAGGTGGCCGCCTGGTACGGGCAGCACCTGGCCGGCATCGCCGGCCTGCGCCGGCCCGCCGTGGCCGTGGGTGCCACCCACGTGTACCACCTCTACGTGGTGCACACGCCGCGGCGCGACGCCCTGCAGCAGCACCTCACGGCCCAGGGCATTGGCACGCTCATTCACTACCCCGTGCCGCCGCACCGCCAGCAGGCCTACGCCCACCTCAACATTCCGGCCGGGGCTTATCCAATAGCCGAAGAGTTGGCCGCCACCAGCCTGAGCTTGCCCATGTGGCCCGGCATGACGGAAGAGCACATATTGGCCGTGGTAGCCGCTGTGCGCAGTTTCTTCG
>JANNDE010000196.1:0-1210 GCA_031387395.1 Hymenobacter sp.
CACCTGCAGTATGCCGGCGGCCCCATGCAGGTCATCGCCGCCGATGGCATCAACGTGGAGCCCTTTCCGGTATCAAAACTCGAAATTGCTACGGCCGAAACCTACGACCTGCTGGTGACCATCCCGCCCGCGGGCGCGGCCGAGCTGCGGGCCACCGCCAACGACATCACCGGCTACTCATCCAGCTTCTTTGGGGCCGGCGAGCCGATGAAAGCGCCCGACCTGCCGCGCATCAACTACTTCCAGATGATGCGGGAAATGAACAGCATGGGCAACATGACCGGCATGAACATGGGCGGCAACGGCCAGATGGACCCCAACGGCGGCGGCATGAAAGGCATGGACATGAAAGGTGGCAGCCAGGATATGAAGGGAATGGATAGGAAGGGGCAGGACAAAAAAGACCAGTTCATGAAGGGCATGAACATGCCCGGAAGCCCGCAGCCGAATCAGACCGCCGACCCCTCCATGAAAGGCATGGACATGAAAAACGGCACCATGCCCGCCAGCACGGCACCCTCCCCGCAGGACCGGCCGATGAACGAGCAGGAGAAAGCCGGCAAGAGCATGGGCACCATGCAGGACCAGGGCGGCAGCATGGCCGGCATGGACATGGGCGGCGGCATGGCGGGCATGAGCATGGGTGGCAGCAGCGGCGACTTCAACTACAACCAGCTGCGGGCCCTGCACCCCACCACGCTCGACTCCACCCGGCAATGGCGCGAGGTCAAGCTCACGCTGACTGGCAACATGCTGCGCTACCTCTGGTCGTTCGACAACAAGACATTGTCCGAGGCCGATAAAATCCCCATCCGCCGGGGCGAGAACGTGCGCATGACCTTCCAGAACCTGACCATGATGCGCCACCCCCTGCACCTGCACGGGCACTTTTTCCGCATGGTCAACGCCCAGGGGGCCTACTCGCCCATGAAGCACACCTTCGACATCCCGGCCATGGGCACGGTCACCATCGAATTCGAAGCCAACGAAGAGCAGGACTGGTTTTTCCACTGCCACATCCTCTACCACATGATGGCCGGCATGGCCCGCATCGTCAGCTACGACGCCAGCCCGCAGAACGAGTACGCCCAAGGCAACTACAAAATGCTCAAGCTCGAAGACAACGCCGTGTACCCGTGGTTCGACTTGGCGGTGCATTCGCAGGGGGCCTTTCTGGAAGGCAACCTGTCCAACAACCGCAACGCGCTGG
>JANNDE010000311.1:0-5324 GCA_031387395.1 Hymenobacter sp.
GTCCTTCGTCGCTGCTTTAATCGCAGAAGGACCTTATCAGGTTTGCACCGTTTGATTTACTGCCAACAGTTCTTCGGCGATAAGGTCCTTCGTCGCTGCTTTAATCGCAGAAGGCTCAGGATGACAGAATCGTGGCCTACCTAATTCCTACAAATAAAGCCGGAACGTGGTGCCCTCATCCACGGCACTGCTTACCTCGATGCGGCCGCCGTGGTTTTGCACAATGCGGTTGATGAGGTAGAGGCCTATGCCCGTACCATCTACATGCGGATGAAAGCGCCGGAATAGCTGAAACAGCTGCGGCCCATAACGCTCCAGGTCGATGCCGAGGCCGTTGTCCTGCACCGTGAGCACGGGGCGGCCGGTGGGCAGGTCGGGGGCGCTGCTGAGGCGGATGCGCGGCGGCCGCCCCGGCGAGGCGTAGCGCAGCGAGTTGCCGAGCAGGTTGAGGAGAATGCTGTGCAGGTTGGGGCGCACGAACGACACCACGGGATAGGTGGTAAAGTCGCACTCTACCTGGCCGCCGCCTTGCACGAGCTGGTCGTGCAGGCCTTCAAGTACCTCGTTCAGGAGCACGGCCAGGGCCACGGGCTCGGGGGACACTTCTTGTTGAAGGCGCTGCACCTGTACAATAGCCCCCAGGTCGTCGATGGTCGCAAAAATCCGCCTCAGGGCCCGCTCGAAGTAGCCGATGAGCTGCACCGCCTCGGGGTCGCGGAAGTAGGCCGTGCGGGTCAATTCCTCAAAAATGCCGGCCATGTTGGTGATAGGCTGCTTCAGGTCGTGCGAAGCCATGTACACGAAGGTATCGAGGTCCTCATTGCTGCGGCGCAGGCGGGCATTATTGGCTTCCAGCTCCTGGCGCACCTGTCGGAAATCGTGCACGTCGGTATTGGCCCCCACCCAGGTGCTGATGGTCCCCCGCGCGTCGCGCAGCGACTCCGCCCGCGTCAGAAACCAACGGTACTCGCCATCGTGGCGGCGCCAGCGGGCCTCGTGCTCCAGCATTTCGCCGGTGGCCAGGCTGTGCTGCCACTGGCGCAGGGTTTCGGGCAGGTCGTCGGGGTGCAGCACGCTTTGCCAGTCCCAGTCCTTCAGGCCCTCGAAGCCGATGCCGGTGTAGTCGTGCCAGCGCTGATTGCAGTAGTTCACGCGGCCGTCGGGCAGGGCCGTCCAGGCCAGCTGCGCCATGTGGTCGGCCAGGGCCGCAAAGTCTTCGCGGCTGCGGGTCAGCTCCTCGGTGCGCACGTGCAGCTCGTGCACCTCGGTAGTGGCCGCGCTGAAGCCCGCTAGCTGGCCACTGGGGTCGAGATAAGGCTGCGCGCGGGCTTGCATCCAGCGCAGCTCGCCATCGTGGCGGCGGCAGCGGAAACTCGCTTCCCAGGCCTGGCCGGCCTGCATGGCGGCCAGCGCCCGGGCCTGCACGGCGGCCCGGTCGCCGGGCGGCAGGCTCTGCCAGCTTTCCGCCAGCGGCTCGGCCGGGTCGCGGCCGGTGTACTCGTAGAAGTAGGCGTTGAGGTAGGTGAGCGCGCCGTGCTGGTCGAAATTGACAATGAAAACGGGGACGGCCAGGGTAATGGCCCGCAGCTGCTCGTCGCGCTGCTTTACCTGGCGGGCCAGCACGATGGCCTGCCGGCGGGTCAGCACCTGCTCGCTCACGTCGATGGCGAAGCTCAGAATGCCGTTGACGCCGCCGTGCTCGTCGAGCATGGGCAGAAACGAAAAGTTGAAATAGTGTTCGGTATCGGGGGCCAGGGCTTCGGCGGCGGGCAGGCGCACGGGCATTTCCCGGCCCACAAAGGGCTCGCCGGTGCGGTACACCCCGTCGAGAATGGCCAGGTAACCCTGGTCGTTCACACCGGGCCGCAACCGGGCCAGGGGCTGGCCCAGCTGCGGCCGGGAGCCCATCATGCGGTTATAGTCGGCATTAAAGAAAGAATAGCAGTGCTCGGGCCCCGCGAATGCGGCAATGTAGGCGGGGGCCTGGGCCAGTATCTGGCTCAGTAACCGGTCTTTGGCTTCGAGGCAGCGCTGGGTTTCGCGCAGCTCGTGCACATCAAGCATGTAGCCGTTGCGGCGCAACAGGCGGCCCTCGGCATCGAGCTCCGGCACGGCTTCGGTGATGAACCAGCGGTACTGGCCGTCGGCCCCGCGCAGGCGCACCTCTACCCGGCCCAGGCGCGGCGAATCGATGCTGGCGGCAATTTCCTGCTGGGCGCGCACAAGGTCGTCGGGGTGCAGAATCTGGGGCCATTGCACATCAACCTCGGCCCAGCCCGTGCCGGCAGGCAGGCCCGTGTACTGGTACCACTGTGCGCTTATGTAGGTGGTGCGGCCCAGGGCATCGGTGATGAAGGTGATGAAGGGCAGCACCTCGGCCTGGCGGCGCAGGCGCAGGTCGGCCACGCTGGCGCGCACCTGCCGGGCTTCGGTTTGCTGGCGGGCAGTTACCTGGGCGGTTACTTCCACGGCAAAGCCCGTCACGCCTGTTATCACGCCCGCCGCGTCGCGCAGCGGCTGGTAGGAGTAGTCGAGGTAGCAGGTGCGCACCTGCTGGGTAGCGCGTTCGCGCAGCCGCAGGGCCGCACCCTGGCCCGTCACCGTGAGGCCGGTGCGGTACACGTGGTCGAGCAGCTCAATAAAGTTCTGGTCGAGCAGCTCCGGAAAGCATTCGAGTACGGGCACACCCAACTGGGCACGGCCTTCGGTGAGGACATCGTAGGCGGGATTGGTGAAGGCAAAGCGGTGCTCGGGGCCTTCTACCGTAGCCATGATGGCCGGGACACCAGCCAGCATTTGCTGCAGGCGTTCGGCGCTGGGAGTGGCCGTCGTCACGGCCGAGCTCACGTCGAGCAGGCGCAGCAGGTGATAGCGAATGGCCCCGGCCGTGCCCCGGCCGCCCGCCGCTACGGGCTGCAGCGTGGCTTCCCAGTAGCAGGGGGCCGGCTGGCCGGCCTCCGGAGCCTGCCACGTGGGGGCCAGCACCTGCACGCTGCCCGACTGGGCCGCGTACAGGGCAGCCGTGAGGCTTTCGGATGGGGCCAGCACGTGGCCGGCGGCCGTGAGGGCGGCGTGCAGCGCCCGTAGCGGGTGGCCCATCACGTCGGCGGCCCGGCCATCGTCGCCCAGCAGCGCGCCGGCCGCTGTGTTCAGGCCCAGCACGGTGCCTGTGGGGGCCAGCACGGCGTGCGGCGTAGGCAACGCACCAAACAGCAGCTGAAAATCCAGGTCGGGGGTAAAAAGTGCGGGCATACGGAGGATAGCGGTCGGCCCGCGCGGCTGTTGGAAAGGAACGGTGGGCAGCTTAAGTAATCAAAAATAAAAGACCCGCCGGCCCGCGCAGACCAGACGCAAACCGCCCCGGCCGAAACCCGGCCGGGGCAGCGCAGGCATCGGGAAGCGGGCTGTTTGCCGGGGTCATAGCGGGTTCTTCAGGTCTTTGGCAAACACACGCTGCACGTGCTCAACTTTGCGGGCCGACACGTTGGTGATGTAGGGGTTTTCGGGGTGCAGGCGGTAGTAGCCCTGGTGGTAGTCTTCGGCGGGCCAGAACTTGGGCATGGGCAGCACCTGGGTCACGATTTTGCCGCTGTACTCTTTGGCGGCATTCACGCGGGCAATGGTGCTTTCCAGGATTTTTTGCTCCTCGGGTGTGCGGTAAAAGGCGGCCGAGCGGTACTCCGGCCCCACGTCGTTGCCCTGGCGGTTGAGCTGGGTGGGGTCGTGCGAGGCCGTGAAAAAGATGTCGGCCAGCTTCTGATAGCTGAGGACTTTGGGGTCGTAGTAAATCTGGACGGTTTCGGTGTGGCCGGTGTTTTTATCGGCTACTTCCTCGTAGGTGGGGTTGGCCTTGGTGCCGCCGGCGTAGCCGCTCACCACCTGCTTCACGCCCTTAATCTGCTCAAACGCTTCTTCCTGCGCCCAGAAGCAGCCCCCGGCAAACGTGGCCGTGGCCAGACCGTTGAGGTTGGCCGGCGCGAAGCCTGCCGTGGAGCGGGAGGGGTTTTGGGCTTCGGCCGTGGGTTGGGCGCCGCAGGCGAACAACAGGGCCAGCGCACTCAGGCTGGCGAGAGATGACAAACGGGTTTTCATGATGGAGTTTTAGTCGAATGAAGCGGGCCCACCTGGCGGGCGTTGCAGCGGTAGACGGCAGCCCGGGCCGGCCCTTACCCCGCTTGTTCCGAAATACGTATCGCCTAAGCACACCGCTTTGCCGGTGCCAGAAAACAATTGCCCGGCCAGCCGCGCCGCCAGCCGGCATCCCGCGCCGGGCCCTGCCAATCGAGAGCTGAGACGCGATGTACGACATATGAAAGTTGTTCGCATTCGATTTGTTAATACAAGCATCGAAAAATACGTATTCCGCGTACTTGCCCGACTCATGGTGCCTTGCCAGTGTTGCTGCCGTTCTTACTGCATGCCCCCCTTGATAGCCCCCGCGACCACGCTGCCACAAGGTCCTGAACGACGAATAATAAGTAACTGGTATGCGGGGCGCACCCGCCGAAAACTGGCGCCCGGCCATGATGGCGCCCGGCCGGCCGGACTTCGCCCGGGCATACGGGTATAGCCGTCTCCCTACCGACCTCCCGCTGCCGTTCACGCACGGCAACGCCGTCATCGCCACTTTCGACGACGTGGACACGGCCCGCGCCTGGCGGGCTAGCCCCGGTATGCCGTAGTTTTGTCGGGCCCCCGCGAACCCCACTCCGGGTTTCGCTGTTCGTCCGCTACTTATGGCATCCGCTCCTACCGCTTTCACCGTGGCCACGGCTCCCGAGCCGCACCGCATCCGTACCCGCCAGATTATCAAGGCCCACCCCGAGGTGAAGCAGCTGATGACGCGCAACCCCGCCACCTTCCTCATTGGCCTGGGCTGCGTGCTGGCGCAGGTGGCCCTGGCGTATTTCTTGCGCGATAAAGCCTGGTACTGGACTATTCCGGTGGCCTACCTGGTGGGGGCGTTTTTCTCGCACACGCTGTTTGTCGTGATTCATGAGGCGGCCCACAACCTGGTGTTTCGCAAGCTGTGGCAGAATGTGGCCACGGGCATTCTGGCCAACTTCCCGTCAATTTTTCCGACGGCCGTCAGCTTCAAGAATTTCCATATCAAGCACCACGTTTTTCAGGGCGTGCACGAGCTCGATGCCGACCTGCCCGACTGGTACGAGGCCAGGCTGATTCAGAATTATAGCATCGGTAAGGCCATCTGGCTGTTTTTTTTCCCGGTGTTTCAAGTAATCCGGACGGCGCGCTGCCGCGAGGTCGCCACCATCGACCGCTACGTGGCGGCCAACATCGTGGCCCAGATTGCTTTCGATGCC
>JANNDE010000333.1:0-1001 GCA_031387395.1 Hymenobacter sp.
CCAGCGTCGAGAGAGCCGACAGACGGGCTAGACGCTTAGTCTTTTTGTTGAGCTTGAAGCCGTAGTCGCGGGGCTCAGGACCGAAAATCCGGCCGCCACCTACGAACACACCCGATTTCATCGAGCCAGCACGAGCGCCGCCCGTACCTTTCTGCTTCTTCAGTTTCTTGGTGGTGCCGTGCACTTCGTTGCGCTGCTTCGACTTGTGCGTGCCTTGGCGCTGGTTGGCCAGGTACTGCTTCACGTCGAGGTACATCACGTGCTCGTTCGGCTCCAGACCGAAGATGGCGTCAGACAGCGTAACCTTGCGGCCGGTGTCTTCACCTTTGATGTTAAATACTGACAGTTCCATCTTCAAGGTTATTTTTCCAGGACCACGAATGAATTCTTGGCACCGGGAATCGAGCCGCTCACCACAATGAGGTTTTTGTCGGCTACAATGCGCATCACCTTCAGGTTCTGCACTTTCACCCGGTCGTTGCCCATGCGGCCACCCATGCGCATTCCTTTAAATACGCGCGAAGGCCACGAGCAAGCCCCAATAGAACCGGGGTGACGCAGGCGGTTGTGCTGACCGTGAGTCTGGCCACCAACACCGGCGAAGTTGTAACGCTTCACAACGCCCTGGAAACCTTTGCCTTTTGAGGTACCTACTACGTCAACGAATTCGCCTTCCTCGAAGAGGGAAGCATTGATTTCGCTGCCAGCAGTGAATTGGGCTACCTCAGCCGTGCGAAACTCGACGAGTTTGCGCTTGGGAGTAGTTCCGGCTTTGGCAAAGTGACCAGCCAATGCTTTGGTGGTGTTCTTTGCTTTCTTCTCGCCGTAACCGAGCTGGATGGCTGTGTAGCCGTCCGTTTCGATGGTCTTAACCTGCGTCACCACACACGGACCCGCTTCTATAAGCGTGCAGGGAATGTTTTTCCCGTCCGGAGTGAAGAGGCTTGTCATACCGATTTTTTTACCGATGATGCCAGGCATTCTGTTTGGGTTTAGTAAAA
>JANNDE010000339.1:0-3025 GCA_031387395.1 Hymenobacter sp.
CGCGCGCGCCGGCCGCGCCGCTGGGGGCCGTGCCGGTGGTGCGCGTCACGCTGACCAGGCCGGGCAGCACCGAGCCGGTGGCGGGCAGCAGGCGCAGGCCCACGCCGCCGAAGGCTTCGGCCACGCCTACCACGGGAGTGCGGCGCACGTCGACGCGGCCCAGCACGTAGCTGGTTTCGGTTTCGACGAGGTTGGCCAGCGGCTCGAGCTTGATGCGGAAGGCCCCGGTATTCAGGATGCCGCTCAGCATCTGGATGCCGTTGTACACATTGGCGTCGTCGGCGAAGGTTTTTACGCCGCCGCCGTTCACTTCGAGGTTGAAGTAGAGGCCGCCGCTCACCACCTGGTTGCCGGTGCCGGTCAGCTTCACCTTGCCCGTGGTGCAGCTGAACAAGTTGTAGTTCAGCATGTCGCCCTTCACTTCGAGGTCGCCCAGGGTTTGGGCAAAGGTGCCGGTGTTGATGAAGTTGCCGGTGATGAGGATGTCGCCGCCCGTGTGGTTGAGGATGCCGGCGTTGGTGAGGTCGCCGAGCACCACGGTCTGGCCGTTTTCGACCACCATCAGCTGGCCGCTGTCCACGCTGAACGACGAGAGAATGGTGGTACCCTGGCTCACGAGGCTGTTCACGCCGCTGGTACCGGTATTGCTCACGCTGGTTACGGTATTGCTGGATAGCTCCAAGCGGCCGGCGCTCACGCCAATTGCCGTGAAGGCAGTGCTGCCCACGCCCGTCAGGCTCACCTGGCTCACAGTGTTGCCGGTTACCTTATTGGGAAGCGTCGTGCTGCTGCCGCAATCCAGGATGATTCCCTGAAAGTCCTGGCTGCCCGCGTTTATCCAAAGGCCGCCGGTGGCCCCGGCGGCCCGGCCGCCAATAAAATTGTTGCTCACCAGCACATCATTGGCCACGCTGCTGGGGTGAAAGTCGATGGCCGTTTGGGCAGTAGCGGGTACGGCAGCGGCACTGTAGTAGAAGCTGTTGCTGCTGATGTTCCACGCATTGCCGTTGCCGGTCGCCACCAGCACGCCCGTGCGGCTAAAATTAAATAATTCGCTGCTGGTCAGGGTGAAGTTGTCGTTCAGGCTGCTGCCCACACTCATTGCGTACACCAGGTTGGCGGGCAGTGGAGTAGCGCTGGCATTACCCACAAAGCACTGCGTTACGGTATTGCGGTCGTTGCCGGTGGTGGTGCCGTTGCCTACCACCACCACCCCGCTCGTGGTCAGGGTGTTGGAACCCAGCACGGTCGTTTCGCGCACCACGTTGTCCGACGCGTCGCCGCTGAATACTACGGTGGGGCTACTCACGTTGGTCTGGCGCAGCGTAAGGGCCCGGGTCACCGTGCCATTGTTGCCGCTGAGCGTGGCGTAAGCACTACCCGCCCCAAACGTGAAAGTCCCCGTGAGCACGGTGCTGACCCCGGCGGCCGGCCGGATGGTGAGGGTATTGGTGGCGCTGCCGGTTTTGGCCAACACCACGTTTTCAGTATAGCTGGCATCGAGCAGGCGCAGCTCGTAGGCCTGCCCAAGGGTAGCGGGCAAGGCGGCCAGCGCCGCCGAAATGGTCGGGTAGTTGGCCCCGGTGGCCCCGACGGTATAAATGGTAACCGCCTGGGCCTGGCCAGCCAGGCCCAGCAGCAGGGCCAGCCCGCCCAGGGAGCGTGTCAGCCGGGCCCGGTGCCGTGCTGTAGTGTAACTTGAAATGCGTGAGGCAATGTGTTTCATAAAGGCGGATAAAGAGAATGGAATATTAGCAGCAAAGCCGACGACCACCAAGTGGCCAACCAGCAATAATTACATCAGCTCAGCCTGTCACATCCAGCAGCAATTAATGATTGCCGTGGAGCCAATTTGGGAAACTGGGAGGCTAATTTGGGAAAATGTACTTTTATCAAACCTAGTATCCAGTACCTTAAAACGCAACCGGCTGCACAAGCGTCCATTAGAATAATTATAGTATCATTATATTATATTAATGCTATACTATCAGTTTCTAGGTTTATCAATATTAAATTTTTGTTTCCTCCGCCCACATCACTGGTATCAGGCCTCCATTCAACCGTATCCTGCCGTGGATGCTGTTGAGGAAGTCCGTTTTTTTTACGCTGCTGTCATCCGGGAAATGCGCAGAATGACCGCTTTCGTGCCTTTCTAAACAGGCGCTTCATAGCCCAAAACCGCTCCCACATAGTAGAAGCGGCCCGTACGAATCCTCGCACGCTGGCCCACCCCTCAGCGGCGGCCGATGGGGTAAGGAGGCTCGCAGTTGGGGACCTGGATAAGCTCCCAGGTATCGAGATTGAGGGCGCTGAGCTGAGCGAACCCGGCATTGT
The DNA here is from genome assembly GCA_031387395.1 of Hymenobacter sp. Lineage (GTDB taxonomy): Bacteria > Bacteroidota > Bacteroidia > Cytophagales > Hymenobacteraceae > Hymenobacter. Next base: position 2,335 of record JANNDE010000339.1, read on the forward strand.
GGCGGTACACGCAGCCGCTGTCGAGGCCCAGCGCACCGGGGTGCTGGGCGGCCTGGCTACACACCTGGGCCGCCGGCCGGGGCACGTGCCCATGCAGCAGGCGCTTGCCCCCGAGGCGCGAGGCATCGAACACGAATTTCCTGGTAATGAGCATGGTGGCATAGTCCTGCCGCATTTCGGCGGGGGGCAGGGCAAAGTTGTAGCCGGCGTGCACCAGCACGAAGTCGGACAGCTCGATTTGGTAAGGCAAGGCCCCGAGCCAGGTGAGGTAGCAGGGCGGGATGTCGCTGGCCCGCCGCACGCCGAAGCTGCGCAGCGTTGGCTGGCGGCCAGGCAGGCTCAGCCAGCCCCAGCGGTGACAGTGGGCGGCATCGTTGAGCAGCGCCTGGTCGTGGTTGCCACGCAAGGCTTGCACGTTGTAGCCAAGGGCTTGCAGCTGCATCAGGTAGTCGAGCACGCCCTTGCTATCGGGGCCTTTGTTCACGTAGTCGCCCAGCAGGTACAGCTCGTCGGTGAAGGTGAGGCACAGTTTTTCTTCCACCAGCCGGCGAAACGTGTGCAGGCAGCCGTGGAGGTCGGTGGTGGCGTAGCGGCTCATGAAACCTGAGTAGATAGTGAACGAAAGCACGGGCTACTAAAAACGCCATGCTGAGCGCCGTTGAAGCAGCTTTACCGCAATAGTAAATGATTA
>JANNDE010000341.1:0-1446 GCA_031387395.1 Hymenobacter sp.
CCAGGCCGCCATCGACAACTCGGAGGCCCTGCTGCAGTATGGCCGCAACGGCACCACCCGCGCCCTGGCCCAGGCCATCATCACCGACCAGCGCCAGGAAATTGCCGCGCTGCAAAACTGGCTGGCACGCAATAAGTAATAATTGCTTTGCTTACGAAAAAAGGCAGCTCCACAAGGGCTGCCTTTTTTGCTTCGCTGCGCGCAATCTTCCGCCCCGTTGTAATGAGCCCCCGTGCTTCCCTGGCCTGTTTTCGGCTTTTCAGCTATGTCGCCGCCAGCCTGATGCTGATATTGGCCGGTTGCCGGTCGTCGGCGGTAGTGCCTACGTTTGCAGCTGCCAGTGGGTATAGCTCCCCACGGCTGGCACAGCGCCTCGACACGACGGCCGTTTCCGCCCAGGAGCACCCCACCGCCCCGCAGAGGCGGGTAGAGACGGAAGTTCGGCCCCGGGCCGCGGACACTGTGGGGGACACGCTCCCAAAGAAAAAGAAGCCGGCAAACCAACTGGGTAAAAGCTATCCACAAGCAACGGCCGGGGATACCGTGAGTAGCTCCATCCGGCCGGGGGCTCCGCACGCGCTACGCCAGTCGTCCCCACCCAAATTATTAAGCGCTAAAACGCTGGTGCATTATAGCCTGCATTTTCTATTCCCGGCCGTGTTGGCGCTGGTGTTTTTTCCCTTGATGTGGCAAGGCGCTTACCTGATTATGCTGGCCACGATGCTGATGGACGTAGACCACTTGCTGGCCAAACCCATCTTCCACCCGCTGCGCTGCAGCATCGGCTATCACCCGCTGCACTCTTTTTATGCTGTTCCGGTATACGTGCTGCTGCTCCTGCTGCCGGCGACGCAAATTGTTGCCGTGGGCCTGCTTTTTCACCTGTTCACCGATACGGTGGATTGCCTGTGGTCCTTCCGCCACTGCCACGAGTGCTACCTCAACTCCCGTATTCACGCCTTGGGCAACTGGGTGCGCAAGCTACTGGGCCGTGAGGTGGTAGAGTGAATCGGGACAGAAGAGAGTGGGGAGCTGGAGAAGGACTTCAATAGGCATTCCCTTTCGTAGCAGGGGGAATAAAATTACTGGCACCAGCCTAGTAGTGGAAGGTGAGGCCGGCACCCCACCCGTATTGGTTGTCGTAGTTGGTGCTGAGCGAAGCGTACTTGCTGACCATGTAGCGAAAGCCAATGGTGAACTCCTGGTCGGTGTTGCCCCGGATGTCCATGAACACGTTGTTGCTCAGGGGTAGGTCGCGGCGCTCCAACTGCAGGCGCGGTTGCCCGGTGAGGTCGGTGCGCAGTTCGGCGCGTACGAGCAGCGGCAGCAGGTAGTACACGCCGATTTCGGCCTGTCGGCGGAAGTTGCGGTTGTTTTCAGCAGAGCGGCGGTAGCCCCCGGTAGCGTCCCCGGACGAGCGGAACGTTTTGTTGTCGCGGAAGTCGT
>JANNDE010000347.1:0-2103 GCA_031387395.1 Hymenobacter sp.
CCGATACTAGTACAGGAAAGTCTTATTGGGGTATGATTTTAAGGTTTTTTGTCTCCGGATTTATTTCAATATTTATTTTTTCATTTTTTGTAATTGCTCTTTTGCTGCCACTCGCTCCAATCGGACTTTTAGCTAAAAAACTAAACAAAGTATTTTCGACAATAGTAACGACTCCTTTTATAATTATGGCTGGTATAGGGCAAGTATATTTCTGGATTTTATGGGCTGCTTATTGCGCATTTACAATTCAACTTTATATGAAATCACCGACAGTATCACATAACTGGCTTTATTATATCACTGGTTTCTTCGCTGTAACAGGTCCTATTGGGTGGGTGTAATTCAAAACTACGCGGTTGGTTTTTTAAACAGGTCCGTGAGCAATTGCAGTTGGGGGCTTTTCAGCGCCGAGCGTAAGCGCACGAGCCGGTCCAGTCCGTCATTGGACCAGCGCTGGCCACTTCGTTTAAGTCGAGTCTGTAGCAGGGTGCGGTGGGCTGCTTCGACGGGTCCGCTGCCGCAAAGCAGTCCACGTTGGCGGAAGTAGTCGTAGCGCAGGCGGGCCCGGTTGGTGGCCAGGTAGGCGCCGAGTTGGGCGGCCACCGGGGCGGCCAGGCCAGGCAATGCGGCCACGGCCTGTTCCACGGCCGGGCTGTGGCCGGCCCAGAGGCGGGCGTATTGGGCCGGCAGCCAACTGGCGGGGGCGTCGGCGGCCTGGGCAGCAGCGGCGAGTTTTTCGGCGACGTGGTAGAAGTCCAGGATGTGGGTGGCGTGGGGGTACGCGTCTTGTAACCAGCGGTGAATCCACGGCGCCCCGTCGGTGACAAAGACCTGGTCAGCCGCCGCGTCCGGCGGCAAGACGTGCTCAAAGCGCTGGGTAAACGTAGCGAAGGGTCCGCGCTGGGCCACGTACTGCGACGGTCCCATCGTGCTGGCCGGGGTCCTGGCCGGGGCCTTGTGCTGGAAGATGCGGCCGACCTTGACTTCCTGCCAGCCCGTGTCGGTGAAGAGCATCGAGCCGTCAACCATGCCGTAGACCGGCCCCGACGCGGCGTGCACCGCCGGGCAGGGCGCATCCAGCGCGGCGGCCGGCAAGGCCTGGGCCGCGGCTTGCGTGCGGCGGTAGACCTGCGTCGTGCTCACCTGGATGCCCAGCAGCGATTCGACCAGCGGCGGCACGTGGGCGAAAACGTGCTCGGCGGCCAGCAGCACGAGTTTGGCTTGCAGGTAGGGACTGGTGCGCGAGCCCAGCACCGGGGCACTGAACGGGTTCGTTTTGGCGATGGCTACGCGTCCGAACCGGGTCTGGACGACGTTTTTTTTTGCTTATTGGCCGGCACCGGCCCCAGGGTCTGCTCCAGCACCGAACGCCCCAGCCTCGTCCACAACTGGTCGAATTTCTCCTCCAGCGTGTAAAAATCCGGCTCCCGGCCGATGCTTCGCAACTCGTCGTACTGCGCGGCGGCAAGCGCCAGGTAGGCTTCTTTCGTCATGACCAAAAGGAAATAGTAGCAAGGGCCTAAGGTACACCCCCGGCGCGTAGTTTTGAATTACACCCGTTGTCACTGTATCTTCTATAGCTCCATCCATACATTTACAGACTGAAGATTCATCTAGTTTTAAAATAGCAAAGCTCATATTTAGTTGAGATGATATATTTATGAAGGAAGTGGGAAAATAAGTTTTAGCTCACCTGCACAAAGCTATGTTCAGTTGGGGATGATGTGACCCAGTTTACCCTGTATTCAGTTGATTCGTTGTGGGAGCCTCGCGTAGTTACTCCAAGCCAGTGTTTTACCCATATTTTACTCAGAAAAGAGAAAACCCCTCTCTACATTAATTGAAAGGGGTTTTCTCCTGCATTACGTGGGCCCAACTGGAATCGAACCAGTGACCTGCTGATTATGAGTCAGCTGCTCTAACCGATTGAGCTATAGGCCCTTGGATTAACCACCTGCTGTGCAGTTGGTTTCGGCTGCACAAACTTCGACTTTTGCAGCCGGAATTGCAATTCCCTTAGTCAGGAAAAGTATTGCCTCTGTACCTTGCCCCAGATACCCAGCTACATGCCGCGCCAACTGCCCAACCTGCTCTTCGATTTCG
>JANNDE010000360.1:0-1322 GCA_031387395.1 Hymenobacter sp.
GGCATTGCCGATCTGCGCGACGAGTCGGACCGCGACGGTATGCGCATCGTGTATGATCTGAAGCGCGACGCCATGCCCAACGTGGTGCTCAACCAGCTTTACCGCTATACACAGCTACAGTCGTCGTTCGGCGTCAACAACGTGTGTTTGGTGAAAGGTCGCCCGATGACGCTCAATCTGAAAGAGCTGATTCACTACTTCGTGGAGCACCGGGCCGACGTGGTGGTGCGCCGTACGCGCTATGAGTTGGCCGAAGCCCAGAAGCGGGCCCACATCCTGGAAGGCCTACTGATTGCGCTGGATCATCTCGACGAGGTAATTGCCTTGATTCGCGGCTCCCGCGACGGCGAAGTGGCCCGTGCCCAGCTCATTGAGCGGTTCTCGTTGAGTGAGGTGCAGGCCCGCGCCATTTTGGACATGCGCCTGCAGCGTCTCACTGGCTTGGAGCGCGACAAAATAGTGCATGAATACGACGAGCTGATGAAGCTCGTGGACCACCTCAAGTCGGTGCTGGCCTCCGAAGGTCTGCAGCGCCAGATTATTAAGGATGAGCTGATCGATATTCGGGAGCGGTATGGTGATAAGCGCCGCACGGCCATCGAGTACGCTGGTGGCGACTTCTCGATGGAAGACATGATTGCCGACGAGAGCATGGTTATCACCATCTCCAACGACGGCTACATCAAGCGCACCCCGTTGGCCGAGTACCGCTCGCAGGGCCGCGGTGGCGTGGGTGCTCGTGGTGCCGCCTCCAAGCAGGACGATTTCACGGAACACCTGTTTGTGGCTACCACGCACGAGTACTTGCTGTTCTTCACGGAGCTGGGCCGTGTGTTTTGGCTAAAAGTGTATGAGGTGCCGGAAGGCGGAAAGGGTGCCAAAGGTCGCCCGATTCAGAACCTAATTGAAATTCCCCGCGAAGATTCAGTGCGCTCCGTGCTCAACGTGCGGGGCCTCCGCGACCCGGACTATCTGGAAAATACCTACCTGATGTTCTGCACGGAGCAGGGTACCGTGAAAAAGACGCCGCTCGAAGCCTATTCTCGGCCGCGGACGGCGGGCATCAATGCCATTACAATCAATGAAGGCGACCGGCTGCTGGATGTGCGCCTGACCAACGGCAACTCCGAAATTGTGGTGGCGTTGCGTTCCGGCCGGGCCGTGCGCTTCCCTGAGGGCAAGGTGCGCTCCATGGGTCGGACGGCCGCCGGGGTGCGTGGTATCACGCTGGCCTCTGAGGCTGACCGCGTGGTGGGTATGGTCTGCGTTTCGGACCCCACGCAGGAACTGTTGGTGGTGTCGGAAAACGGCTACGGCAAGCG
>JANNDE010000388.1:0-1147 GCA_031387395.1 Hymenobacter sp.
CAGAGTTGATAAGTTCTGCTTCAGGGCATGAAATGTTTGAAATTTTGGGCGAAGAAAAGTTGGGCGTAGCTGATGGAAACGTGGACGTTGGCGAGCAGAAAATTCAGGGCCAGGGTATTGAACAAAGCCACGTTCATGGCCGCGACGCGGTGGCGGATGCCGTTGGTGTCCTGGCCAAAATGCACGTCACGGGTGCGGTGGAGCTTGTTTTCGATGCCCCAGTGCCCCCGAATGCCGGCGGCGAATTCGGCTGCCGGGCAGTTGCGCAGGCTGGTGAGGTAGTAGCGGGTTTGGTGCGTGGTGGTCTGCGGCCCCACCACGGTTTTGACCACGACCACGCAGCCCGCCACCCCGCTCCAGTCGGCGTGCCAGCGCGGGACGGCGGCGTACACACTCGTTTGCCAGCGCAAGTGGCGGCCGTCGCGGCGCTCGTCGTGGCAGTGGGTCGCCCCGGCGGGCGCGGGGTCCGCCGCGTGCAAGGCGGCGATAGCGGCCCGTAGTTTGGGCTGGTTGCCTTTGATTTGCAGCACATAATCGTTGCCGCTGGTCACGACGGCGGCGGCCGTTTTTTTTGGGCGTGCAGCGCGTCGAGTGTGAGCACCACGCCCCGGTCCTGCAAGCCGGCAAGCAACTCCCGCACGACGGACAACTCGCCCGTTTTTTTGTCCGTGTCGTCCTGCACGGCCAACGTGAGGCCCGTGCGCTGGCAATACAAGCTCACGACCGACACGAAGCTTTGGCTGGCCTGGTGCGCCCCGCACACGGTTGAGCACAGGCTTTGCCCATCGCCGGCCACCCAATCCCCGGCCTGCGCCTGCGGGGTAAACCAGCGCCCAAATGCTTGGGCCAGCGCGTCTTTGTCCAGCGCTTGTAGCAGGTCGCGAAAGGCTCCGTAACTGGGCAGACCGTGGCGCAGGCCGAAATAGGCGGTGAAAAACGCCGCGTTGCTGCGGCCAAACTGGGCCATTTTTCGCGGCCCTCTATAGCCGCTGGCAATGGCCAGGAAGGCCATCCACAGAAACGCGGGTAGCGGAAACCGCTGCCCTTGCGGGCGGCGGGGGTCGCGCACCTGATGGAAAAATTCCGCTAACTCCATTGCATTTTTAGTAGCAAATTTACCGCCCCTAAACAGAACTTATCAACTCTG
>JANNDE010000416.1:0-3930 GCA_031387395.1 Hymenobacter sp.
CAGAGTTAAAAGTTGAGAGTTAAAAGTTGAGAGTTAAAAGTTGAGAGTTAAAAGTTGAGAGTTAAAAGTTAAAACAAGAATTCATGGATTTTAACTTTTAACTCTCAACTTTTAACTTTTCCAGCAACTGTACACCTACCCCAAAACCGCTTTAGGCAACCAATGAGGGCTGGCCCGCATCTGTTGGGTGCGGCCGCGATGCCGGCGGCCGGCTTGCTACCTTGCCAGTCGCAACTCCTTGCTTTCGAATACACTCACCTTCTTTCTGCGATAATGTCCCTCCTCATTACCAACCTATCAAAAACCTACGCCAACGGGGTGCAGGCGCTTAAAAACGTCAGCCTCGACATCCCCACGGGCATGTTTGGCCTACTCGGCCCCAATGGGGCCGGCAAATCAAGCCTGATGCGCACCATTGCTACCCTGCAAGATGCTGACACTGGCTCCATCATGCTCGACGACCTCGACGTGCTGAAGGACAAGGACGCCGTGCGTCGCGTGCTGGGCTACCTGCCCCAGGAGTTCGGCGTGTACCCCCGCGTATCGGCCGAGGAGCTGCTCGACCACCTGGCCGTGCTCAAGGGCATCGGCAACAACAAAGAGCGCAAGGAAATCGTGGAGGCCCTGCTCCAGCAAACCAACCTCTGGAACGCCCGCAAGAAGAACCTGGGCGGCTACTCGGGCGGCATGAAGCAGCGCTTCGGCATTGCCCAGGCCCTGCTCGGCAACCCCAAGCTCCTCATCGTCGATGAGCCCACCGCCGGCCTCGACCCCGCCGAGCGTAACCGCTTCCACAACCTGTTGAGCGAGATTGGCGAGAACATCATCGTCATCCTGAGCACGCACATCGTGAGCGACGTGACCGATTTGTGCCGCCACATGGCCATCATCAGCCAGGGCCAGGTGCGCCTGACGGGCGACCCCCTCACGGTGGTGGAGCAGCTGCGCGGCCAGGTGTGGCGCAAGCTGGTTCCCAAGGACGAAGTGGCCGCCACCCAGGCCGAGCACCACGTCATCAGCTCGCGCCTGTTCGCGGGCAAAACCATCGTGCACGTCCTCAGCGACACCCGCCCCGACGGGACTTTTGAGGAAGTGAACCCGGATTTGGAGGATGTGTATTTCTCTAGTATTGAGACTTCAGTAGCAAGTAGTAAGATTTTGGCATAGCTGATTTTGAGAGTGTTGGCTATGCCAAATTCTTGCTGCTTGCTACTCACTTCTTACTACTATATCGAATGCATAATTTCAAGCAGCTGGCTGTTTGGGAGAAAGCCATGTCGTTGGCCGAAGCAGTGCATCGGTTATGTCAGCAGATGCCCGATTCGGAACGTTATGGCCTGATTTCGCAGATGCGAAGAGCAGCAGTTTCGGTTCCGTCTAACATCGCGGAGGGAGCCGGGCGCGGTTCCAATGCGGACTTCCGGCGATTTCTCAGCATTGCCATTGGGTCAGCATACGAGTTGGAAACCCAACTGCTACTGACTGTACGCTTCGGCTATCATCCTGCCGACCTGCTGGCCCCCACTTTGGCGCAGCTAAGCGAGCTGCAACGAATGCTCTACGGACTTCGCAACAGCCTGCGAGACTGAATTCTCCGGTCTTGCTACTTGCTACCTACTACTTACTACTGACAATCATGTTCCTCCCCATATTCCTTTTCGAGCTCAAATACCGCCTGCGCCGCCCGGCCACGTGGATTTATTTCATCGTGCTTGCCCTGATGGGCGGGCTCATTACTTCCGCCGCCGGGGGCATTTTCGGGGCCGGCACCAACATCAGCCTCGGCGGCGATGGCGGCCACGTGCACGTCAATTCGCCATTTTCGCTGAATGCGGCCATCTCGCTGCTCAGCTGCTTTGGCATCCTCATCACCTCGGCCATCATGGGCAACCCGGTGTACCGCGACTTCGAGCACCGCACGTACGCGCTGTTTTTCACCAAGCCCATCAGCAAGGCCAGCTACCTGGGCGGGCGATTTTTTGGCTCGCTGGCGGTGTGCGCGCTGGTGTTTGGCGGTATTTTGCTGGGCACTTGGGTGGGCGGCCTGTTGCCGGGCGTGGAAGCCGACAAGTTCGGCCCAAACTACCTGAGCTACTACCTGCGGCCGTACCTGGTGTTCGTGCTGCCGAACCTGCTGTTCACCGGAGCCATCTTCTTCACGCTGGCCACGCTCACGCGGAACATCCTCAGCACCTACATCGGGGCGGTGCTGCTGCTGGTGGCCTACCTCATCTCCTCGTCCTTCCTCGGCGACCTCGATAACATCACCCTGGCCTCGATGCTCGATGCCTTCGGGCTGGGAGTCAGCTACTACACCACGCGCTATTTCACGGCCGCCGAGAAAAACACCGTTCTGGTTCCCCTCAGCCAGTACATTCTGCTCAACCGGGCGTTTTGGGTGGGGCTGGGCGTGGCGCTGCTGGCGCTCTGCTACTTCCGCTTTCAGTTCTCGGCCTTTGCTTCGGACAAAGCCCCGTCGAAAAAAAGCCGCGCCGCCTCGGCCCTGGCCGAGCTGGTGGCCGCGCCCATGGGCGGGCGGCTGGTGCTGCCGCGCGTCACGCAGCTGTTCAGTCGCGCCATGAGCCTGCGCCAGTACTGGAGCCTCACCAAGCTGGAGTTTCGGGGCATCGTGCGGAGCGTGTACTTCGCGGCCATCGTGGGGGCGGGCGTTATTTTCCTGCTCGTGAGCGGCTGGCAGGTGGGCAAGATTTACGACACCACCACCTACCCCGTTACGGCCGAAATGGTGGAGCTGCTCAGCGGCACCTTCGCCCTGTTCATCCTCATCATCATCACCTACTACGCCGGCGAGCTGGTCTGGCGCGAGCGCGACGCGGGCGTGGCCCAGATTACCGATGCCCTGCCGGTGCCCAACTGGGTGCCCTTCCTGAGCAAGCTTTCGGCCCTGGGGCTGGTGCAGGTGGTGCTGCTGGGGGTGGTGCTGGCCTGCGGCCTGCTGCTGCAAACCCTGAAAGGCTATTTCCACTACGAAGTAGGTCTGTACCTGAAAACGCTGTTCGGCTTCAAGCTGATTGATTACTTACTGCTGTGCGTGCTGGCCATGCTGGTGCAGGTGATTGTGAACAACAAGTACCTGGGCCATTTCGTGATGGTGGTGTACTACCTGGCCACCATTTTCCAGAGCCAGATGGGCATCAACCACAAGCTGCTCGACTACGCCGGCAACCCCGCCACGCCCTATTCCGACATGAACGGCTACGGGCACTTCGTCACCAGCTTCACCTGGTTTAAGCTGTACTGGGCGGCCGGCGCGCTGCTGCTGGCGCTGGTGGCCAACATTTTCTGGGTGCGGGGCACCGATGCGGCCTTCGTGCGCCGCCGGGCCGAAGCCAGCCGCCGCTGGGGCCGCCCCGCCTGGACAGCCCTGGCCCTGGGCTTACTCGTGATGCTGAGCGCCGGCAGCTTCATCTTCTACAACACCAACGTCGAGAACCGCTACCTCACGCCCAAGGCCCAGCAAAAGCTGCAGCTTGGCTACGAGCAGCGCTACCGCCGCTTCAAGGACCTGGCCCAGCCCCGCGTGGTGGCCGTGAACCTGAAAACCGACCTTTACCCCGCCACCCGCCGCGTGCACATCGACGGCAGCATCTGGCTGAAAAACCGTCACGCCCGCGCCCTCGATACGGTGATTGTGCAGGTGCCGCAGCGGGCGCGGGTGCGCAAAATGGCGCTGGGCCGCCCGGCCGCCGCGCTCGTCCTCGACGACAGCACCGTGAACATCCGCTTCTACCGCCTGGCCCGGCCCCTGGCCCCCGGCGACTCGCTGGAGATGACCACCGTGCTCGACTACGGCGAAACCGGCTTCCCCAACTCCGGCTCCAACACCGACATCGTGCAAAACGGCATCTTCATGAATAACGGCAACTACCTGCCCAGCATCGGCTACCAGGAGCAGGGCGAGCTGGACGA
>JANNDE010000235.1:0-22026 GCA_031387395.1 Hymenobacter sp.
ATTGCCCGGCCCACGCTGGCGCAGTACGGCTACAAGGCCATGTACTTCGTGATGACCGTGAGCCTGGGCCGCCCCCACTACATGACCAAGGCCATGGTGAAGCAGCTCTCCGACGAGGGCAACGTCATCGGCTCGCACACCTGGGACCACCACAACGTGAAGAAATACCAGGGCAAGGACTGGGAAACCCAAATCGACAAGCCCACCAAGACGCTGGAAGACATCACCGGCAAGAAAATCAACTACTTCGCCTACCCCTTCGGCCTCTGGAACCCGCAGGCTTTTCCCGAGCTGAAGAAGCGCGGCTTCGTGGCCGCCTTCTCACTGGCCGAAAAGCGCGACCAGCAGGACCCGCTTTTCACCATCCGCCGCATCATTGCCAGCGGCTACTGGAGCCCCAAAACGCTGCGCAACAACATCGTGCAGTCGTTTTAAGCGGCCCCACACATGACTTTCCGGTTCGGTTTCGCCCGCAGCTGGATTCGCGAATTAGCCTGGCTGCTCGGCAGCTGGGCTTTTTCGTGGGCTTTGCTGAGCCAGCTATTCGGCTACAACTACCTGCGGCACCCACAGCTGGACATTCAACTGCACAGCACCTACTTCCAACTGCACAGCACCTACTTCGTGCTGCAGCCGCTGCTACTCACGGCGCTGGTGTTGCTGCCCGCGGCAACGCTGGTTACCGGTGGGCGGGTGCTGGCAAGTGCCTTCCGCCGCTCCGGCCCGAATGCCGTGCTGGGGCTGCTGGTTAGCATCTGGGCGGTGCTGGGGCTATTAGTGGCGGGCGTGCTTCTGCGGCGCTGAACACCCCAGCAGCGCTACCGCCCCAGGGTGAGGTGCTCCAGCTCAGCGGGGTTGCTGCTGCTAGCTCGATGACCTTATCATCGGCACTCGCAATAATCCACGACTTGCTGATGCGGTCGAGCGAGCGCTGGTTACTGAAGGCAAATACCACGGTTTTCGAGTCGGCCGGGGTGCCGTAATAGGTGTTGCCGCCCCAGGTCCAAGAGCCGGGCTCGGTGCTACTGCCGTGGCTGGCCGTGGCCTAGCCGTTGGCAGCGAAGGCGAAGCGGTAGCCAGCCAACTGGATGGTTTTATCTTCGGCAGCCTGCCGGTAGGAAGCCACCGCCCAAGTGCTGGCGACCAGCAGCTGCGGGAAAGTAGTAGTCCCGGCCGGGGCCGTCGGCGTGGCCAGGTCATCCTTTTTATGGTCGCAGCCGGTGGCGAGCAGGCCCAGGGCCAATAAGGCAGTAAGGGAGGTTTTCACAAGCTAGCGGAAGTTTAGGTGAGTGAACGAGTGTGTATGCTATCACTCGCAACACCCCGCGCAATGGTTGCCCCGCTCCCCACCACTCAACCTTGTGCCGTCGACAATTCCAGCTCCTGCTTCAGAGTGGCGTTGCGCGTTTGCAGAAAGCTCGTTAGGTAGCGCCGCAAAAACTGCTTGTCGACCAAGCGACCTATTACTCCGAACGGGCTGCTGAACTCGAACACATCGCGCACGCGGGTCCACCTTCCACGGCTTCAGAATAATGGTCGTGTCGCAGGGTTTTGAATGCCCCGCGCACTAGCTCATCCCGAAAATGGTGCGGCGAGGTAGCCGCACCATTTTCACCGTCAGCCGCTGCCTGATACCGAAGTGGCGGGCCTCCCACGTCACCACATCGCCGAGCAGCAGCTGGCCACTGGCGGGGCCGGCCAGCACCCGCTCGCCGGTTTGCTAGGTCGAATTGAGGTGCGCCTGCACGTTAAGGGCCAATGCGTAGCAGGCAGTCGGCGGAGCCTTTACCAGCATTTCGAGTTGAATACACGCCATCGCTCCAGTAACTACTTCAACCCCCGCAGCACGGCCTTGGTGTTGCTCACGTGGTCGGTGGCCCCGCTCAGGGAGTTGAAGATATACTGAATAACACCTTCTTTATCAATCACAAACGTGACACGGCCGGGCAGCAGGCCCAGCAGGGCGCGGGGCACCTCGTAGCGCTTGCGCACCAGCCCGTCGGTATCGGCCAGCAGCTCGAAGGGCAGGCGGTGCTTCTGGGTGAACTTCTGGTGCGACTGCTCGCTGTCGGAGCTGATGCCCACGACTTCGGCCCCGAGGTCCTTGAAATCCTCGTACTGGTCGCGGAACGAGCAGGCTTCGGCGGTGCAGCCGGGGGTGTCGTCCTTGGGGTAGAAGTAGAGCACGACGTGGCGGCCGCGCTGGTCGGCCATCCGGAACGAAGCGCCGGAAGTGGTGGTGAGCGTGAAATCGGGCGCGGGCTGGCCTACCTGGAGCATGGGCAAAAACGATGAATTGAGGCCGCAAAGTACGGCCTGCGGCAGGCTTTGCGGGCAAAGGCGTCATCTTTGCAGCCCGTTCGTCAACTTGCCTTCATGTCGCAGCCCCGCATCAGCGTTATTATTCCGGCCCACAACGAGGCCGGCGCCATTGCCCTGGTGCTGGCCGAAATCCCGGAAGGCCTTGCGCATGAAGTTATTGTGGTCGACAATAATTCGACCGACGACACCGGCCGTATTGCCGGCGCCGGCGGGGCCACCGTGCTGCGCGAGCCGCGCCCCGGCTACGGCTACGCCTGCCTGGCGGGCATGGCCCACGCCTTCGGGGGCGATAAATCCGAATGGCCCGACCTCGTCGTATTTCTCGACGGCGACCATTCCGATTTCCCCGAACAAATGCCCGAACTACTGGCCCCGCTCCTGCGCGGGGAGGCCGATATGGTTATTGGCTCGCGGGCGCTGGGCGAGCGCGAGAAAGGCTCGCTCCTGCCCCAGCAGCGCTTCGGCAACTGGCTGGCGGCCCGCCTGCTGCGCCTGCGCTACGGCGGCCAGGTCACCGATTTGGGGCCGTTCCGGGCCATCACGGCCACGGCCCTGCTGGCTATTGGCATGGAAGACAAAACCTACGGCTGGACGGTAGAAATGCAGGTGAAAGCCGCCCGCCAGGGCTTGCGCACCGTGGAAGTGCCCGTGCGCTACCGCAAGCGCATCGGTACGAGCAAGGTGTCGGGCACGGTGAAGGGCACCCTCGGGGCTGGCTACAAAATTCTCTGGACGATTTTCAAATACTGGTAATCCGGGTCTCCGGGCAGGGTTTTGGCCCTTTCCGAATGGGTTCCGCAGCTTTTTTCGCTTTGTCGCACGCTTCCGTTTTCTGTTTCTGATGGCCGTACTGCCAATTTTGCTGGTGGTGCTCTATGGCCTGTGCCTGCTGTTTATTCTGGGCTTCAGCCTGGGCCAGTGGCAGCTCACGCGGCTGGCGCAGCGGGCCTATAAGCAAGGGCTGCCGCCTGCCCCGCCCGCCCCGGCCGCCTGGCCCACCGTGCTGGTGCAGCTGCCCTTATACAACGAGCAGAACGTGGTGGAGCGCGTCATCGACGCCTGCGCGGCCCTCGACTACCCCGCTGACCGCCTGCATCTCCAGGTGCTCGACGACTCGAACGACGCCACCGTGGCCCTGGCCGCCGCCCGGGTGGCCCACCACGCCGCCCGGGGCCTCAGCATCAGCCACGTGCGGCGGCCCGGCCGCCAGGGTTTCAAGGCCGGGGCGCTGCGCTTCGGGCTCGAAGGCAATACGGCCGAGTACGTGGCCATTTTCGATGCCGACTTCGTGCCCGAAGCCGATTTTCTACAGCGTGTCATCCCCTACTTTTTGCCCAATGCGCACATCGGCGTAGTCCAGACGCGCTGGGGCCACCTGAACGAAAACGAGGACCTGCTCACCCGCCTGCAGGCCTTTGGGCTGAACGCGCACTTTCTGATTGAGCAGGTGGGGCGCACGTTCGCGGGTTTCTTCATCAACTTCAACGGCACGGGCGGCGTGTGGCGGCGGGCCTGCATCGACGACGCCGGCGGCTGGCACACCGACACCCTCACCGAAGACCTCGACCTGAGCTACCGGGCCCAGCTGCGCGGCTGGCGCTTCGTGTACCGCCCCGACATCGTGGCCCCCGCCGAGCTGCCCGCCGTGATGGACGCCCTCAAGTCGCAGCAGTTCCGCTGGACCAAGGGCGCGGCCGAAACCGCCCATAAGCACCTTGGCAACATGTGGCGCTCGCAGCAGCCCCTGCCCGTGAAGCTGCAGGCCACGTTCCACCTGCTCAACAGCTCGGTATACATCGTCATCATGCTCATGGCGCTGCTGAGCGTGCCGCTGGTGTTCGTGCGCGAGCAGTACCGCGAGTTTAAGGGCGTATTTCAGCTGGCTTCGGTGTTTCTGCTGGGATTCGCGCCGCTGATTTACTATTATTATTCGGCCTGGCGGCTGGCCCACCCCGGCCGGCCGCTGTGGCGCTACCCGGGCTTCTTTCTGCTGTTTCTATCGGTTTCGATGGGCCTGGCGCTGCACAACGCGCGCGCCGTGGTGCTGGGCTGGCTGGGGCAGCACACGCCTTTTGTGCGCACGCCCAAAGCGGGCTCGGGCGGGCCGGCCAGGCGCCGCCGCTACCGTACCGGCGGCGTGGGCGGGCTGGTGCTGCTGGAAGGCGTACTGGCAGTTTATTTTGCCTTCGGGCTGGCGGCGGGCTTTTATTTCAACGATTTCGGCCTGCTCCCGTTTCATACGCTGCTCACCATCGGCTTCTCGGCCATCTGCTACTATTCGGTGCGCGACGATACGTAGCGTCCGCCGGAACCGCAACCTGCCCTCCCCGCCATTTGCCGCCCAAGCGCCCCACCATTTCTCAGCTGCTGGCCCTGCTGCTTTCGGCTGCCACCTATACGGCCCTGGCCTACGCCACGCCGCGCGCCGGTTTCGGCCAGCTGGCCGGGCTGATGGCCGTGGCGCTGGCAGCCTACGCCTGGCTGCTGCGCACGCGGCTGCCGCTGCGCTGGGGCCTGGGCGCGGCGCTGGCCTTCCGGCTGCTGTGGCTGCCGGCCCAGCCCGCCCTGTCCGACGACGTGTACCGCTTCCGCTGGGACGGCCTGCTGGTGGCGCACGGCATCAGCCCCTTCGGGTTTCGGCCCGATGAGCTGATTGCCGACGGCGGCCGCACCGCGCTGCGTACTGCCAGCGTCCGCGCCCAGGTGCTGCCCGAGCTGCAGCAGCTCTACCGCCGGCTCAACTCGCCGCACTACTACTCGGTGTATCCGCCGGTGTGCCAGGCTGTTTTTGGGGTGGCGGCGGGGCTTTTTCCTTCCTCAACTCAGGGTTTTGCGGTGGGCCTGCGGGTGGCGGTGCTGCTGGCCGAGGCCGGCACGGCCTGGCTGCTGCTGGCGCTGCTGCCGGCGCTGGGCTGGCCGGCGGCGCGGGCTTTGCGCTACCTGCTGCACCCGCTGGTCATCGTCGAGCTCACCGGCAACCTGCATTTCGAGGCGCTGGCCATCTGCTTCGTGCTGCTGGCCGTCTGGCTGCTGCACCGGCAGCAGTGGGCCCGCTCGGCCGGGGCGCTGGGGCTGGCGGTGGCCGCCAAGCTGCTGCCGCTGCTGGCCCTGCCGCTGCTGGTGCGCCGGCTGGGCGGGCGGCGCTTTGCCGCCTACATGGTGGTGGCAGCGGGTACGCTGCTGGTGCTGTTCGCGCCGTTTATTTCGGTGGCCCTGGTGGTGAACATCAGCCGCAGCCTCAACCTGTATTTCCGCAGCTTCGAGTTCAACGCCAGTATCTACTACGGGCTACGAGCCATCGGCTACTCCCTCACGGGCTACAACGAAATTGCCCGCATTGGCCCGGCGCTGGCCCTGGCTTCGGGCCTGCTGGGGCTGGGGCTGGCCTGGCGCGAGCGCCGGCCCACGCTGGCTACGCTGCCGTCGGCGCTGCTGCTGCTGCTCACGGCCTACTACGCGCTGGCAACCACCGTCCACCCATGGTATATCACCCCGCTGATTGCGCTGGCCCCGCTCACCAGGTTCCGGTACCCGCTGGTGTGGGGCGGTGCCGCCGTGCTCTCCTACGCCGCCTACCGCACCACTGCCTACACCGAAAATCTGTGGCTGGTAGCCCTGGAGTATGCCATCGTCTTCCCCCTGCTGGCCCGGGAGCTGCTGGCGAATCGGAAAGCAAACTTTCCGGCCGCGGCCATTGCCTAAACGGTTATTTCAGAAGGCATTATCCGCCCGGCATTAGAGCGGTTCCGGGGTTGGTATGCCGTTTCTGGAAAAGTTAAAAGTGAAGAGTTAAAAGATATGAAATCTGTGTTTTAACTTTCCATTCTACACTTTTAACTCTAGACATCAGACGGGAAACCGCCCTAGGCTACAGACACGGTGTCGAGGCGCGACCAATTACGGCGCGGCGTCCACACCAGTCGGGGAGTAGTGCTGAGGTGGTTCAACGTCGAAACACGATGGGTCGCGGCTCAACAGCCCCGACCAGAAAATCACCTTATTTTGGCCAATAGGCGAAGCGGCGCTGGCTTTTCAGGCGCAGGGTGCGGCCGTCCCAGGTAGTCTGACGCAGCAGGATATTGGGGTACTTTTTGGCGAACCAGTACACGTTTTCTTTGCCGGGCCCCAGCCCGACGGCCACGCGCCACGCGGGCTCGGGGGCGTCGGCGGCCGGGGCCTCAGTGGTGCTGAGGCGGGCAACATAGTACGTCGGCTCGCTGGCCTTGCTGGTTTGCTGCAGGTCCATCACCACCAGCCTGAAGGCGGGTTTCTGGTCGAAGCGCAGGGTGCGCAGGGTGTAGGGCAGGGCGTCTTCAAGGAGCACGTCGCGGCGCAGGTCGCGGGTTCCCACGCCCTGCTGGTCCCAATACGAGTTATAGCTCTGCTTGAAGTTAACCCCATCATCCACGATGGTTTTGAAGGTGTTGCCGCACCATTCCTGCGAAGAGGACGTCAGCTTGTATAGCGCCACCGGCTGGTCGCGCCGGAAGAACAGCGAGGTCAGGTAGTGGTAGGGATACTGGTCGGCCGGAATCTGGCAGAACTCGTTCACCTTCATCACCGGAAACACATCAGCGCGCTGATAGTCGTCGGTTTTCACGTTGAATTCATGGTTAAATTCCTCCTTCACCGTGATGAGCGTGTACTCGAACTGCCGCTTTTTCTTGTACACGGTCCGCTCGGCGTCGTACGTGGCCACTTCGGCCAGGCCATCTTCCCAGTATTTGCGCATGGCCCACTGCTCATCAAACTGCGGCATAATGGGTTGCAGGGCCTGGGCCATGGCCGGGGCACTGGTTTTTTCGGTGCGCTTCGCTTCGTCGCGGCAGCCCGGCAGCACAGCGCTGAGCAACAGCCCGACGTAAAGTAATTTTCGATACATGAGTAGAAATACGTACGAAGGTGCCTGTAGTTGAGTCGCAGGCACCGATTAAATGCCAGCCGTGCCCGCCAGGGCCGGATGCCCGGTATTCCAGGCGGCCAGGTCGGCGGCCGTGTCCAGGTCGCGCAGCTCGGGCAGCAGGGCCACGCGCAGGCCCAGCCGGTGCGCGTCGGCCAGCGTCTCGGCCAGAACTGAATCGGTACTCCAGGTTTTATCGCGGAACAAATTTAGCTGTAACTTATTCATTCCCAGCAGGTAGTAGCCACCGTCGGCAGCCGGGCCGATTACGACATCGGCCGTTGCCAGCGCGGCAAACGCTTCGGTAAGGTGGGCCGCACGCAGCCCCGGGCAGTCGGTACCAATAATGGCCACCCGGCCCGCCCCGG
This sequence comes from Hymenobacter sp., assembly GCA_031387395.1. Taxonomy (GTDB): domain Bacteria; phylum Bacteroidota; class Bacteroidia; order Cytophagales; family Hymenobacteraceae; genus Hymenobacter. Next base: position 7,591 of record JANNDE010000235.1, read on the forward strand.
CCGCGAACGTGGCGGCAAAGGCGGCCGCCATGCGCTCGCCCAGGTCGCCCCCCGGCTGCCCGCAGATGGCGTGCGCGGCCCACTCCCGGGCTTCGGCGGCGGTGGGCGCGCTGGCAGCAGTGCCGGCCAGCCACACGGTAGCGGGCACACCGGCCGCCACGATGGCCGCGTTGGTGATGGCCAGCAGCTCGCGGTACACGGCCAGGGCGGCGGGCAGCCCCACACCGGCCGCCAGCCGGCTTTTCACGCGGCCCAGGGCCGGCACCCGGGCAAATACCAGCAGGTGGCCGGGGGCGTTGGTGGGGGCAGCAGGGCCCGGCAATGGTTCAGTCATAGGTTTTGCGGCCGCGCCGGAGCCAGACACCCCAGAGCGCGGAATATGGGTGAACGTCGGCCGTGAGGCCAGCGGCATTGTACACGGGATGGCCTTCGTTCACCCACTCGAACAGACCGCCGTAGAGGTTGCGCACGTGCCGGAAGCCCAGCGCGTGCAAGCGCTCGCCCAGCCGCTCGCTGCGCAGGCCCACCGAGCAGTACACCACCACCGGCTGGTCACGGCTCAGGTCGGCAAACTGCGCCTCGGGTACCGAGTCAACATCCACGAAGCGGGCCCCGGCCAAATGGCTTACCCGAAACTCGGCGGGGGTACGCGCATCGAGCAGCGGCGGCGGATTGGGCTGCCGCAGCTCGTGCGCCAGGGTGGCGGCGGGCACCGTGGGCACGGTATGGCGGTAAATGGTGCGCAGCAGCTGTTTATAGAGCATACCCGGATTAAAGGAAGCCTCATCCGCGCTCCGCCCGCAGGCCGCCAGCACCAGCAGGCTGATGCAAAGACGGGTACGGAAGGCGCGCGGCGTGGCCATGGCGAATAGTCAAATACGTTTCGAATCGTAGGTCGGGCCGGTGGCTACGCCGTAGCACCGCCGCAGCTCGAGCCCGCGCCGGCCGTGCAGCCGTAGCAGTGCTGGTTCACCACGATGGCCCGGGCCTGCAGGGCGGCCAGGTCGAAATCGCGGATGTGCTGCGGGGCGGTGCGGGCTACCGGCAGGTCGAGCATCTGGTTGAAGTCGCAATCGTAGAGCAGGCCGTCCCAACCCACCGAAACGGTGCTGCGGCACATCACGTTGGCGGCGGCCGTCGGGTTGTAGGCCTGCACCAGCTTATCCATGTAGCCGTCGTAGTTACCGCTTTCCACCAGGTAATCGAGGAAGCGGCTCACTGGCAGGTTGGTGATGGCCAACAGGCTGTTGAACGAAACGCCATGCTCCTTGCTCAGGCGCTGCTTGAACTCGCGCTCCAGGCTGGCCTGGTTGCCAGGCAGAAATGCGCCCGATGGATTATAAACCAGGTCCAGGCTCAGGCCCGAGCCTGCCACTCCGTAGCCCACGGCGTTCAGCATTTTCAGGGCCCGCATCGACTTATCGAACACGCCCTCGCCGCGCTGGGCATCGGTGCGGGCCGCCGCGAAGTGCGGCAGCGACGACACCACCCGCACCTTGTGGTGGGCAAAGAACTCGGGCAGGTCGTGGTATTTCTTGTTGGCCACGATGATGGTGAGGTTGCAGCGCACGATGGTGGTGCGGCCCAGCGCCGAAATGCCTTCCACAAACCACCGGAAGTCGGGGTTCATTTCGGGCGCGCCGCCGGTCAGGTCCACCACTTCAATATCGGTCTGGGCCAGCGCGTCCAGGCACTGCTGCATGGTTTCGCGGGTCATGATTTCGGTGCGGTCGGGGCCCGCGTCCACGTGGCAGTGCTTGCAGACCTGGTTACACATCTTGCCCACGTTCACCTGCAGCACCGTCAGCTGGGTGGGGTGCAGGGGCAGCAGGCCGGTTTCTCGTAGCCTGGCGGCAAACGCCGGAAACCGGGCCCCGGCCGTTTGGGCCGGGTTGAGGACGTCGAGCTGATAAGCAGACTCGGCCAGCGCGTGGTGCTGGGCGTGCAACGACTTCGTCGGAAAAGATGACACGGCTAATTGGGAAGGTAATAACGGAAAGTATATAGAATAGGGAGAACAGCAAAGGAGCGCCGTAAAATCGGCGGGCGCGGCTGGCGGCGACGAAAGAGCCCCGGCCGGCAACTCATTTTTTCAGTTTTCCGGCTCCAAATCTTAAACTACATGGATAATTCTTTGGCCTTATTCATCATCATGGTGGCGTGCACCAGCGTGGCGCCCCCTTTGATAGCGGCCCCGACGTGCACGGCCTCCATCATCTGGGCTTCATCGGCCCCTTTTTGCAGCGAGTCCGCCGTGTACGCATCGATGCAATACGGGCACTGCACCACGTGGGCCACGGCCAGGGCAATCAGCGCCTTTTCGCGCTCGCTCAGGGCCCCTTCCTTGAACACCTCGCCGTAGTAATCGAAAAACTTGCGGCCCATTTCGGGCTGCCACTCGTTGATTTTGCCAAATTTGGCCAGGTCGGCGGGGTTGTAGTAAGTCGAGTCGCTCATAAACAGGAGTTGAATGGGGGTGAGGAAAAACAGGGAGATGCGAGCGCGGCGGCGGCGAACGTGCATATGCACCCGCTCACCGCATTCGCTGCTCGTGGGCAGTACGTCGGTGCGGGCGGCCACGCCGCGCACAAGGCCCACGGCCCACCCATGTGGCGCGCACCCAGGTGTGGGGCCGGACTGCGTTTGTGCATAGCGCTTCAACAGGGTTACCAAGCAGTAAGTCAGCAGTAATCAGCAGGTAGAAGCAGGCTGATGTGCTGAATAGCAGATTCATCATTGCTTACTTCTTAACTCCGGATTCCTATTTAGCGTGCCATGCATTGGCTCAGCGTATCGAAAAAAACCGGATGATGAACATTGCCGCCTGCCAACCCAAACGGCTAACAGGCGGCAATGTTAGAAACGAGCCATTCCGAAGCTTCCTAAGTGCTCGGGGCGGTGGGCTGGCCGGCAAAGCTAAATGTTTCCGACTACTGTCATCGTACTCAGCGTGGGGCCGGCGCTCCCCCCGGCGGGCTCTACCGTCATGGCGAAGGTTTGGGCGCTGGCAATGTCCTTCATGTGCTGCAGGCCTTCGCCGGTGGCCGTGGCCACGGAAAGCACGCCGGCATCAATCGGCTTGCCTTTGTCGAGGGCCCAGAGCTGGTACTGCTTATCGGCGGGCAGGGCCGGCAGGCTGCGTACATCGACGTACACCTTGTGGGTGGCGGGGTTGAAAAACACGCGGGCTTTGGCCGTAGGCGAAGTTTTGGTACCCGCCAGGGCCACGGCGCGGAATGCGTCGTCGCGCAGCACCTGGTTTTGCTGGCGCAGGTTGCCGAGGGTTTTCTCCGCCACCTGCGAAGTAGTGGCGAAGCGGGCCTGGTCGTTTTGCAGCGCTACGACCTGCGCATTGGCGTTTTTCCAGTTGGCATACAGCAGCAGGTTGGCTCCCAGGCTCAGCAGCAGGGCTACCGAGGCGGCCACGGCCCAGTTGGAGCGGCCCGGCGAAACCATCGGGGCCGAAGCCAGGGGCCGGATAACGGCCTCGCCGGGGCGGTGCGCGGCCGGGGCGGCGGCGACGGGAACCAGGGCATCAACATCGGCCCGCAGCGAAGCACTGGGGCGGGCGGCGGGCGTGGCAATCTGGCTCATTACGCGGCCCAACACCCGCTCGCGCATGCCGGCAGGCGGGGCCTGGGCGTGGGCTTCGGCGTAGAAACCCAGCGCGGCCTGCACCTGCGCCAGCTCGGCCCGAACCTCGGGGTGGCTGGCGGCCTGGGCCTCTACGGCAGCCTGCTCGGCGGCCGTGAGCTCCCCCAGCGCGTACAGCTCCAGGATGCCCGATTCGATATAATCTTGGAAATTTTCCACGGTTAGGTTCAGCGAATGAGTTTGCTTAGGACTTTGATGGCAGTGCGGGCCCGGGTTTTCACCGTGCCCAGCGGAATGTTCAACTCCTCGGCCACCTCACTTTGGGTGAAGCCCTCGAAATAGAGCATGTCGATAATCTGGCGTTGCTCCGGAATCAGCTTTTGCGTAATCTCCTGCAAGCCAATATGCTCGGGGCGAAAGGTAGTTGGCGCCGCCTGGCGCTGCGCCGTCAGGCTATCGTCGAGCCCCGTTGTTTTGCTACCTACGCGGTGCTGTCTTGAGCGGATTTTATCGATGCTCAAATTGCGGCAGATATTGAGAACCCAGGTAAAAAGCCGGCCCTTGGACGGGTCGTAGCTGGCGAAGGCATTCCAGATTTTTACCAGGGCTTCCTGCAACACGTCCTCGGCTTCATCTTCGGCCTTGACAATGCGGAAAATGACCCCGTAGAGCGCACTCGAATATCGGTCATAGAACAGTGTCATTGCCGATTCGTCGCGGGCCTGCAGGCGACGGACTAGTTCCTCCTCGGCGGCAGGCGGCAAGGAGATAAGGGGATTATCGGACACGGGAGTAACTAAATAGTGGAAAGTTGGAACGATAGTAAAGCCGCTGGATAAGCGCACGAAAATACGCGTCGCCGGCCAATTGCTACCATACGGCGTTTGACGGCGTATAACCGGAAAATGCCGCTTCTCTCCCACTACCGGCCGGAACCACCGGCCGGGACGGGCGATGTTCGGCGGGTATTTTCCGGGCCGGGCCGGACCGAGCGCTTGCCGGCTACCTGGGTTGCCGCTGGCTTGTACCTTTCAGCCACCTTGTATTCTTTCTCACCTGAGCTATGTCCATCGAATCAGTTAACCCACACACCGGCCGGATACTGCGCCGTTTCACCTCATTTGCCTGGGCCAAAACCCAACGCATTCTGGGCCAGGCCCACCGCGCCGCGCCGGCCTGGGCGGCCACCACCTTTGCCCACCGCGCCGGGGTGCTGCGCCGGGCCGCCGCCCTGCTGCGCGAGCGCCAGGATGCCCTGGCCCGCCTCATGGCCCTGGAAATGGGCAAGCCCGTGACCGACGGCCGCGCCGAGGCCCTGAAATGCGCCGCCTGCTGCGACTACTACGCCGAGCACGCTGAAGCTTTTCTGGCCGATGAATTCATTAAAACCGATGCCGGACGCAGCTTCATCAGCTACCAGCCGCTGGGCGTGGTGCTGGCCGTGATGCCCTGGAACTTCCCCTTCTGGCAGGTGATACGCTTTGCCGCCCCCGCCCTGATGGCCGGCAACGTGGGCCTGCTCAAGCACGCCTCCAACGTGCCGCAGTGCGCGCTGGCGCTGGAGAAAATATTTCACGACGCGGGCCTGCCACCGGCCTGCTTCCGCACCCTGCTCGTGGGCTCGGACCAGATAGAGCTGCTGCTGGCCGACGACCGCGTGCGGGCCGTGACGCTCACGGGCAGCGAGGGAGCGGGCATGGCCGTGGCGGCCGTGGCCGGGCAGCACATCAAAAAGGCCGTGCTGGAGCTGGGCGGGTCCGACCCGTTCATCGTGCTGGCCGATGCCGACCTGGCCCTGGCCGCCAAAAGCGCCGCCCAAAGCCGCATGATAAACAGCGGCCAGAGCTGCATTGCCGCCAAACGCTTCATCGTGGAGAAGCCAGTGTACCGCGAGTTCATCACCCTACTCAAAACCCACCTGTTGGCCCTGCGCCCCGGTGACCCGCTCGACGAGGCCACCCAGTATGGCCCCCTGGCCCGCCCCGACCTGGCCGACGAGCTCACCCAGCAGGTTGAGGACTCGGTGCGGCAGGGAGCGAAGATTGAGCTGCACGGCGGCCAGGCCAAACCCGGTACCGCCCTGTTCCGGCCCATGATTCTGTCGAACGTGAAGGCCGGCCAGCGGGCGTATGCGGAGGAGCTGTTCGGCCCCGTGGCACTGGTGCTCGAAGCCAAAAGCGCCGACGACGCCGTGCGCCTCGCCAACGACTCGCGCTTTGGCCTGGGGGCCGCCGTGTGGACTTCCGACCCGAAAAAAGGCGAGGCCATGGCCCGCCAGATTGAAAGCGGGGCCGTGTTCGTGAACGGCCTGGTGAAATCGATGCCCGAACTGCCGTTTGGGGGCGTCAAAAAATCGGGCTACGGCCGCGAGCTGTCCTATCTCGGCATCCGCGAATTCGTGAACCAGAAGTCGATTTGGGTGGGCAAGGGCGCGGTGCCGACGGCGAAAACGGAGTAGCGCCGAAGTTAACAGCAGAACGTCATGCGGAGCGCAGCCGAAGCATCTCTACCGCATTAGCAATTATTTACTTGCGCGATAAATGTGATTCGACAAGCCCAGCATGACGTTCTGCTGTTTCATCGCTTCTCGCGTCCTACGCGTAGCCCAGCACTTTGTAAATAACCCAGCCGGCCACCTCATGCGTCAGCAAGCTGAAGTTGGCCAGGGCCTCGGGGCTGGGCACCAGCCAGGCTTCGGGAGCCAGGCGGCGGTCGGCGCTGCGGTAGCCGGCCGGGAAGCCAATGGAGTGCAGGCCGGCTCGCGCGAAGCAGCCCAGGGCCCGCCGCTGATGAAAGGCCGACGTGACGAGGATGAGCGTATCCTGCCCGGGCGCAAGCAGCTGCTTGGTGAAAAGCGCGTTTTCGCGGGTGTTGCGGCTTTTTTCTTCGCGGATGATGGCCGCATTGGGTACGCCCGCCAGGCGCAGCAGGGTGGTCAGGTCGTCGGCCTCGGTGTGCGCCGTGGCCTGCACCGCCCCCGAGCCACCGGAGATGATGATGCGGCGCACCCGACCGGCCCGGTACAGCCACAGCGCATTCGTGAAACGGTCGGCCCCGGGCCCGAGGTACACCCGGTCGTGCGGCGACTTCTGCCCTTGCGTAATGCCGGTGAGCAGCACCGCCGCATCGGCCTGGCGGGGCAGCGCCGCCAGTGCGACGGGCGCCGGCTCCCAGGCTAGCAGCAGCTCATTCACCACGAATGGATTGGTGCTGACGGCCAGCAGCCCCAACGCGGCCACCAGACAGCGCCGCCGCCGGGGCGGTGGGGCCAGCAGCGCCATTATCAGCAGCACCAGCAGCCACACGGTGGGCAGCAACAGAAAATCGAGCACCTTCGAAAGCAGAAAAAACATACCCAAAGGTAGCGGTAGCCACCAGCACGGAACGGCCACGCGCTACGCGTGGCCGGGCATAGAAGCCCGCGGGCGGGCCAGCTGGGCTTCTACTTCGGCTTCGATGGTGCAGAGGTCGCATTCCGGCATGCGGCCCTGGCAGTAGCCCACGAAGCGTTTACTTGCGCAGCATCAGCTCGCGGATGTACTTCACCGGGGCGCTGCCGTAGCTGAGAAATTTTTCGTTGAACGCTCGCAGGCCGAAGGACTTGCCCTGCTGCTGCTTCAGCTCTTCGCGCAGGGCGTAGATTTCGGAGTAGCCCGTGAAGTAGCTGCTGAGCTGCACCTGGCTGAGGGTGGCGCGCAGCCACTTGCCCCGGGCCTCGGCTTCTTCCTGGAAGCCCTCGCGGCGCAGCAGGCCCACCACGTCGGCTTCGCTCGTGTTGTCGACCTGAATGGCATGGTCAATCACAGCGTTCAGGGTCGAGCGCAGATTCCACTTGTCCCACAGCAGCCACATTTCGTCGGAGTTGTTGCCGTAGCCGCTTTCCAGCATCATGCGCTCGGCGTACACGGCCCAGCCCTCCACCATGGCCCCGTTGCCGAAAATACTTTTTACCAGCGAGGGCGAGCGGTTGGCGTACACGAGCTGCGTGTAGTGGCCCGGAATGGCCTCGTGGATATTGAGAATCTGGAGGGTGTAGTCGTTGTACTCGCGCAGGTAGCTTTCGGCCTGGGCGGGCGTCCAGTTGGCGGGCAGGGGCTCCACGTTGTAGTAGGTGTTGGCCCCCTTATCATAAGGTCCGGGGGCCGATACGCTGGCCCCGGCCCCGCTGCCGCGCATGTAGCCCGGGGTTTCGCGCACCACCAGCGGCTTGCCGGGGTCCTGGGTGAGGAGCTGGTGCTCGCTCACGAACGCCACGAGGGTCGGAATCTGGCGCTTCACGGCATCCACGAAACCGTCGCGCGGGGCGTGCTTCAGCGTTAGCTGATTGATGACGGCCGTAATCAGGGCCAGAGTATCGGCCGGGGCTTGCTGGCCAACGCAGTATTTGGGATAGAGCCGGGCGGCGCGGCGGCCCATGTCGTGCAGCAGCTCGGCCTTGTGCTTCAGGGCCTGCTCGTACACCTCCGCCGCCGTGAAACGCGACTGGATGTCGTAGGCAAACTTCTGCTCAAACAGGGTTTTGCCGATGCGGAACGGGCGGAACCGACCGGCCGGCAGCACCTCGTTTTTGAGAAAATCCAGGTAGCCCTGCACGGCGGCGCGGGTGGCGGCAATGCGGTCGGTAAGGGTCTTTTTTTCGGCTTCGGTCAGGCCCGATTTCCGCACCGAATCGGCCAGCGCGGAGCCGAAAACGGCCAGCCCGCCCACGTTTTGCTTGATACCCAGCTCGGTGTGCTCGCGGGTGGGGTTGCGGATGTTGGCCCGGGCGGCGGCGTAGAACTCGGCAGCGTGGCTGATTTTGTCGGAGATGTTGCGCAGGCGGCGATTCAGCGGGAAATGGCGACCGCTGAGCAGGTCGCCCACCGAGGCCCCGAGGTTGTAGCTGGCCGGGTTCCACTGCCAGCTCTTCAGGGTGTCGGCGTACCAGCGCTCGGCCCGCAGCTCGTTGCGGAGCATGCGCAGGTCAATCTGGTTGTTGGGCGAGACGCTGTCGGGCGCGAAACCGCCCAGCGCGGCCAGATTCTGGCTGACGAAAGCCGCGGCGGACTGCCGCTGGGCGGCGTTGGGAATCAGCAGCAGCGAGTCGTACTTGTGGTAGCCCTGACTGCTGGCAAAGTCGGGGTTTTGCCGCCACAGGGCTTCGATGAACCGGGTTTTGAACGCCTCGAAACGGGCATCGGGGGTGGGGGCCGTGGTTTTGGCGGGGTTGGAGCAACTGGCGAAGGCCAGCGCCACCACGGGCAGGTAGCGGAGTTTCATGGGTGGAATCTTGGAGACGATTGGAGCAGTTGTCATCAAAAACGCCCGTCATGCAGAGCGGAGCGAAGCATCTTTACCGCAATAGTAAACCAATTGATTGGATTGCATTGGGCGGTAAAGATGCTTCGCTGCGCACTGCACGACGGGCGTTCTCTTCACCTCGTGCTCCGCCCCAAACCCGGCCACGTTGCAATGCGCCGCCGTAGGTTTGTCCCGCCATCCGGCCATTCCGTAAAAGCTCCATCCTCCCACCCCAAAATTCCTCATGCCAACCTCCCGCATCGAACACGATTTCCTCGGCGAACGCAGCCTGCCCGACACCGCTTACTACGGCATCCAGACCCTGCGCGGCATGGAAAACTTCGACATCACCGGCATTCCCATCAAAAATGAGCCGCTGTTCGTACAGGCCCTGGCCTACGTGAAAAAGGGCGCGGCCCTGGCCAACAAAGAGCTCGGCGTGCTGCCCGCCACCATCGCCGACGCCATTGCCGCCGCCTGCGACCGCGTGGCCACCGGCGAGTTCGACAACCAGTTCCTCACCGACATGATTCAGGGCGGCGCGGGCACTTCGGTGAACATGAATGCCAATGAAGTGATTGCGAATGTTGCGTTGGAAATCATGGGTCACGCCAAGGGCGACTACCAATATTGCCACCCCAACAACCACGTCAACTGCTCGCAATCCACGAACGACGCCTACCCCACCGCCTTCCGCATCGCGCTCAACAACAAGCTGGTGGGCTACCGCGAAACCCTGCACGAGCTGGCCGAAGCCTTCGCCGCTAAGGGCGTGGAATTCCGCGACGTGCTCAAAATGGGCCGCACCCAGCTCCAGGATGCCGTGCCGATGAGCATGGGCGACGAGTTCCGCGCCTTCGCTACCAACCTGCGCGAGGAGCTGCTGCGCATCGACGACTCACGCCGGCTGATTGACGAAATTAACATGGGGGCCACGGCCATCGGCTCGCGCATCAACGCGCCCACCGGCTACCCCGAGCTTGTGACCGAGCACCTGCGCCAGATTACCGGTCTCAACCTGAGCCTGGCCGGCGACCTGTTCGAGGCCACCTACGACACGGGCGCGTACGTGCAGCTCTCCGGCGTGCTGAAGCGTACGGCGGTGAAGCTCTCCAAAATCTGCAACGATTTACGCCTGCTATCCTCCGGCCCGCGCACCGGCATCAACGAAATCAACCTGCCGGCCCTGCAGCCGGGTTCCAGCATCATGCCCGGCAAGGTGAACCCCGTGGTGCCCGAAGTAGTGAACCAGACGGCCTTTTACGTCATCGGGGCCGACCTCACGGTAACCATGGCGGCCGAGGCCGGCCAGCTGCAGCTCAACGTGATGGAGCCGGTTATCAGCTTCGCGCTCTTCACTTCGATTTCGTACATGACCAACGCCTGCCGCACCCTGCGCGAGAAGTGCGTTATCGGCATCACGGCCAATAAGGAGCACGCCGAAAGCCTCGTGCGCAACAGCATCGGCATCGTGACGCAGCTCAACCCGGTTATCGGCTACGAGGCCTCGGCCGAAATTGCCAAAGAAGCCTTGAAAACCGGCAAGTCGGTGCACGACATCGCCGTGACGGAGCGCGGGTTATTGACCCAGGAAAAGTGGGATGAGATTTTCACGTTTGAGAACCTGATTCGGCCGGTGTTTATGAAATAGCCGCCGGCCTCGTCAACAGTAACCGCGAGCTGCACCGCCGGCTCGTCTGCAGTCAACAAGCATACGCCCCACGACTGCCCCGAGCGCCCCGGTGCCCACAACCGGGCATACTGGCAAACGGCGCGGCCCTGCCAGGTGCTATTTTGCACGGGATATTGAGGGCCAACGGGGGCAGCGTCGAGGAAAGCCCGGCAGCCGTCCAACCCTTCGCCGGGCCATTTTTGCCACCATTACGTCCCAACCCCGCGCCTGCCATGTTTACCCGCCAAACCTTGCGCCAGCTGGCCAATGCCACCAGCTTCAGCCGCGGCCAGAGCTACTACAACGACGGCGCCGTAACCAAGCTGCGCCGCGAGGGCGACACCTTTCACGCCGTGGTGCACGGCAGCCGCAGCTACCGCGTGACGCTGCGCCTGGCCCCGGCCGGACCGGAATGCACCTGCACCTGCCCGTATGACTGGGACGGCATCTGCAAGCACAGCGTGGCCCTGGGCCTGGCCGTGCTCGACGGCTACCAGGCCACCGACCTGGTGCCCGCCGCCACCGGCACGGCCCCGGTGGCATCGGGCCAGCTGGCCGCCGAGGTGAAAGCCACCTGGGCCGCCCGCAGGAAAGGCGATAAGCTGCGCTTCCTCAAACAGGCCCCGACGGCACGCTCACCAACGGGCCGGCCTCGTTCAACCGATAAGCTGCGCTTCCTCAAACAGGCCCTGGCCAAGAGCGACGACCTGGCCCGGCAGTTTCTGGGCTACGGCGGCCAGCCCATGGCGGCTTCCGACGACGACCTGCTCGCCGACCTGCCCGCCCGCCTCACCGAAACCCTGGAAACCCTCGAATTTGACGAGGAGCTGTGGGAAAACAGCGAGGGCTACTACGAGGACGACGAGGGCGAGGGCCTGCAAGAAGCCGCCGATGAGCTGCTGCGCGAAACGCTGGCCCCCTTCGTGGCCGAGCTGTTGCGGGTGGCCCGCGCCGGCCAGCTCACCACCGGCCTGCGCTACTGGGCCACGGCCAACGCCGCCATTTTCCAAATTGACGAGCCGGCCAGCGACGAATACGACACCTTCGGCCACTACGGTACCGACGTGCTGCACCACTGGCACGCCGACCTGGAGGCCGCCGGCTGGCCCCAGGTGCTGCTGGCCGCCGTGCTGCCTCCGGCCGAGCTACAAGCCGCCCTGAAGTGGCTGGGCCAATACCTGGCCAAACCCACCGGGAGTTGGTCCGAATTTGAGGCCAGCTGGCAGCCCCTGCTGCTGGCCCTGGCCGCCGACCCCGCCGCCGCGCCCCTGCTCACCGAGGCGCTGGCAGCAGCCCAGCTGAGCGCCGACACCCGCGCCCATCTGCGCCTCCGGCTGGCCCGCACCCTGCCCAACGACGCGGCCTGGGCCCAAGCCGCCGAAACCCTGTTGCCCACCGACCCCGCCGTGGCCCAGGAGCTGCTCCACTTTTACCTCCGCCAAGCCGACCAGCCCCGGCTGCTGCGGGCCGCCACTACAGCCTTCACCACTTGGCCCGACCGCTTCGGCAGCTTCGTGCTGAGCAATTTCAGCCCAGTCCAGGCCCCCGACCTGTTCCGGGCCGCCCTGCGCCACCGCGCCCTGGCCAACTCCAACCGGGAGGATTTTGCCCGCCTGCGGCCGCTGCTCACGCCGGCCGCCATCCCGGCTTTTGTGCGGGAGGCCGTGGCCGCCGCGCAGCAGCGGCGCGGCAGCGTGGCCTTCGCCGCCGAGCTGCTGGCCGCCGAAACCGGCGTGGCCGCCCTGCGCGCGTTCGTACTGAGCCTCGAATGGCTGTACATCACCCCCGCTCAGGAGATGGATGCGGCCCTCGCCCTGCTGGCCACCGCCGACCCCACCGCCCTGCTGGTGGCGCTCGAAACCCGCAGCCGTGCCTACCTGAACGGCCACGCCGGAGCCAAGCGCGGCGGCCCGCTTTACGGGGCTATTGGCCGCTGGCTGGCCCTGGCCCACGCCGCCGGCCCGCGCGGCGTCGAGCCGACCCTGCGCCTGGCCCAGGAGCTGCGCGAGGAATTCCCCACCCTGCATCTGCTGAAAGACGCCCTGCGGCAGCAGAAGCTGTTGGTGGATAAGGCGGTGATGCCGAAGGAGCCGGCGCGGCGCGGACGCAAGCCAAACCCGAAATAACGCGGGCACTGTAAGTCCGTGCCCACCCGAGGACAGAGCAGCGCCCGGCAGCGCCACTAGTTTTGTGGCGAACTAGGCGGCGAAACACCTTTGCCCCCAGCAGCCCTCCCCCGCCCCCGTGCAGCCCATCCCCGCGCTCATACAGATACCCCGCGCGCCCATGGAGATATCCCCCGCGCTCATAGAGGTGCCCCCCCGCGTCCGTGGAGACCGTCCCTGCTCGTCCGGCTCCCCCTTCTCTGCAGGAGAAGGGGGCCGGGGGGATGAGGCACACGCCCGCACAAAGCCGCCCGCCAATGCCGAACGCAACGGTTTTCAGCATAGCCCCAATGCCGCACCGTATATCTTCGCCCCATGCACGCTTCCGCTTACCTCACCTTGGCCGCGCTGGGCCTGCTGGCCTGCTCGCAGCAGCCCACCGAAACGGCCACCGGCACCCGCGCGCCCCAGGGCCGCATCGCCCAGCAGCCCGCCGCCAGCCCCTTCCCCGAAACCTTCGAAACCGGCAGCAAAGGGGCCTATGAAGAGGCCGACGAGCCGCTGGCTACCGGCGCGTGGCACTTCCAGGATGCCCTCGTTGGCAGCAGCGCGCAGGACCACAAATCCGGCGAGCGGGCCGCCCGCCTGCGCAACCTGGGCCGCCTGTCCATGCGCTTTGATGCGGCGGCCGGCGTGCGGCGCATCACCATTGCGGCCGCCGCGTATGGGTCTGATGGCCCCAGCACCTGGGAGCTGTGGCTGAGCCGCGACGGGGGCCGCACCTATGCCCGCACCGGCGCGCCCGTGGTCACGAGCGGCCCGGCCCTGGTACCGCACACGTTCGCCGGCCTGGCCAACGAGCCCCTGCGCCTGGAAATCCGCAAAACCAACGGCCCCAAAAACCGGCTCGACATCGACGACATCGTGCTCGAAACCGCCAGCGGCCCCGCCGTGGCGGCGGGGACCAGGGCCACGGGCGGCTATTTTGAGAACCGGAATCAGCCGCAACCCCCGGCCACCAAGCAGGCCCCAGGCACCACCAACCAAGCACCAACCACCCCAGCCCAGGACCCCAACGATGCCAACCTGGCCTTGGGTAACCCCAGCGGCGCGACTTCCGACCCCAACAACGCGAGCAATTACCTGCTTGTGCACCCCGAATTCACCATCGGCTACAATGCCTCGCGCGGCATCCCGAACTGGGTGAGCTGGCACATTGACCGCGCCGACCTCGGCCAGGCCCCGCGCCAGAACAACTTCCGGCCCGATGCCGCCCTGCCCCGGCAGTTCTATGCGGTAGCGCCGGCCAGCTACGCCCGCTCGGGCTTCGACAAAGGCCACAACTGCCCCAGCGGCGACCGCACCGCCGACCTCGACGCCAACTCCAATACCTTCCTGATGACCAACATGGTACCCCAGGCCCCGCACAACAACCAGCAAACCTGGGCCCACCTCGAAGAATACGGCCGCTCGCAAATTCAGCGCGGCCAGGAAATCTACGTCATCATGGGCAGCTATGGGCGCGGCGGCACCGGCAGCAGCGGCTTCGTCCAAACCCTTGACCAGGGCCGCGTAACCGTGCCCGCCCGCATCTGGAAAGTCATGGTGATTCTGCCCGACGGCACCAACGACCTGCAGCGTATCGCCACCGACCCCGGGGTGCGCGTGCTGGCCATCGACACGCCCAACGACAACAACACCGTGAGCCCCGACTGGAAGCAGTACCTCACTTCGGTGGATAAAATCGAAGCCGCCACCGGCCTGGATTTGCTCAGCGCCCTGCCC
>JANNDE010000455.1:0-5347 GCA_031387395.1 Hymenobacter sp.
GTAGTAGCCATCGGCTGTTTTTATCGATTACGACGGCAGCAAAGCAGGTTCGGCTTTGATAAGCAGCAGTATTTCATCAACTTTCTCCACCGGGCCACTTCGGGCCGGCATTTTTCACACTTCCTTTCCGTCCCATGCCCCAGCTGCTCGCCACTTTGCCCGCCACGGCCGGCGCTCGCCTCCCGGTTCAGCTCTACGCCGATTCCGAATCCGCTTCGGCGGCCGTCGCGGGCCAGATTGCCGACCTCATCCGCACCCGCGCCGCCGAAGGCCGGCCCTGCGTGCTGGGTCTGGCCACGGGCTCCTCCCCCACCCGGGTGTATGAGGAGCTGGTGCGCCTGCACCGCGAAGTCGGCCTGAGCTTCCAGAACGTCATCAGCTTCAACCTCGACGAGTATTACCCCATGGCCCCCGGCTCGCTGCAGAGCTACGTGCGCTTCATGCGCGAGTACCTGTTCGACCACGTCGACATCCGGCCCGAAAACGTGCACATCCCCGCCGGCACCGTGCCCGAGGACCAGGTAGCCGCGTTCTGCCAGGGCTACGAGGCGCAGATTCGGGCGGCCGGCGGCATCGATTTGCAGCTGCTGGGCATCGGGCGCACCGGCCACATCGGCTTCAACGAGCCGGGCTCGGGGCCGGCTTCGCGCACCCGCCTCATCACCCTCGACCACGTGACGCGCACCGACGCGGCGGCCGACTTCTACGGCGAAGAAAACGTGCCCCGCCGGGCCCTCACCATGGGCGTGGGCACCATTCTCGAAGCCCGTCAGATTGTGCTGCTGGCCTGGGGCGAGGGCAAGGCCGCCGTGGTGAAGCGCATGGTGGAAGGCGAGGTAACCGACACCGTGCCGGCTACCTATTTGCAGCGCCACCCTGCCGTGCAGGTGGTGTTGGATGAGGCCGCCGGGGCCGAGCTCACCACCCGCAAAACGCCCTGGCTGCGCGGCCTGCCCTGCGACTGGCACCACGCCGCGCTGGTGCGCAAAGCCGTGACCGGCCTGGCCCGCACCGTGAGCAAGCCGCTGCTGAAGCTGACCGACGAGGACTACAACGAAAACGGCCTCTCGGAGCTGCTGGCCCAGTCGGGCCCGGCCTACGACCTCAACATTCGGGTGTTCAACGAGCTCCAGCACACCATCACCGGCTGGCCCGGCGGCAAGCCCCACGCCGACGACTCGCACCGCCCCGAGCGGGCCGCACCGTTCCCGAAGCGGGTTCTGATTTTCAGCCCGCACCCCGACGACGACGTGATTTCGATGGGCGGCACCCTGCTGCGGCTCGTCGACCAGGGCCACGAGGTACACGTGGCCTACCAGACCTCGGGCAATATTGCCGTGTTTGATGACGAGGCCATTCGCTTCGCCGAGTTCGTGGCCGACTACGACCACGCCTTTCGCCGGCCGGCCGATGAGCCCGCCGGCCACCTCTACCAGCGCGTGGCCGAGTTCCTGAAAACCAAGGAGCCCGGCCAGGTCGACTCCGAGGAGGTGCAGCAGATTAAGGGCCTCATCCGGCGGGGCGAGGCCAAGAGCGCCCTGCGCTACGCCGGCCTCGACCCCGATACCCGCGCCCATTTCCAGGATTTGCCCTTTTACGAAACCGGCCGGGTGCGCAAAAAGCCGCTCGGCGATGAGGACCTACGCCTGACCATGGAACTGCTCAACCGCATTCAGCCCCAGCAGATTTACGCCGCCGGCGACCTGAGCGACCCGCACGGCACCCACCGCGTGTGCCTGGCGGCCATTTTCGAGAGCCTCACCCGTCTCAAAGCCTCGGGCACGCCCTGGCTCGACGACTGCTGGGTGTGGCTGTATCGCGGGGCCTGGCAGGAGTGGGACGTGGACCAGATTGAAATGGCCGTGCCCCTCTCGCCGCAGGAGCTCACGCGGAAGCGCCGCGCCATCTTCAAGCACCAGAGCCAGAAGGACCGGCCGCTGTTCCCCGGGGCCGACCAGCGCGAATTCTGGCAGCGCAGCGAAGCCCGCAACCGCACCACGGCCAGGCTGTACGACGAGCTGGGCCTACCCGAATATGAAGGCATTGAGGCCTTCGTGCGCTGGAAATTTTAAGGCGTTATTTGCCCACTGAGGCCACTTCATCAGCACAAGGCGGCACAAAACGCGGTTGTACTACTGCGGTAGTTTATGGAAGTCCTAGCATGAATTCATTCGTTAACCGACTCTATCAGCTTGCCAGCCAGCCCAGTCGGCGCATCATCGGCCTCATGTCGGGCACTTCGCTCGATGGGCTCGACGTGGCCTTATGCCGGCTCGAAGGCCACGGCCCGGGCACGCGCCTCACGCTGGAGCACTTCGAGACGGTGCCTTATGATGAGAACACGAAAAGCCGCATCCGCCAGGTATTCGCCCGCGAGTCGGTGAATCTGGAGTTTCTCACGCTGCTCAACCCCTGGCTGGGCCGGCTGCACGCCCGCGCCGTGCTCAATTGCCTGCGCGAGTGGCAGGTCGCCCCGGCCGAAGTCGACCTCATCGCCAGCCACGGCCAGACCATCTACCACGCCCCGCGCCACCAGCACCAGCGCCCCGATTTCGACCTGAATGCCACTCTGCAAATCGGCGACGGTGACCACCTGGCCGTGGCAACCGGCATTATCACGCTCTCCGATTTTCGCCAGAAGCACCTGGCTGGCGGGGGCGAAGGGGCCCCACTGGCCGCCTACGGCGACTTCCTGCTGCTCAGCAGCCCCGCCGAGGAGCGGCTGCTGCTTAACCTGGGCGGCATTGCCAACTTCACCTATCTGCCCCGCGCGGGCGGCGATGCCAGCAGGGCCTTCAGCACCGACACTGGCCCCGGCAACACCCTGCTCGACGCCACCATACGCGCCCACCGCCCCGGCCTGTACTACGACGAAGACGGCCGCCTGGCCCTGGTGGGCCACGTGCACCAGGGCCTGCTGGCGGCCCTACTCGAACACCCGTTCTTTGCCGCCGCCCTTCCCAAAACCACTGGCCCCGAACTATTTGGGGCCGCCTACCTGGCCGCCGCCACCCAGCGCAGCGCCACTACCACCCTGGGCCTGGAAGACACCCTGGCCACCCTCGCCGAGCTAAGCGCCCTAGGCGTGGCACGAGCCTTGGCGGCAGCTTTTGCCCAGCGCCCCGCCCCCACGGCCGTGTACCTGAGCGGCGGCGGGGCCCACAACCCCGCCCTGGTAGCCGCCCTGGCCCGGCACCTGCCGCAAGCTCGTTTTGCCACCACCGCCGTGCTCAACGTGCCCCCCGATGCCAAGGAGGCCATCCTGTTTGCGGTGCTGGCCAACGAGGCCGTGGCAGGGCAGCCGGTTGCTATCGGGGCGGGGCGGCAGCGGGTGCCAGCCGTGGGCATGGGCAAAATTTCTTTTCCCGAATGAGTAGCGAGCCTCGCCCAGCCAGCTTTTTAGCACGGTTTCCAGGTTAGTATACGTGCCGGACGAGCGGCTTTCCACCGCCCGCCCGGTTTGCGCCTGGTAGTGAGTGCTGCTACGCATACCCTGACGAATTGCTCGAAAAAGGCTTTTTCTGAAGCAGCAGGGTCCACCTTTTAGCAACGATAGTAAGACCTACGCACTTGCTGCATTTTTAGCCCCCAGCGGAGCGGCATGTCAGTAGTAACATCCGTAGAAAGGACGAAAAAACCCCAGCAGGGCAACATTCGTTGGGTGAATGTCGTCCCGCTGGGGTTTTCAATAGCCCAAATCAACCGGTTTTACTACCCATAGGCCACCCCGCTGGGGCTTGGCTGTGGAGGCCACAACTGGGGTTAGCTAATCACCGCTTATCAATATACTTCGGGAGCAGCCAGCATTAGGCGACTAGTCTTCCGACTCGGTAGGTGTCACCTTCCAGTGAAATTACCCCAAATGTTTGCAATTTGTCAGCGGTAATCATCATGTACTCACCTTCGTCTTCATACTGTACATGAAGGATGTCTTTTATGTCCATCAGAAAATTTGATATAGCTTCTAACGAGGTTTGATTATATACGTATGGAGAATGAGGCACTATTTTTCCAGTTAATAGCGCATCAAAAAACAGCACGAACCAATCTGGTATGCGTGTGCTGTCATCTAAGCCATTCCTCTTCAGAGCTTTCTGCAGTTGAGCGGAAAACAGTAGCGAATCAAAATCTCTATTTTGTTTGGTTGCCAACTCGCACAAGGTCGATTTCAGGGCATTTAAGTTGTTCATCATGGTGTCGGGTACATTGTTATTAATTCATGCATGTTAGTAAGCGGATTCCTACGATAGATGGCTCGTGCGCTAGTTGCTGGAGTCCCAACGGCTGGGTGAGGGTCATTTGCTGAGGGCGCGCCCCTTGTATACGACGTGCCAATTTGCAAAGGGTCCAAATTAGCATCTATCATAGGAACGTCAACTATAACGTTGTTTGGTAATGGTCCTATGGACCTCCTTCTTGCTAACTCTGCATCAGCAGCCATCAAAGTTTGCACGTGCAGGGTGGAGTCAGTGAACTTACTTGATACTGGTGGTATATGATTTGGTGGTATAAAAATGGCTGGAGGGGTGTTATCTGCTGGCTCCTGACCCGTCCAAATGCGCCTTCCGTGTTGCTGCTGGGTGGTTTGCGCTCCGTGTTTTGAGTAAGAGTGCCCGCCCCGAGTTTGGTCAATACTCTGAGGAAATGCAGATAGGGCTTGATAATTTGTTATCCACCCATGTAGCCAGCTAGCATGTAGCTGTATTACTAAACTACCATGTGCAGCAACGAAGCCGTTTGCTTGGGGTATTTGAACCTGTTGTTGCTGCTGTGCTGGTTGCTGCTGTGCTAGTTGCATCATAATGCTAAACGTTTTCGCTGTGACACTACATTTTTCCGGGAATTTTAATAAGCACTCAACCTAATCAACAGTCACTCGTCGGCTGCCGCCTCTGCACAAATGGCGCGTGTCGCTTCGTCTCGCATGGGGTCTCTGCCGGATGATAACCGCATAGACATACGCATTGAAATAATAACTTGCGCACTTCGAAAAAACTCGGGGCAACCGCACCAACAGTTAAAACCGCATTTCCATTGCCTGAGGACACTTTATTGACCCCAATCCGTTAGAATCGCTAGCATCTAATCTACGTTTCCAAGCAATGGCAGCACATGGGTAAATTTTGGTGCGGTTGCCCTGATTGCTATTTGGGACTTACGCACTTGTCTCGTCCGGCTGTTTGTTGGCAGGAATCAGGCAAGGGCCCCGCTCGAACTTCCCGGCGGGGCTTTTTCCTTGCTGGTGGACTTGATTGGGGGTTAAATAAATGCAGGGCCAAGTGGGGGCGCTCCTCGTTGCAGAGGTGCACGGCTTGGTCGGCTGGCAGGAGGGCCTGGGCCAGGTCGT
>JANNDE010000458.1:0-21598 GCA_031387395.1 Hymenobacter sp.
ACCATCACGAACTTGGAGTTGCCGCAGTCGTTGCGGCCGTTTTCGACGTGGCAGAAGCGCTGGGTGGCAATGTGCATGGCCCCGTATTCTTTCACGGGGTATATTTCCAGGGTGCCGGGCACGAGGGTGCGGGCGATGTCGGGGCTTTGGGCGAACAGGCGTGCGAAGCCTGCTTTGGTTTGGGCGAAGTTGCTCATGCCGCCTTTGTCGTGGTAAAACTCGACGTTGTCGGCGAAGTAGGCCATGAGCTTATCCACGTCGTGAGCATTGAAGGCGGTAAACATTTCCGTGTCCAGCCGGGCTACCGTTTGGTAGAGCTCATCCGTGGCCAATGGCTTCGGGGCGGCGGTGGGCGGGGGCGGGTTGCCCGGCCCGGCTTTGTGCGGTGCGCTTTGGCTATGGGCGGTGGGGCTCGCAAGGGCGGCAAGCAACAAGAGGATTACGAGTGTACTGCGCATAACAAGTGCGGTGATTGCTTCGCTGAATATAGCCAGCAAAGCGCCGGGCAAAACAGCCGGGCATTGTTGCAGGGAATCAGGGGGGTGAGGGGGCAGCTACTTCTTGAACCAGGCCAGCAGCTCCGGCCGGTAATAGCTGCCAATCGGAATCAGGCTGCCATCGGTGAGCTCGACCTGCTCGGGCTGCAGCCGTCGAATGTGGGCCGCGTTCACGATAAAGGAGCGGTGCACCCGCACAAAGGAGTCGCCGAGCAGGTCGGCCATGGCCTGCATGGTGGCGTGGTGCAGGTGGGTTTTGGCGGCAGTCACCACCTTCACGTAGTCCTTACAGCCCTCCACGTACAGAATTTCGCGGTACGGCACTTTGAACAAGCTGCCCTGGTTCTTCAGCAGCAGCACTTTTTCATCCTCCGGGGCGGCGGCGGGCTGCAGGCGGCCGGTGGCCTTACGAAACCGCTCGTAGCTGAAAGGCTTGAGCAGGTAGTCGAGCACATCGAGCTCGTAGCCTTCGTAGGCGTATTCGCGGTAGGCGGTGGTGATGATGGTTTTGGGCGGGTTCTTCAGCGTGCGCAGAAAGGCCAGGCCGTTCATCAGCGGCATTTCGATGTCGAGAAACAGCAAATCGACGGGCTGGCTGGTGAGGTGCTCGTGGGCCTCCATGGCGTTGCGGCAGGTGCCGGCCAGCACCAGGCCAGGCGTTTGGGCAATGAACCGGGTGAGCACCTGATGGGCCAGCGGCTCATCATCGACCACGAGGCAGCGAATGGGGGAGGACATGGGATGGAATTGTAGCGTGGACTCTGCGAGTCCGCGCATGAGTGAACGAGGCGCGCAGGCGCGGACTCGCAGAGCCCACGCTACGGGACGTGCAAAGTAAGCTCGGCCCGGTAGCGGCCATTTTGCTCCGTCAGCACTAGCTCATGCGTGTTGGGGTAGTACAGCTGCAGCCGCTGGCGGATATTGACCAGCCCGATGCCGCCGCTGCGCCGGGCACCGGCCGCCACAGGCAGCTCCGGCAGCAGGTCGTTTTCGAGCACGAAATGCAGCTGGCCGGGCGTGGCCGTGAGCGTGGCCGCCACGCGGGCTTCGTCGGAAAAGTGGTGGCGGCCGTGCTTGAAGCTGTTCTCGACCAGCGGCAGCAACAGCAGGGGCGGCACCTGCCAGCCGGCCAGGTCGCCGGTGGTGCGCAGCTCGATGCTGGCCCCGGCATACTTGCGCTGCTCCATCTCGAAGTAGTTTTCGAGAAAAGTGACTTCCTCGGATAGCGCGATGAACTCGCGGCCGCTGTCGTAGAGCACGTAGCGCATTAGCTCCGAAAGCAGCAGGATGAAGCGCGGCGTTTTGGGCGAGCCGGCCAGGCTCAGGCCGTAGATGCTGTTGAGGGTGTTGAAGAGGAAATGCGGCTGCAGTTGGCTCTTGAGCTGTTCCAGCTGCAAGGCCAGGTGGTCGCGCTCAAGCAGGCGGCGGCGCTGCTCGTTGGCGAAGGCAAACTGGGCAAACGCCACGCAGCCAAAGGCCAGCGCATCGGTGAAGAGCAGCTGCAACTGGGGATGGCGCCGCTGGAACAGTTGGTGCCAGTCGACGAAGTAGTACTGATAGAAATCGGCCAGCGCTGGTTGGGTCGCCACCGGGCCGAACAGCCAGGCCGCTAGCCAGGTATTCACTTTGATGCCCCACCACAGGTACAGCAGCGAGCTCACGACCAGCAGGGCGTAGTGTCGCTGGCGCAGCAGGCGCGGCACCAGCCAGCGGTAGTAGGGCAGCACGTAGAGCGTGGCCAGCAGCGCGAACGGTATCAGCTGCGGGTAGGCGGGAGTGATGCGGACCGGCGGTTGCAGGGCCGCCGCTTCTTCCAGGTAAAAGCTGTACTTGTAGAGGCCCACGTAGAGGACCCAGACCAGGATTTCGAAGATGAGCGGGAATCGGCTGGGGCGGTCGGTAGGCGAGGGGGCTTGCATGGAGCGAAGGTGGCAGGTTTTGGGTGGCGATGCCAAGACGAGCAGGGTGTTTTTCGACCAAAGGGGAGATTTTTTCGACTAAAAAATGGACAGCCCTGCTTGGTCGGAAAGTGGCCCGGCATAGTCGAAAAAGGTGAAGAAAGGGCATTGGGCGGCTGTTGTTTTGTCCCATTCCCAGCCGGTTAGCGGTTGGGCTCACCTGCTTCAGCAACCCCTTTTCTTTCTTCGTTATGCAAAACGCTTCCACCTCCCTTTTGCTCCTCGCCGCCCTGGCCGCCGCGCCAGCTGTCGCGGCCGCTCAGGCTTCTGCCGCCGCCACCAATTCACTCCATCACGCAAGCACTCAGTCACTCGCCGGCACGGTGGCCGACAGCCTGAGCCGCCAGGCGCTGCCCTTCGCCACGGTGGTGCTGCAAGGCCCGGCCCAGGCTAGCAACCTGCGCAGCATTATTACCGATGCCCAGGGTGCATTCCGCTTCGAGGCCGTGCCGGCGGGCAAGTACGCGCTGCAGGTGCGCTACGTGGGCTACAAAACCGGCTCCCCCGTGGCCGTAACCGTAGGCAGCGGCCCGCCCGCCGCCCTGGCCCCCGTGCTGCTGGCCGCCGACCGCAAGCTGCTGGCCGGCGTAACCATAACCGCCGCCCGGCCATTCATCGAGCAGCACGCCGACAAGCTGGTGCTGAACGTGGCCGCCAGCCCCATTGCCGCCGGCGGCACCGCCTACGACGTGCTGGGCCGCGCCCCCGGCGTGCTGGAGCAAAGCGGCGGCTTCGTGCTGCGCGGCAAAACCGTAACCGTGCTGCTCGACGGCAAAACCACCAACCTCAGCGGCGAGGAGCTGAAAACAATGCTCAGCGCCATGCCCGGCAACACCCTGGATAAGGTCGAAGTCATCGCCAACCCCTCGGCCCGCTACGATGCCAATGGGGCGGCCATCATCAACATCATCACCACTAAAAGCCGCAAATTTGGCACCAACGGCACGGCCACCCTGGGCCTTGGCACGGGCCAGTACGGCCGCTACAACGCCGGCCTCAGCCTTAACCACCGCACCGAAAAGGGGAACGTGTACGGCAGCCTCGACCGGATGGAAAACCAGGTGTACACCACCACCAGCGCCTATCGCCGGGCCGGGGGCGAGCTGGAAATCCGCGAAAGCGGCCGCGAAGTGCGCCGCAACCAGAACAACTCCGTCAAGCTGGGCTTCGACTACGAGCTGAGCAAGAACAGCTCGGCCGGCGTGCTGCTGAAAGGCCTGCTGAACACCCGCGACACCGACGGCCAGAACCTGGCCCGCCTCAGCACCAACGTGCCGCTGTCGGTCTCCACGGTGCGGAGCGTGGGCACGGCCCAGTTCCGGAGTCCTTTGGTGAACATGTACTACAAAACCACCCTCGACACCCTGGGCCGCACCCTGAGCCTGAACGCCGACTACTTCGGCTATAACAAGGAGTGGCGCAATGACTACACCATCCGCTATTTCGACAACCAGATGCTGGAAACCGGCCCCGCCGGCCGGCTGCGCGATAATTCGCCGGCCCGCAACACGGTGCGCTCGGCCTCGGCCGACTACGCCCAGCCGCTCTGCCAGGGCACGCTGGAGGCCGGCCTGAAAGCCACCTTCACCCGCACCGACAACGACATCTGCTGGGAGCAGGCCACCGCCGGCCAGCCCTGGGCCCCGGACCTCGGCAAAACCAACCACTTCATCTACCGCGAAAACATCAACGCCGCCTACGGCACCTTCGCCCGCACGGTAAAAAAAGTAGATGTGCAGCTGGGCCTGCGGGCCGAGCAAACCAACACCGACGGCACTTCCCTCACCACCACCCAAACCACCCAGCGCCACTACCTGAACCTGTTCCCCAGCGTGTCGGCGCAGTACAACCAGTCGGAAAAAGTGCAGCTCGGCTTCTCCTACAGCCGCAAAATTGACCGGTTCGAGTTCGGCATCGTCAACCCCTTCGTCAGCTACATCAGCCAGTACAGCTACGCCCAGGGCAACCCCAACATCCGTCCCTCGCTCTCGCACAACTTCGAGCTCACGCACGCCTACAACAACCTGCTGAGCACCTCCCTCAGCTACGGCCACCACACCGACGTGCTGATGGAAACCTACCGCCGGGAGGCCGGCACCCAAGTAGTGGTGCACAGCTTCGATAACTTCCGCAGCGCCGAATCCATCTCCGCCAGCACCACGCTCTCCAAGCCCATGCTGCACGATAAATGGATGAGCGTGACCACCCTCGGCCTGGAATATGCCCGCATCAACAACGCGCCCGGCGTGGGCCTGAGTACCGCCCGCCCCGCGTACTACGTGTCCAGCAACCACACTCTCACGCTGCCCTACGGTCTCAAAGCCGAAGCCGCGGCCACGTATATGTCGCCGATGACCTTTGGCGGCATAGCCTTCCGGCCGCGCATCAGCAGCAGCTTCGGGGTGTCGAAATCGCTATTTGGGGAGGCCGCTACGCTCACGCTCAACGTCAGCGACGTGTTCAATACCCAGCAAAATGGCTACGACGTGCTGGCCAACGGCCTCAATTACAGTAGCCTCGACAAAGCTGAAAGCCGCTTCGTGAAGCTCAATTTCAGCTACAAATTCGGCAATCAGCACGTGAAGGCCAGCCAGCGGCGGAGCACTGGCATCGAGGCCGAAAGAGGGCGCATGGAAAACTAGCGCCGCCTGCGGCGCCCGCTTAGCCGGCCCGCTTGGGCGTGCTCCTGGCATCGGTGCAGTCCTTCCCCACCCATGCCGGTAAAGTTTCGACAACCTTCCGGCCCGGCCTTGCGAATAACTCATTCTCCTGCCTGCCACGGCCCCGCTACGCGGCGGCCGCATCAGCTCTTTCCGCTATGGCCTTTCCGCTCCAGTTCCTGCTCGAAACCCTTGTAAGCTCCACGCTCATGTCCAGAGACAAGAAAAAGCATGCAAAAAAAGACGCGGCCCCGGATGACCTCCTGGACCTGGCCTACGCTTCGCTGAAGAAATTCCGGAAAGTGACCCGCGAAATCGGCAAGCTGAGCACCGGTCAGAAGCTGGTGGGCGGTCTGGCGCTGGCGGCTGCCGGCCTGACCTACCTCGCCGCCCGCGACACTACCCGCGACAGCAGCGACGAGGCCGCCGCACCCCACCCCCTTGCCGCTGAAGCGGAGGCCGCGCCCGCCGCTACGCCGCGCAAGCATCCGAAGCGCCCCCGCTTCGCCGCCGAAGAATAGGCCGTTTTTCCGTAATCAATCCGCTCTTTATCACCCAACTCCATCTCCGCCATGAAAAAGACCAAGGACAAAGCCAGTAAGAACAAAGCCGGCAAAAAAGCCACCCTGCTGGGTGGGGCTACCAAATCCATCAAGCGGCTGCGCAAAACCAAGCTTAGCACCACCCAAAAGGTGCTGGGCGGGGCCGCTCTTGTAGCCCTGGGCGTAGGCTACCTGGCCAAGCGCCTGAACGGTGCCGAACTGCCCGCCCGCCCCGACGCCACCACTACCGCCGATGCCGATGCGGCCGAAAGCAGCCTGGCCGCCCTGGATGGCAATGCCTAGCGCGGTTTCGGGGTCAGTGTACAGAGTTAAAAGGGGAGAGTTACAAGTTAAAAATCAGATGATTAATATTTTAACTTTTAACTTCGAAGCTGTTTAGAAAGTCATCCAGCACGCCAGATGAGCATGACGTTCTCGCAATTTTTGGCGACTTTCTAAACAGGTTCTTCTTTAAAAAGTGTACATCAACCGGAAAACCGCTGTAGCACGCCGCCCGCGATTTTACATCGGCCTGCATCAACCAGAAAAGCCCCGCCCCCGTAGCTTCAGCAGCTGGGAGCGGGGCTTTGGCGTGACTGGCTGGGTGCTTACTCAGCGGCCGGAGCAGCCGGCGCGGCGGCCGGGGGCGGCGTAGCGCCACCCATGCGCACGCGCACGGCATTGGGGCCTTTGGGGCCCATCTCTACTTCAAACGTCACCTTGTCATTCTCACCGATGGTGAGGCCGCCCAGGGCATTGGCGTGCACGAAAATGCTCTCCTGCGTCTGCGAGTCGCGGATGAAGCCGTAGCCTTTCGACGAGTTGAAGAACGTGACGCTGCCGGTGCGCTGCGTGTCTTCGGGCTCGCGGTCTTCCTGCTTGGCCACGCTGATGCGGATGTCCTCGTCCTTGATGACGCGCTTCTTGGTGGGGTCGGGAGGGGTAGAGGTGATGTTGCCGTTTTCGTCAACGTAGGCAAACATCTCTTCCAGGGCCGCGCCGGATTTGGCGTTGGCTTGCCGCTCAACTTTGCGCTCCTCCTTCTCGGTTTTCTTCTTTGCGCGCTTTTTTTCGTTGTCTTTTTTACCAAATGTCTCTTGAGACCTACCCATAGTTTTTTGTTGCTAAATCGTTGTGGCTGGTGGTACTGGTGGCAAACGCAGCTCCGCCAGCGGAGTGGATTGCTACGAAGATACGCAATATATAGGGCCGCCCGTTAGGTTGGCTTATTGGGAGTCGGCCCAACGGGTTTTTCGCCAGGTATCCTGCTGCGCGGGCGTGAGGAAAGTCCAGGCTACGAGGCGGCTTTTCTTCTGGCCCTGAGCCATTTCAATGGTGCGTACTTCGGTGGTCCCGGCCGTTTGCAGGGCGCGGTACACGCCGGGCAGCGTTTCTTTTTTCGACACCAGCGACGTGAACCAGTAGGCGGTGCGGGGCCGCCGGCCGCTTTCCTGCACCATACGCCGGATGAAGCTGGCCTCACCTCCTTCGCACCACAGCTCATTATTCTGACCGCCAAAATTCAGCACTGGCCGGACGGCGCGCCCGGTGCCCAGACCGGCCGTTTTGCGCTGCGAGCCGGCCGCCGCCGCCGCCGCCGACGCGTGGAAGGGCGGGTTGCACATGGTGAGGTCGAACAGCTCGCCGGCCTGAATAAGGCCGTCGAAAATGCGGGTGCGGGCCGGCTGTAGGCGCGCCTCGATGGCCCCGGCCAGCAGCGGGTTGGCGGCCTCAATCTGCTGGGCGGCGCGCACGGCCACGCCGTCGATGTCGGAGCCCACGAAGTGCCAGCCGTAGGCGCGCCGGCCGATGATGGGGTAGATGCAGTTGGCCCCCAGGCCCACGTCGAGCACCGTGATTTCTTCGCCGGGCGGCAGCACGCCGCCGTTGCTTTCGGCCAGCAAATCGGCCAGGTAATGCACGTAATCGGCCCGGCCCGGGATGGGCGGGCAGAGGTAGCCTTTCGGAATGTCCCAGTGCTCAACGCCATAAAAATGCTTCAGCAGCGCCCGGTTGAGGGCTTTTACGGCGGTGGGGTCGGCAAAGTCAATCGAGAGGCTGCCGTAGGGATTAGGCCGCACGAAGGCCGCCAGGGCCGGGCTGGCCTTGCTCAGCAGCGGGAAATCGTAGGGCGCGCGGTGCGGGTTGCGCGGGTGCAGCTGGTCTTTTTCGGCGGGGGCGGCGGGGGCTACCGGTGCGGCGGGAGGGGAGGCGGGTTTTTTCATAAGTGGATATCCGTTAGAACGTCATGCAGAGCCCAGCGAAGCATCTCGCTTGTGGTTGTAACTCAATCGTTGCAGCGTCAGGAATCAGTGGTGGCAAGCGAGATGCTTCACTGCGCTCTGCATGACGGATGGCGCTACGAGGTTTTATATAGATACCAGCCCTCGCCCAGCGGCCGCAGCACGATGAGGCTATTGGGCGACATGGCTGGCAGCTGCGCGGCCTCGGGCTGGTAGAGCAGGCCCACCGAGCTGTTGGTTTTGCCGCCAATCACGAAGGCCAGACAGCTGCCGCAGGCCGTGGCCCGCCGCGTGACGCGCCCCAGAAACAGCCGCCGCAACAGCGTGTGGACGGCCGGGTCGGCATTGGCGGCCTGCTCGGCGGCGGGCTCGGCGGAATCGGGCGCGGCGGCAAAGAACCGGCCGGCCTGCACCCGGCGCAGCAGCTTCCGGAAATCGACCTGGTGGCGGTGGAAGTGGGTGGCGATGTCGGCATCGGCGCTGGTCCAGAGGCGCAGGTTGCCCACCGTGAAGGCGTGGCTGGCATCGGGGTGCTTGCGGTCGTAGTCGGCCACTTCGGCCCGGGGCAGGCCGCTGAGTAGCGCCACCATGGGCGGGCCCAGGTGCGTCATGGCCAGCGAGCGGATGGCCCCCAGCTTCCAGCCCGCGCTGTCGTGCCGGAAGTGCAGGTAGAAATCGCGCCGACTAGCCGAGTCGCGCAGCTCCACCGCTACCACGGCCGTGGCCGAATCCTGCTGAATGAGCTCGCAGCGGCGGTTCTGCCGCCCCGGAATCTGCTGGCCCAGGGTCTGCTTTTTGGCCTGGCCGGCTACCTCGCAGCAGAGGTAGTCTTTCATCGCGGGCCAACCGGCGGGGGCCACAAACTGCTCGGCAATTTGCAAAGGCGGGAGCGCCGACGGGGCCACGGCTGCCAGCATGGGCAGGCACAGGCACAGCAACAGGAAGAGGTGCTTCATCCGAAAGCTAACGGGGAAAGAACAACGATGATTCTGGCCGCCTCCTAGCGGCGCGGAGCCGGCCCCTTGTTGCGCCCGCCCGAGCTGCCGCGCCCGGCGGGGCGGCTGCCGGTGCCGCCGCTTTTGGGCCGCGCCGCGCTACCCGCACCCGGGCCTTTGGGCCGCGCCGCACTACCCGCGCCGGGGCCTTTGGGCCGCGTGCCGAGGCTGCCCGAGCGGCTTGGGCCCGCCGGGCCAGCCTTGGCCGGGCGCTTGCTGCCGGGCGTGGCTTTGCCGCCGGGCGCGTCTTTTTCGGGACGCGGACCCCACCAGCCGGTGCCCGAGGGGTTGTACATGGTGGGTGGGCCGGGCTTGCGCGGGCGGGGCTTGCCGGGCTGGCTGCCGTCGGGGCCGGGGGCCGGGGCGGCGGCTTTGCCGGCCGGGGCCTTGCCGCTGCGGCGGCCACCCGAGGCTTCTTCGGTACCGCTCGATTTGGCCACCATTTTCATGATGCCGGCCAGCTCGTCGGGCGTCAGCTCGCGCCAGTCGCCCACGGGCAGGCCCTTCAGGCTCACGTTCATGATGCGGACGCGCTCCAGCTTCATCACTTCGTAGCCGAAATGCTCGACCATGCGGCGAATCTGGCGGTTGAGGCCCTGCACCAGCGTGATGCGGAAGATATAGGGCGTTTCCTTCTGAATGACGCACTTTTTGGTGACGGTGCCCAGCATGGGAATGCCAGCGGCCATTTCCTCCAGCATGCGGTCGGAGAGGATGCGGTCGACGGTCACCACGTACTCTTTTTCGTGCTGGTTGCCGGCCCGCAGAATCTTGTTCACGATATCGCCGTCGCTGGTCAGGAAAATCAGGCCCGACGAGTCCTTGTCCAGCCGGCCGATGGGGAACACGCGGGCGGCGTGGTTCACGTAGTCGACGATGTTGCCGCGCACGCCCGGCTCGCTCGTGCTCGTGACGCCTACCGGCTTGTTGAAGGCCAGGTACACGGCATCTTCGGCCTGGCGGGGCTCCAGCTTGTGGCCGTTCACGCTCACGCGGTCGCGCGGGCCCACCTGGTCGCCAATCTGGGCGGGCTTGCCGTTCAGCGTCACGGCTCCCTCGGCAATGTAGCGGTCGGCCTCGCGGCGCGAGCACATACCGCTTTCGCTGATGAATTTATTGAGGCGAATGGAGGAGCTGGGCGGCATGGGGCGCGGCGAATAAAGAGAAATGAAACGCTGAAACCGAAGCAACACGGGACGCGGGTACCGCAAAGGTACGCTCGGGGGTGTAGCGTGGACTCTGCGAGTCCGCGCCCGTTGAGGTACGCCCGCACCCATTCGGCCCGATAATGCGCCAAACCCGGCATGCGGGCGCGGATTCGCAGAGTCCACGCTACAGCTTGGCAACCCGCGCCGCGCCTGCCCGTTAGCCTGGGCAGTATCCCCAACCACTTATTTTCCCCTGATGTCTGATAAACCCACCATTTTCCCGCCCCAGAGCCAGGACGCGGGTGCCGGCAAGCCCGGCCTCGAATACAAGATGACCCCCGAGCCCGAGTTTATCCGGCCTGGCTACAAGGGGGCCGAGAAGCTGAAGGGCAAAGTAGCCCTCATCACCGGCGGCGACTCGGGCATTGGCCGGGCCGTGGCCGTGCATTTCGCCGTGGAAGGGGCCGACGTGGCCATCTGCTACTTTCCCACCGAGCAGCAGGATGCCGAAAAGGTGCAGGAACTCGTGCAGGCCCACGGCCGCCGCTGCCTGCTGCTGCCCGGCGACCTCAAGCACCCCGCCTTCTGCCAGGAAATCGTGGACCGCACCGTGGCCGAGCTGGGGGGGCTGAACATCCTCGTCAACAACGCCGCCGAGCAGAACTGGCACGACTCGCTCGAAGAAATCAAGGACGAAGAGCTCGACAGCATCTTCAACCTGAACATTATTGCCATGTTCCGTATTGCGCGGGCCGCCCTCAAGCACCTGAAGGAAGGCGATTCCATCATCAACACGGCGTCGGTGAATGGCTTCAAAGGCAACGAGCTGCTCCTCGACTACACCTCGACCAAAGGCGCTATCACGGCGTTCACGCGGGCGCTGTCGCTGCAGCTCATCAAGAAAGGCATTCGGGTGAACTCGGTGGCCCCCGGCCCCATCTGGACGCCGTTCGTCACCGGCATCGGCCTGCTGAAGCTGCCGCTGTTTGGCCACGACGTGCCCATGGGCCGCGCCGGCCAGCCCTCGGAAGTGGCCCCGGCCTACGTATTCCTGGCTTCGGAAGACGCTTCATACTTCTCGGGCCAGACGCTGCATCCCAACGGCGGCTCGGTGGTGAACGCCTAGCGCCGCCGCCGGCATAACCCCGCCGTGGGCCGCGCCGTATCAGCCCCTTGAAATGGCTGCATCGCCGTTTTACATTTCTTATTACCCGCTTCATGAACACCAAACTCCTCGGCCTGATGGCCGCCGCCGCGCTGGCTACCGCTTCCTGCACCCAGGATAAAAAGGTGGAAACCACTACGACGACTACGCCCGAAACCGTCACCACGACCACGACCACCACGACCGTAGACACCGTAGCCGTGCACGACGAAGCCCGTCGCCTCGCCGCCCGGATGGCCGAAGACCTCAAGCTGACCGACCCGGCCGTGGTCACCCGCATCGAGCGCACCTACTACACCCGCGGCCAGCGCCTCGGCGAAGCCAACAACCGCTACGTGAGCGACACCGTGGGCCGCTACGCTACCCTGCGCCAGATTAACGATGAGGCCGACAATGAAATCCGTGCCGACCTCAACAACCCTGGCTACTACAACACCTACTCGACCAACCGCGCCAATTACGGCGACGGCCCTTACTCGCTGGCTCCCGGCACGGCAACCACTACAACGAGCACCGCCGGTACCGGCGTGCGCCGTGGCAGCGTGGGCCAGGGCTCGGGCATCAAGAAGATGGAAAACCAGAACGACGGCGACAAGAAAACCAAGTACGAGAACGGCGCTAAAGTGAAGCGTGACGACGACGGCTCGGTGAAAATCAAGATGGCCGACGGCACGAAAGTGAAAATCGACGAAAACGGCCATCGAATCGTAAAGAAGGGCCTGTTCAAGTAAACCCGCCCGTAAAACGCAAAACGCCCGTTCCTGCTGAAGGAACGGGCGTTTTTGTGGTTCGGTTCGCGGCCGGGCTACTCGAAGTTGATAATCTGCTGCACGTGGTGCTCGAGGTGCAGGGCGTAGTCGCTGATGAGCCAGTGCAAGGTGGTGGGGTTCCCGTTGATGGTCAGATACTCGTTGTCGAGCAGGTGGTGTGGCAGGCCCCGCAGCACGTGCAGAATCAGCTGGTTCTGGCTGCGCCAGAGCAGGAGCAGGTCGGCGGCGGGGTAGTGCTGGTAGTTGGCCACCCGTACCCAGCCTTCCTGGTCGTAGGGGTGCAGCTGGTGGGGTGGCGGGGCCAGGCTGGCCAGCACGATGCGGCGGTAGTTGTTGGTGGCCGAGTCGACGAGATGGCCAAGCGTTTCCTTGCGGCTCCAGCGGCCCGGGCCGGGGCGTTCGACCAGCTCCGCATCAGTCAGGATGTTCCAGTGCTGAGTCAGCAGGTCAATTTGCTGGCGGAGCTGGGCCAGGCTTTCGGCCAGCGGCGGCGTACTGAGAGTGGGAGTGTAAGAGGCCATAGCGGGAACAAAATTGCGGCCCGGCCGCCTGCTTCGATGCGCAAAGCTCATCGCTGAGCCGGGGTATTATCAACGAAATATTCGAACTGTTGGATTTTCTCGGCCTACAGCCGAATCGACCAGCTGGCCCCCGTGAACGGGCCGTAGGTGTAGGGGGCCAGCTGCCCGCGCCGGTACCAGGGCCGGGGCCGGGGCAGCACCCGAAAGCCGGTGCCCGCCGGAGCCGTGGTGCTGTCGGTGGCCGGGGCCTCGACGCGGGTGCGGCCGTTGCGCACCGCAATTTTGGCAAAGGCGTAGCCCAGCGCAATGCCCACCGGGTAGTCGCTGGCCCAGTGCACGCCGTTGTTGAGCATGGCGTAGCCCAGCAAACCCATCAACGAGTAGCCCACGGGGCGCACGAAGCGGTACTCGGGGTAGTTTTCGGCGATGACCGTGACCGTGGCCATGGCCGTGGCCAGATGGCCGGTCGGAAAGGCGTCGTAATTAGGTACGAAGTTTTGATAGGTGCTGTAGGAGGGGAATAAATTCCACTCGCCCCGGGGCTGGGTGGCCACGTAGGGACTCTGGCGGCCGGTGAGGCGCTTCATGGTTTGCACCACCAGGCCGGTGCTGAAGATGGCCTCGCCAAGCTGGCTGGAGGTGCGCAGCGCGCGATTATCCTTCCTGATGCCGCCGTAAATCCAGAAGCTGCTGGCTACGGCCAGGTGCGTCCAGCCATCGCCGAGGTAGTAGAACGTGCTGTTGAGGTTGTCGGGCACGTTGAACTCGAAGGGCAGGTTGGCCGAGCCCACGCGGAACGGAACGTACACCAGCGTTTTCTGGGTGCTGGCCGCTTTAAGAGTAATAAACCGGCCAAACTGCTGTGCGCCGTCCACAATCCCCTGGTCGAAAGCCCACAGCGCCACCGAGCCAGCCGCAATGCCCAGCAGGGTTTTCTTGTTTTCGGACCGAAACGCGAACTTCGGAAACTGGCCTAAATCGCGTGGGATGTGGTAGGCCCAGCTAAAGGCCTTGGGCTTGTCGTAGTGCCAGGTTACGCCGGGTGCCACGGTGTAGTCGGTGAGGCGCCCGTTGGCGTCGCGCGGGTGGATGTGGGGCGGCGTTTCGGCGCGCGCCGTGGGGGCGGGCTTGTGGGCAGGGCTGGCGACCGCTGGTCTCGTTGTGGCGCGGGTCGTATCGGGGGGGGAGGCCGTGAAAATAGTGTCAATAGAAGCCGGTGCGGCCAGGGCCGGGCAGGTACTACTGATGGTGAGACCTAAAAACAGCGGGGCAAACAGCAGCCGGGCGCGGCAAGTGATAAAGAACGACACGTAACGTACAACTAATTAATAATGAGCCGGCCGCATTGGAAAAAGCGGCGGGCCAGGATAGCAGCAGAATCAGCTAGCGGGGGCGAAATCAGCCAATAAGGCCGCAAAGGTAACACCAACTTCACTTCGTGGGCCCGCTGCGGCAACCAGCCAGGTGCGCAGACGCATGAGCAACCAGAATGTTGTGCATGCCGCGTATCTTGCTGGCAGGCCCGGCCCCGGTGTCCGCTTTTTCTGCTTTCCTACCCATGCAACCAGCCGTTCTGACGCTCGCCGCCGCACCCAATGGGGCCATTGCCCCCCCCGCGCCCAACCCGTTTCAGGCGCAATTCGACGCCCTGCGCCAGCGCGCGCCGCAGCTGCGCGGCGAAGGCGTGAGCGAGCGCCGTGCCCGCCTGCGCAAACTATCCGACTGGCTGCACGCGCACCGGACCGATATTCAGCAGGCGCTGCTGGCCGACTTCCGCAAGCCGACGGCCGAGACGGACCTCACCGAAATCTGGACGTCGCTGGTCGAGCTCAGGCACACCAGCCAGCACCTGAAAAAGTGGATGGCCCCGCGCAAGGTGGGCGTGAGCATGGCCCTGCTGGGCACCCGCTCGTGGGTGCAGGTCGAGCCCAAGGGCGTGGTGCTGATTATCGCGCCCTGGAACTACCCGTTTTACCTGGCCGTGGGCCCGCTGATTTCGGCTATCGCGGCCGGCAACGCCGTGGTCATCAAGCCCGCCGAGCAAACGCCGGCCACTTCGGCTCTGCTGCAAAAGCTGTGCGCAGAGCTGTTCCGGCCCGATGAAGTGCTGCTGCTGCAGGGCGGCAAGGAAGTAGCCACCGACTTGCTGCGCCTGCCGTGGGACCATATTTTCTTCACCGGCAGCCCCGAAGTGGGCAAGATTGTGATGCGCGCCGCCGCCGAGCACCTCTGTGGCCTCACGCTGGAGCTGGGCGGCAAAAACCCCACCGTGGTGGACGAAACTGCCGACCTGCGCGACGCGGCCGAGAAAATCGTGTGGGGCAAGTTTCTGAACAACGGCCAGACCTGCGTAGCCCCCGACTACCTGCTGGTGCAGGAAAGTGTGCAGCCGGCCCTGCTCGCGGAGCTGAAGGCGGCCATTGAGCGGGCCTACAACCCCAGTGGCGCGGGCATCGAGGCGTCGGAATCGCTGGCCCGCATCGTGAACGAGAACCACTTCGCCCGCCTCGCCGGCCTGCTGGAGGATGCCCAAACCAAGGGCGCGACCGTGGCCGTGGGCGGGGCCGTCGACGCCAGCCAGAACTACATTGAGCCCACCATCCTCACCAACGTGCCGGCCAACGCCCGCGTGCTGGAAGAGGAGATTTTCGGCCCGCTGCTGCCCGTGCTCACCTTCAAAAACCTGAACGAAACGGCCGCTTACGTCAACGCCCGGCTTAAGCCACTGGCGCAGTACGTGTTCAGCACCAGCGCTGAGAACCGCCGCTATTTGCTCAATAACATCTCGGCCGGCGGGGCGGGCCTGAACGAGGTGGTGCTGCACTTCGCCCACCCCGAGCTGCCCACCGGCGGCGTGGGCAACTCGGGCCTGGGCAAGGCTCACGGCCACGCGGGCTTCCTGGCCTTCAGCAACGAGAAGGGGGTGATGCGCCAGCGGGTGGGCTTCACCGGCATCAAGGCCATGTACCCGCCCTACACCGGCCGCGTGCAGAAGCTGGTGGCTTTGCTGGTGAAGTACCTGTAGCGTGGTGGCGCAGGGCTGCGGCCCGCCGGGCAACTCAGCGGTAGGCAACGCCATCGGCAGCGCCGTCAGGTTACCTTCCGCATCTGGCTTGAATAAAGCGGCATGAGGGTTTTAACCTGGGTGCGCGCGATGACATTTGGGGCTGTCGCCCTACTCACGACTGCCTGTGAGGGCGGCTGGGAGGTAGCATTTAGGGAGCCATTTCCGCAGCAGGCGGCCGATATGGCTGAGTTTCCGGCCCGGCACCGGGGCGTGTACACGGCGGCCGACCCCGGCGTGTCGCTGTGCATCGGGCGCACGGCCTTGTGGCGGCAGGAACTGCAAACCGCGACGGGCACCCGGCATTATTTCGACTCGCTGGGCTACCGCCTGCGGGCCGACAGCACGTACCTGGACCGGCACACCCTGCACTACCTGCACCGGGTGGGGGCCGACTCGCTGCGCGACAGCTGGCTCTGGACGGATACCATTTTCAGTACTATTGGCGAGCGGCCGGGCCATTTGCGCCGCTTCCAGGGGCGCTATTACCTCAGTGCCACCGATGACGCGCAAACCGACACCACCGAAAAGTGGCAGGTGCAGCGCTTGGAAATTGCGGGTCATCACCTGCGCTGGCAGCAGCTGGGCACCGATACCCTGCGCCTCGGCGTGCTGGCCCCCGGTACGGTGCGCTACCACCGGCGCAATGGCATTTCCTGCTTCCGACTCGCCCCGGCTTCGGTGGCCGAAGCCCGGCGCATTAGCCGCTACGAGGGCTTATGGGGGCCCGCTCGCGAATACGACCGGCAGCATTGAAGCAGTCGATTCAGCACCCGCTTTACTGACTCACTTGGCTTTATCTTTGGAAACAATTCTGCCAAAAATTATGGGACAGCCCAACCAGCGCCGCCGCTACACGCCTGAAGAATATTTTGCCCTCGAAGCCAGTAGTGAGGAGCGCCACGAGTATTTCGATGGGGAAGTGTTTGCAATGGCTGGCGGCACCAAGTCGCACAATCTGATAAAGGGGAATATCATGGCGGGACTGCGAGCCGGCGTCCGTCAGTCGGGCTGCCGTGTTTACGATGAGTCGGTTCGGCTGGCGGTACAGGATGATTTCCATTATACCTACCCCGATGTGGTCGTAACCTGCGACCCCGCCGACCGGCGCGATGCCTATCTGATTCGCCAGCCCGTGCTTATCGTGGAAGTCCTTTCGCCTTCGACGGCTGACTACGACCGCAGCCGAAAGTTTACCCAGTACCAGAAAATCGCCTCGCTACGCCATTACATTCTGGTTTCGCAGACGGCCTGGGTGCTGGAGTGGTTCCGGCGCGACGACGCGGGCCAGTGGATTTATACCGTATTCAGCGACCCGGCAGCTGTGCTGGAAATCCCGGAATTAAACCTGCGCCTGCCGTTGAACGCCGTGTACGAGGACACCGACGTGGCCCCGCTGGCCGTGGCAGAAGAGCCGGCCGGCCCACGCTGGTAGTAGCGCAAGCGGCTACTTCAAGCCATCGAACGTTGCTAAACGGTGTAAAGTCAGTGGAGCCGTGGCAAAAAGAAAAACGCCAAATAGCGCCTGACAGCAGAGATTAAGCGGTATCATGTTGGGCACCGGTGGCCCCCAGTAGCCAGCCAGATAAGTGTGCGTATTCACGCAAATATCTGCTACCATGATGGCCAGCCCCAGCCGGATACCCGCTTTGGGGTACCACCACAATAGCAGCACCGCCAGCGGGTCGAGCAGCGTCAGCGCATCCCAGAAAATGCCGATGCTCAGCGGCACGGGAGAGGCCAGAAATCCGCGCCGCAGCAGTCCGGCTACGTGCGTGTAAGTGCCGGCCAGAAAGCACAAGGAATAGATGCCAAACAACAATCGGACAGCGGGCGGGTAAGTCGCAAAGCGGGAGGGTGTCATGAAAAGAGGCAGGAAGTAGCAAGCCCAGTCGCACTTTTACGTGCTAGTTGCATAACCCGAAAAGTACGAAGGCCCGGTGTTCTGAAGGGAAACTACGGCGTGGGCTCCGGAGCCTCTTCGGCCTGTTTTGATGGTGCTACTGCTTCTGCTGCATCTCGGCGGCTATTTTCTCCTGCACTGGTCGAGTTTGCAGCAGCTTGAATTTTTCGGGGCCGATAACGGTGCGCAACTCTTTCTGCGAGCTGATGTTGATGCGCTTGAGCTCGGCCAGGAGCTGGGGCGACTGGGCGGGCAGCTTCTCCTTGGCAGCGTTCGATTCCTTGAGGGTGCCGTTGAGGACGATGCGCACGCGGCCCGTCTGGTCGGGGGTGAGCCTGAGCTGGGTGCTCATCACGTCGGCCAGGTCGCGGGCGGCGGTGGGCGGTGCAGGCGAGCTTTCGGTGCGCACGGCTTCGACGACCGGGGCCGGTTTGTCATGGTGATGAAAAACGGAGCAGCTGGCCGTGGCCAGGCTACAGGCGAGGAGGGAAAGAAAACGGAGAAAGCGCATGCGATGCAAAAATAGCGGTAATGCTATCAATACGCAGAAATTGGCCGGGTGGCCTGATTTGGCGGCTGGCGCTGGCGGCCGCACCGGCAAAAGACTGAGGCATAAGTTACTTGAGCGCCGGCGGCATCCGGCGTAGCTGCCGCTCCATCTTGTTGCGTCGGTTGCGGAGCTTGCGCTGCTCGGTGGTGCCGGGCAGGAGGCTGTCGAGGCGGGCACTGGTGGTCTGCTCGATGCGCCAGTAGGCTGCACGCCGGGCCGCGCCCCGCAAGCGCTGATGGGCAGCCTGGCGGTCGGCCAGCCGGCGGGCCACGATGGCGGCAAACCGGGTGCGCCGGCTGCTGCCTATAGTGGCCAGAAACCCCCGCACGCCCCCGCCACAGCTGCCAAACAGCAGCACCGCCAGCAGCGGCAGCAATAGCAGGCAGGGCAGCGGCGGGCGTTTCATAGGGGCGAATGTAGCGTGGACTCTGCGAGTCCGCGTGTGGGTATCCATTCAGTAATGCGCGGACTCGCAGAGTCCGCGCTACACCGTTACGGCCTGCTTTTCCACGGCCCGGCTGGCTTTCATGCCCTGGGCCGTGAAGTGGGCCAGCGCCATAATTGTCAGCATGGGATTCACGCCGCTGCACGCGGGGAAGGCCGAGCCGTCGGCCACGAAGAGGTTTTGAACTTCCACGGTTTCGCCGTTGAGCTTAAGCGGGTGGGTGGCGGCGTCGCCGCCCATGCGGCAGGTGCTCATCTGATGGGCGCTGTAGAGGCCAAACTGGTTGGGCTTCCAGCTCAGGTGGGGCAATTGGTCGAGCAGGGCGGGGTTGATAATCTGCCCGTTTTCAACCTTAAGGGTGGGCAGCGTGCCGTGGGGCAGGTAGATGGTGTGCGCCCCGGCGGCCGCGTGAATCTGAGCGGCGGCGCGCACACCTTCCAGCATATTGGCCCGGTCAAAATCCGACAGGACGTAGTCAATCAGCGGCGCGCCGTTTTTGTCGATGCTCACGCGGCCGCCTTCGCGGTCGCGGGTGAGCACGATGAACGAGCCCAGGTGGCTGGCGTCGCGCAGCATTTCGTGGTGCTGGCGGCCCGAGCGCCAGGGCAGCACCATGCTCAGCAGGCCGGGGTGGGTGGGGGGCGTTTCGAGCTTGGCCCCGAAGTTGGTGCCGTGCAGCATGGTAAAGTTGTCGTTCACCACGCTCATGCTGGGGCCATGCCAGGAGTCCATGGCCTGCGGGTAGCGGCCGGCCACAATCACGGTGGGGTGCAGGTGCAGGTGCTGGCCCAGGTGCGGGTGCTTCAGGCCCGAGCGCAGCAGCAGCGCCGGCGTCTGAATAGCTCCGCCGGCCACCACCACGCGCCTGGCCCGCACCGTGATGCGGACCTCACGGCCATCGGCGGTGCGGTGCACGGCCTCGGCCCCGGTGGCGCGGCCGCTGGCAATGGTCACGCGGTCGACTTTGGTATCGGCCAGAATGCGGGCACCGTGCTCGAAAGCCGTGAGCAGATAGGTGTTCAGCGTGCCCTGCTTGATGCCGTGGGCGTCGCCCAGCGAGGAGTAGCCCAGGCTGCGAAAGTGGCTGTCCGAGTCGCTGAGACCCTTTTCGTTGCGCGGAATCAGCTTCACCTCCTGGCCCAGCTTGGTCGAGCCGTCCCAGAGGGCCTGGTTCTGGCCGTTGTGGCGGGCGTAGTTGGTGTTCACGCCAATGGTGCGGGCCACGGCGTTGATGCTTTCCTTGAATTCGAGGGTGGTGAAGTGGGGCGCGGCGTGCTCGCGGGCCCATTCCTGCAGCACGTAATCGGGGGTGCGGAAGGCCCCGGCCCAGTTCACGGTGGTGCCCCCGCCCAGGCAGGAGCCGGCCAGGATGCCGATGCTGCCGTCCTGGGTGGCCAGGGTGCCCTTGGCGTCGTAGAGCGTGCCCAGCATGTCGACTTCGCGCTGGGTAAAGTCGCCGCCGTGGCAGTAGGGGCCTTTCTCGATGACCAAGACATCGAAGCCGGCCTCGGCCAGCTCGCCGGCCACCACGCCGCCGCCCGCGCCGGAGCCAATCACCAGCACGTCGCACTCATAAATAGTGTCGGCGTCGGGTTGCAGGGTCTGGATGGGCTTGGGCGTATTCACGGGCCGCTCGTCGGGGCCGGGGTAGCCGAGGTGGCCCCAGGCGGCGGGCACGTCCGGCATGCTGCCGCCGTAGTAGAGCAGCGTGCACAGCTTGCGCAGCGCCTGAAAGCCCTTGCGCAGCTGCGGCACGTTGCTGGCGGCCCAGCTTTGCAGCAGCTGCTCGCGCTGGGCAGCGTCGAGCTTGCGAAACGGCTTCAGCGGGCCGAACCACGTCAGGCCCAGCAGCGGCTTTTCCATGAGGTCGAGCAGCTTGCTGAACTCGGCCTGCGCGCCCTCGGGCTGCTCGCGGATGGCCTCTTCCAGCTTCTCTAAATTAAGCCCGGCCGAGCCGGCCGGAATGCCCTCGGCAAGAGCGGGAACGAACGTGTCGGCCAGGGCCTGGAGGACGAGGGAGCGGGTGGGATTGAGCGAGAACATGCGAAGCGGAAATTTGGGTGCTAAAAGGTAAGGGTTTTTCCGCAAAGTGTTAGGCGTGCCGAGTAGTTCTGACGCCGTAACCTCACCCCGGCCCCTCTCCTTGGGGAGGGGGGCGCCTGACGATTTCATCAAGTACTCAGTTCACTGATAGTTTCGGAGCTCCTAAAAAAAAATCGTACCGCCGTGGCTCCCCTCTCCCGGAGGAGAGGGGCGGGGGGTGAGGTGATGGCGTAATGCCGACCTTTGCCTTTCCAAAACGACCCCCGCACCGCATGCCCAAG
Organism: Hymenobacter sp.; assembly: GCA_031387395.1. Lineage (GTDB taxonomy): Bacteria > Bacteroidota > Bacteroidia > Cytophagales > Hymenobacteraceae > Hymenobacter. Next base: position 20,786 of record JANNDE010000458.1, read on the forward strand.
CTCATCCAAAGCCCCGAAACCACTCACCGCATCTATTTCCAGGACTGCGACATGCTGGGCCATCTCAACAATGCCCGCTACCTCGACTACTTCCTCAACGCCCGCGAAGACCACAGCACCGCCCACTACAACCTAAACATGGGCGAGCTGGCCCGCGAGCAGCAGGCCGCCTGGGTCATCACCAAGCACCACATCAGCTACCTCAAGCCCGCCCGCCAGGGCACGGAAGTGCGCATCTGCACCCAGCTCATCCACTTCGATAACTCCAGCCTGGTGCTCGAAATGCAGATGCGCAGTGCCGATGGCCTGCGCCTGCTGGCCCTGCTCTGGTCGGAAATGGCCTTCGTGAGCACCACCGCCGGCACCCGCACCGACCATTCCAACGCTCTGATGGACCTACTCGACGAACTCGACGTGGACGCCGTGAGCTACGACCCCGATGGGTTTGACGAGCGCGTGAAGGAGGTGCGCCAGCAGCTAAAGAAGCTGCGGCGGGAGGTCTGACCGTCTGCCGTGCTCACCTCACCCCCGGCCCCTCTCCCGCGGAGAGGGGAGCCACGGCGGTACGGGGAAGATTGTTTTAACAGCGAAAGTGCCCATTGCATCAATACAATGGGCACTTTTTCAAAAAAAATCGTCAGGCTCCCCTCTCCGCGGGAGAGGGGCCGGGGGCAGAGTTGATAAGTTCTGTTTAGGGGCGGTAAATTTGCTACTAAAAATGCAATGGAGTTAGCGGAATTTTTCCATCAGGTGCGCGACCCCCGCCGCCCGCAAGGGCAGCGGTTTCCGCTACCCGCGTTTCTGTGGATGGCC
>JANNDE010000479.1:0-4953 GCA_031387395.1 Hymenobacter sp.
ACCAGCTGGAGAAGTGGGCCGCCATCCAGGCCGAGCGGCTGCGCGAGATGGTGCCGCGCCTGTTTCACACCGAGCTGGAGGCCGTGTACGAGGAGAAAAACCGGGGGCTGGACTCCGACTTCAACAAGGAGTTTGAGGCGCTGAACGGCGCGCTCTATCCCACGCACCCCTACGGCACCCAAACGACCATCGGCACGATTGAGCACCTGCAAAACCCGTCCATCACGGAGATTAAAAAGTATTTCGGTCAGTACTACGTGCCCAACAACGTAGCGCTGTGCCTGAGCGGCGATTTGGATTTCGACCAGACTATCCGCGTTATCGACAAGTATTTCGGTGCCATGCCCAACAAGCCGGTGCCAGCCTTCAACGCGCCGGTAGAGGCCGCGCTGACGGCTCCAATTACCAAGGAGATTCTCGGACCGCAGTCGGAGAACGTGATGCTGGGTTTCCGCCTGCCGGGCAAGGCCTCGAAAGATGCCGTGCGCCTGCGCATGCTGGATAAAATCCTGACCAACGGCCAGGCCGGCCTCATCGACCTCGACCTGAACCAGCAGCAGAAGGTGCTGGAAGCTGCCTCGTTTACCGAGCTTAACGACGACTACTCCACCCACGTCATCTACGGCACGCCGCGCCAGGGGCAGAAGCTGGAAGACGTGCGCGCCCTGCTGCAAGGCGAGCTGGCCAAAGTGAAAGCCGGTAACTTCCCCGACTGGCTGATTCCGGCCATTATCAACAACGAGAAGCTGACCCGCACCAAGAGCTACGAAAGCAACGAGGCCCGCGCCAGCGCCATGTACGAGGCCTTCATCGAGCGCATCGACTGGAAGGACTACCTGCGGCAGCAGGACGATTTCGGCACCATCACCAAGGCCGAAATCGTAAAATTCGCCAACGACAACTACGGCCCGAACTTCGTGACCGTGTTCAAGCGCACCGGCACCGACCCCAACAAGGTGAAGGTGGTGAAGCCCGCCATTACGCCCGTGCCGGCCAACCGCGACGTATCATCGGCCTACTACAAGCAGCTCACGGCGATGCCCAGCACCGAGCTGCAGCCGGTGTTCGTCGATTATAAAAAGGATATCCAGGAAACCGAAATCAAGCCCGGCCTGCCGCTGTACTACACGCACAACGCCGAAAACGGCCTGTTCAACCTGTACTACGTGTTCGACCTAGGCAACAACCAGGACCCGCGCTGGGGCCTGGCCGCCGACTACCTGCAATACCTCGGTGCGGGCCAGTATTCGGCCGCACAGCTGCAGCAGGAGTTCTACAAGCTGGGCTGCTCGTTCAGCGTGAACAGCGGGCCCGACCGCACTTTCGTCACCCTCAACGGCCTCGACGCCAACCTGGAGCCCGCATTGAAGCTGTTCGAACAGCTGCTGCACGCGCCCAAGCCCGATGCCGCTGCCCTACGCAACATGGTGGCCGGCATCCTCAAACAGCGCCAGGATGCCAAGCTCGAAAAGCGCGTGATTCTGAATTCCGCGATGGTCAACTACGTGAAGTACGGCCCGAAAAATCCTTTTACCGACATCCTGAGCGAGAAAGAGCTGAAGGCGCTGAAGCCGGAGCAGCTCACGAGTCTCATCAAGAAACTGACTTCGTACCAGCATCGGGTACTGTATTATGGGCCACGTCCGGGCAAGGGTGATACTGTGACGATTGGAAACATACTCAAAGCCGAGCACCAAACGCCCGCCAAGCTCACGCCCGCCCCGGCGGCCAAGGACTTCGCCGAGCAATCCATGAAAGACAAAAAGGTCTATTGGGTCGACTACAACATGGTGCAGGCCGAAATCCTGTTCCTGACCAAGGGCGACTTGTATAGCAAGGACCTGGTGCCCACCGTAGCGCTATACAACGAGTATTTTGGCGGCGGCATGGGCAGCATCGTGTTCCAGGATTTGCGCGAGAGCAAAGCACTAGCCTACTCGGCCTACTCCGGCTACAACAGCGCCGACAAGCTGGGCCGCTCCAACTACAACCTGAGCTACATCGGTACCCAGAGCGACAAGCTACCCGAGGCCATGGCCGGCATGGAAGCCCTGCTCACCGCCATGCCCGTGGCCGAGGCCAACCTCGAAATCGCTAAAAACGCCATCCGCAACAGCATCAGCACCGAGCGCATCACCAAGGGCAACATCCTGATGAGCTACGAGCGCGCCAAGCGCCTCGGCCTCGACTACGACCTGCGCCGCGACGTGTACGCCAGCACCCAGAAAATGAATTTCGACGTATTGCAGAAGTTTCAGCAAGCCAAGATTAAGGGCCAGAACCAGGTTATCCTGGTCATCGGCTCGAAGGACCGGCTCAACTTCAAAGAGTTGGCTAAGTACGGCCAGGTGCAGCAGCTCACGCTGAAGGAGATTTTCGGGTACTAGCCACCGCGCCGGTACCGCCCCAGGGGGCACCTCACCCCCCTAGCCCCCCTCTCCCTAGGAGAGGGGGGAACTAGTTTCCAGCAAAGGCTAGAACAGTTCTAAGGCTAGAAATAAAAAATTAAAGACTAGTCCCCCCTCTCCCCAAGGAGAGGGGGATAGGGGGTGAGGTGACCCCGCCTAAACATCAAAACTAAACTGACAACAAATTACCCACATGGCAGAGCAAAAAATCACCATTAAAAACGGCAAACTGACCGTTCCGGACAAACCCACCATTCCCTTCATCGAGGGCGACGGCACGGGGCCGGACATCTGGCGGGCGTCCAAGCTGGTGTTCGACGCCGCCGTTGAAAAAGCCTACGGCGGCAAAAAACAGCTGATGTGGAAGGAAGTGCTGGCCGGTGAGAAAGCCTACAAAGCCACCACCAACTGGCTGCCCACCGAAACCCTCGATGCCTTCCGCGAATACCTCGTGGGCATCAAAGGCCCCCTGACCACGCCCGTGGGCGGCGGCATCCGCTCCCTCAACGTGGCCCTGCGCCAGGAGCTGGACCTGTACGCCTGCGTGCGCCCCGTGCGCTACTACGACGGCGTGCCCTCGCCCGTGAAGCACCCGGAGCTGACCGACATGGTCATCTTCCGCGAGAACACGGAGGACATCTACGCCGGTATCGAGTACATGAACGGCACGCCCCAGGCCCAAAAAATGCTCGAATTCCTGCAGGACGAGATGGGCGTGAAGAAAATCCGCTTCCCCGAGTCATCCTCGTTCGGCATCAAGCCCGTGAGCAAGGAAGGCACCGAGCGCCTCGTGCGCGCCGCCATCAAGTACGCGCTGGAGCACAAGAAGCCCTCGGTGACCATCGTGCACAAGGGCAACATCATGAAGTTCACCGAAGGCGCGTTCAAAACCTGGGGCTACGAGCTGGCCGAGAAGGAGTTTGGCAGCAAGGTGTTTACCTGGGCGCAGTACGATAAAATCGTGGCCAAGCAGGGCGTGGCCGTAGCCGATGCCCTGCAAAAGCAGGCTGTCGACCAAGGCAAGCTTATCATCAAGGACAGCATCGCTGATGCCTTCCTGCAACAGATTCTGCTGCGTCCCTCGGAGTACTCGGTGGTGGCTACGCTGAACCTGAACGGCGACTACATTTCCGATGCGCTGGCGGCCATCGTGGGCGGCATCGGCATCGCGCCGGGTGCCAACATCAACTACGTGACCGGCCACGCCATCTTTGAAGCTACCCACGGCACGGCCCCCAAATACGCCAACCTCGACAAGGTGAACCCCGGCTCGGTTATCCTCTCCGGCGTGATGATGCTGGAGTACATGGGCTGGAAAGAGGCTGCCGCCCTCATCAACAAAGGCCTCGAAGCCGCCATCGCCAGCAAGCGCGTGACCTACGACTTCGAACGCCAGATGGAAGGCGCCACCCTGCTCAAAACGAGCGAATTCGGCCAGGAGATTATCAAGAATATGTAGTAGCTTGGCTGCTGCCTAAGCACCCATAGAAACCCCCGCGTCGGCTTTGGCTGGCGCGGGGGGTTTGCGATTTTACCTGCTTCTTACGAATGATATGAAAGTCTTGTTAAAGTCAATCTGTCTTTGTCTAATTCTCACAAGCTGCTCGAGTAATTTATATTCGAATAATCAGTCAACAGGAAACTCGTTATTAACGAATGAGAATTTTTCTGGCGGAGAAACAATAATAAACGCACTAATTCAAACTCCTATGACAAGAGGGGTTTTTTATTATTCCTCACCTGATTCTACATCAAATCCTGCTGGTTCTATACCTGCCCAGACTGACGTTAGAACATTAGGTCGAAACGGAAAATGGTATAGAGTGAATTATACAAATGCAATTCCCTATTACATATTAGTCTCACAGATGCATTATAATTCTGGGGGCATATATAATAGCATTCGCTCAAATTCCTTAGAGGTAGACTTACCTAATGGAACGCCCGATAGTCACTCTGTCCAAACTGGTCCTCGGGGTGGTAGATATTACATAAATAAAAATGGTAATAAGACATACATAAAGCGAAAGTAAGTAAATACATCTGGTACGCCAGATGGCACGCGTCTACAACGCACTGCCCGCTGGGTTCGAGCCTGTAGCTCGGGTCGTGAGCCAGTAACCCCAGCAGCCCCCGGCGCTTTTGCCGCCCGCCGCGTAGTTTAGCAAAAGCCCACTCAGCCGACCCTTGCCATGACCAAAGCCCAAATCCTCGAAACTATCAACCAACTGCCCGAAGACTTCGAGCTAGAAGACCTGTTCGAGCGCTTGCTACTCATCAAGCGAATTGAGGAAGGGGTTCGTCAATCGGATAACGGCGAAACGCTGACCGAAGCCGAAGCCCGCACTTACCTCAGCCGCTGGCTGACCGACACCGGCGCGCCGGCGCGGTAAGATGGTCATCCACTACACCACGCGCTTCGTGCACGAGCTGGACGAGCAGGCCGATTATCTGGCGCAGTATTTAACCACTAGTGGTCGAAAAACCTTATTGGGTCTGCTGCGGTTTTGGGTAGAAACGCCCATATCCCATGTTAATTTATCGC
>JANNDE010000491.1:0-2292 GCA_031387395.1 Hymenobacter sp.
CAGAGTCCACGCTACAATCCCCCCCGCCATGCCCGTCGAAACCCACTACCGCGCCTGCAACCTCTGCGAAGCCATTTGCGGCCTCGAAATCAAACATGAAAACGGCCAGGTGCTCAGCATTGCCGGCGATGCGCTGGACCCCTTCAGCCGGGGCCACATCTGCCCCAAAGCCGTGGGCCTGAAGGATATTTACGAAGACCCCAACCGCCTGCGCCGCCCGCTGAAGCGCACCGCCGACGGCTGGCAGGAAATCGACTGGGAAACCGCGCTGGATGAAGTGGCCGCCGGCCTGCGCCGCCAGCGCGCCGCCCACGGCCCGCACGCCACCGCCTGGTACGCCGGCAACCCCAGCGTGCACAACTCGGGCACGCAGCTGGCCGCGCCGGGCTTCCTGCGGGCGCTGGGCTCGCGCAGCCTGTTCTCGGCCTCGTCGGTCGACCAGCTGCCGCACCATTTCGCCGCCTGGCAACTCTACGGCCACCCGCTGCTGCTGCCCGTGCCCGACCTCGACCGCACCGACCACTGGCTGATATTGGGCGGCAACCCCCTGGTATCCAACGGCAGCCTGATGACCGCGCCCGACGTGGCGAAGCGCCTGCAAGCCATCCAGGCCCGTGGCGGCAAGGTGGTTGTCGTCGACCCGCGCCGCTCCGAAACCGCCGCCAAAGCCGACGCCCACCACTTCATCCGGCCCGGTACCGACGTGTTTTTATTGCTGGCGATGACGCAGGTGCTATTCGCGGAGCAGCTGGTGCGACCCGGGCGGCTGGCGGAGTTTACCGATGGCATTACCGAGCTGGGCGCGGCCGTGGCCGAGTTCACGCCGGAGCACGTCAGTGCCATCACCGGCATCGCGCCGGCCGACATCCGCACGCTGGCGCGGGAGCTGGCGGCGGCGGAAAGGGGCGTGCTGTACGGCCGCATCGGCGTGTCGGTGCAGGAGTTTGGCGGGTTGTGCCTGTGGTTGATAAACGCCCTGAATCTGCTCACGGGCCACCTCGATGAGCCGGGCGGCTACATGTTCGCCACGCCCGCGCTGGATATTCTGGGCAAGCCGGGCATCTATAATAAGTACGACCGCTACCGGAGCCGCGTGCGGCAAGCGCCCGAGTTTATGGGCGAGCTGCCAGTAGCTTGCCTGGCCGAAGACATGCTGACGCCCGGCGACGGCCAGCTGCGGGCGCTGGTCACGAGCTGCGGCAACCCGGTGCTGAGTACGCCCAACGGCGCTCAGCTCGATACCGCCCTGGCCGGGCTCGATTTCATGGTTTCGATTGACATTTACCTCAACGAAACCACGCGCCACGCCCACTACATTCTGCCGCCCGCTACCGGCCTCGAAACCGCGCACTACGACGTGAGCTTCCACGCCCTGGCCATCCGCAACACCAGCCGCTATTCCGAGCCGCTCTTCGCCAAAGACCCGGATGCGCGCTACGACTGGGAAATTTTCGAGGGCCTGCGCCAGCGGCTCGAAGCCGGTGATACTTTCGACGCCAGCGCCGCGCCCGCTCCCGAGAACCCAGAAGCCAAGCTCGATTTGGGCCTGCGCTACGGGGTCTACGGCCGCGCTGGCTTGTCTCTGGAGAAGCTCCGCCAAAACCCCCACGGCCTCGACCTCGGCGAGCTGCAGCCGCGCCTGCCCGCGGCATTGCGCACCGAAACCCAGCGCATCAATCTCGCCGCCCCGCTCTTCCTGGCCGACCTGGCCCGCGCCCGCCGCACGCTGGCCGCCGCTCCCGTCGCGGCCGCGAATCAGCTGCTGCTCATCAGCCGGCGCGAGCTGCGGAGCAATAATTCCTGGATGCACAACCTGCCGCGCCTCATCAAGGGCCGCAACCGCTGCACCCTGCAAATGAACCCCGCCGACGCGGCGGCCCGCCAGCTCGCCGACGGCCAGCTGGTGCGCGTGCGCTCCCGCGTAGGCACGGTGGAGCTGCCCGTTGAAATCACGCCCCACCTCATGCCCGGCGTGGCCAGCATGCCCCACGGCTACGGCCACGCCCGCGCCGGCACGCGGCTGGCCGTGGCCCAGGCCCACGCCGGCGTCAGCATCAACGATTTGACCGATGAGCGGCGGCTTGATGAGTTGACGGGCAACGCGGCGCTGTCGGCCGTGCCGGTGTGGGTGGACGCTTTGCTTAATGAAGAATAGGGCTTCCGCACCAAAAGTAAGCTGATGGTAGACTAGTTTCGGGGATGGACCCTTTTGCTTCCTTCGCCCATTTAACGGACCCGCGCGTGCAGGGCCGGTGCCTGCATCAACTGGTTGATATCCTGGGCCTACTATTG
>JANNDE010000497.1:0-2989 GCA_031387395.1 Hymenobacter sp.
CGTGCGGACGATACCGCCGTGGGGCGACTTGTGCGCGTGGGTTTCACCGGCGGCTTTGTGGCCATGGGGCGCGGCACCGAGCTTGTGGCTGTGCTGCGCCAACACTGAGAAAGGGGCGGCGAGCATAGCAGCGGCGACGAGAACTTGAGAAAATTTCATTAGTTGGAGCTAGAAAGTGGGGGGTGGTGTAAGTCAAATTGGAAAGGCCTGGCTAAGCGGCCGGCCTACATCTTGTCGGCGTTCTTGTCGTGCCAGGCTTTGAATTCGGCGATTTCCTTCTGCTGGGCATCCACCATCATCTGGGCCATCTGCTTGAGTTTGGTGTCCTTGCCGTGGGCCAGCTCGGCCTTGGCCATGTCCACGGCACTCTGGTGGTGCACCGTCATGAGCATGTTGAAGTTCATGTCGGGGTCGGCCACCGTCTTGGGCATGTTCTGCATCATGCCGTCCATCGAAGCCTTCATTTTGCTGGTAAAGGGGTCGGCCGGGTCCAGGGGCTTGTAGTTGGTGGGGGCGGAATCCAGGCGCTCGGCAATGGGCTCCATCTCCCCAATCTCCTTCTGCTGGTCGGCCTTGATTTTCTCGGCCAGCTGCTTCATGGTGGCGTCCTTGCCGTCGCGCAGCTCGATGTCGGCCATGGCCACGGCGCCCTTGTGGTGCTCCAGCATCATGTGGGCGAAGTCGTGGTCGGTGTTGCCCTTCATCTTCATGGCGCTCATCTTGCCCATCATGGCGTTCATCGACGCCATCAGAGGCGAGTCACCAGCCGTGCTGCCCTCGGCCATTTTGGAGTGGTCCATGCCGGCCATATCACCCGAAGTGGTGGCGTCGGGTGCCGTGGTTTCGGTGGTCGTAGCCGTGGTATCAGCGGTTTTGTCGCTGTTGCAGGAGGCCACCAGCAGGGTGCCCGAACAAAGGGCGGCGAGGATAAAAGCGGACTTTTTCATGAGTTCTGGATTGGTTGAGGGTTGGGAAAAGAACTGGAAGCGGGCCGGGCCTTAGCTGGCGGCCGGGCCCTGCACGTTGATGGTGAAGTCGCCGGTGTGAATCTTGCCGGCGTGGTTGAACTGCAGGAAAACGCGGTACAGGCCGGGCTTTTCGAAGTTGGTGTTGAAGCCGATGACCGGGCCCTTGTCGGCCTGGTCGTTGGGGTGCACGTGCAGGTAGCGCTCGGTGTCTTCGCTGATGACCACCACGTGGCCCAGCGCGCCGAGGTAGTTAGCCAGGTCGGTGACCGGCTGGCCATCCTTGCTGATGGTGATTTTCATGCCCAACAGCTGGCCGGTATTCAGCGGCTTGTCGAAAGCCAGGGTGGCCGCGTAGCCGTCCTTTTCCCACTGCATATCGTCGTTCTTAAACTTGACGGGCGCGTAGGCCGGGCCCTTCACCGAAATAGGCTGCCGGCCCAGCTGGTGGCCCGAGCCCGCGGGCGTGTAGTCCTGAAACAGCACGTAGTCGCCGCCCTTGGGGAAGGTGTACGCGGCCTTGTAGTTGCCCTGGGCGGTGTACTCGGGGTGCTCGTGGTAGAACTGGCCCAGGTCCTTGCTCACGATGATGAGGTGAATCTTCTTCTCGTGCACCACGGCCAGCGGCACGGGTGCCGACTCGTTGCCCACCTCCTGCGGCGTGAAGACCAGCTGCGCGGGCTGGCCGGCGGTGAGCTGCATGGGCGCAGGCTCGAACTTCATGGCGTAGGACTTACCGTTAGCCACTTGGTCGTTGTGTTCGAGCTTCATGCCACACTTGGGGCACTTCTCCCCTTCCTTGGTGCTGGTCACCTCGGGGTGCATGGGGCAAGCGTAGGTGTGGCCGCTGGCGTGGTCAGCCGTGCCTGCGGCGGGCCCATCGGTGGGCGTGGTGACGGTGTTGGTGGCGCTGCTCGACGCGGAATCGGACGAGCAGCTGGCCACAGTGAGTAAGCTGGCAACGGCCAGCAGCGAAACGGGTAAGCGGAACATAAAATGGGGGTTGGGTGAGGAAAAAGGAGCCCCGGTAGCGCCGGTGCCGGAGGCCGCAGCGGCTAGTTCAGGCCTGCCACTGCTGCCAGAGCACGAAGCCCAGGGCGGCCGCCAGCACGGCGTAGAGCAGGCCCGTGAGCAGGCGGCGGAGCGGGCCGCGGGGTGGCGGGCCGGCGGCCGGTTCGCAACAATCTTTCATTGCTGAAAAGGGAAAACCCGGAAGATGGAGGGGAGGGAAAGCCGGCTTAAGCGGCGCGACGGGCAAACGAAAAGGCCCGCCCCGGACACAGCATAGCTGTGCCGGCGCGAGCCTTAGCGCGTCGGATTAATCAGACAGTCAGCGACTGGATGAAAATGCGGATGTCGGGTATTTTAGGTTTCAGCTGCCGGCGAGCCACCAGCAGCACGGGCCGCGTACGGTCCCATTGTTGAAAACGGGCCACCAGGCCCAGCGGCGCCGGGGGCAAGGCCACCGGCATAAAGGCCATTTTCTCGATGCCGGCTTTCGGCGGATGGGCCAGCGCGGCCCACACGGCGGCGGCATCGTCCTGGCAACAGGCCCCTTTGGAGCTATGCTTGTGCGGACCCGGCATTTCGCTCTCGTGGTGCTGGTGCTTGGCGGTTGCGCCGTGCTCCTTGCCGTGGGAATGCGGTGCCTTATGCTCGTGCTTGTGCGCCGGCGTACCGGCCGGGTGCTTATGCTGATGTGCTACGGCCGGCGCGGACGGCATGGCCAGCGCGCAGACGACCTGCCCAAAGAACACATTGAGGAAGACCACCAGTAAGGAGGCCGCCATCGTGCGTCGGGAATAGGTCTTGAGTCGGAACATTGATACGAAGCAACGACAAAATTATTCGAAAGGTTTGAATAGCTCGCCAAGCGGTTGCCTATTCGGTGCGGGCGAAGCCCTTGTGCTGCCCGTCTCCTACGAAGCTGAGAAGGCAGGTTTTAACGCGTTAGCCGCCCGTGCAACGCGCCTCCAGGCACTTGTCGGTTTGGCGTGCTACGCTCTGGCTCTGGTAATCTTACA
>JANNDE010000521.1:0-13650 GCA_031387395.1 Hymenobacter sp.
GGGCGCGGCCGTTTCGGTTGCGTTGGCCGGTTCCACGGCGGCCCGTAGTTGAGCCGTGGTTGGCGTTATGCCATTCGCTACGCTTTTGCTATAGAACTCCAAAACCTGTTTACTCATCCGAGCCAGGTTTTTGTTTAGCGTGTCGTTTTCGGGCCGGTTGCGGGTTTTCGCCTTTTGTTCGGTTTTGTCCCATTGTTCCGGGTGAATGGTTTCGCCTGTGTAGATTTTCGTTTGCTTGCCGCTGGCATAAAACGAAATGTAGATAGCCGTGGGCTTATCTGAATCCGAGCGTGTGAGATGGAATGATGCGTTTGCCATAGGGTTTGGGTTTAGTCGCCAGAACAAACCTACGGATTTTCTCTCTTTGCGGGATGAATGGCGGGATGTAAACAGGCTTTGAACCCGACTTGAACAACCCAATTTCAGACAATCAAACGCAACAAATGCTCATTTAACGCAATTCAGGAGGGGTTTTTAGTCGGCTTCACCAATTTGGTTGTAAGGCCATGATAGAGCCTCGCTCTCTACATTGTTTCGTTAGCAGCTAGCCCGCCGGACTCCCTCCGGCGGGCTTTTTGTTGCGGTACAGTGCCGTGGGCCGCGCTTCGCCGCAGGGGAGGAGCAGCCTTCGGGAGCCGGAGCATGATTTTTATCAGCCCGGGGGCTGACATGTCGCATGGGGTGGCCCGGAAGGCAGCAGGTCCTTTGCAGCGGCATTCACGCCGGTTTATCGCTCCCCGCCCATGGCTCCTTCACTGCTCGTTCTCACTGATTTTTTCCAGCCCGCCAACCGCGCGCTGGCTTATGCCGCCACCCTGGCCGGCCCCCTTGGTGCCCGCCTGGTGCTGCTGCACGTGCACCGCGATTCGGTGCGCGACCCGGAGCTGCTGACCGGCCAGCTGGCGACCCTGGATACCGATGCCGAAACCCTGGCCTTTGCCAGCCTGAAGCGTAATTTAACCGTGCCGGCCAGCGCCGAAATCGGCCATGGCCGGGTGGCCGAAGCCGTGGCCGCCGCCGTGCACCGCCACCAGCCTCTGCTGCTGGTGCTGGGCCGCCCCAACACCGACGACCTGCCCGACGAGCTGGTGACGACCACCGCGCTGGAGTTGCTGCGCACCGCCCCCAGCCCGATGCTGGTGGTGCCGCCCACCGTGCAGCACGCGCCGGTACCGCGCCGCGTGCTGCTGGCCGTCGATGGTGAGCCCTTCACGCTGGGAGCGTACGCGGGCGCAATGCGCCACCTGCTCGATACCCTCGAAGCGGAGCTGACCGTGCTGCACATTGAGGAGCACCCCGGCCCGGCGGCCACTACGGCCGCCGCGCTGGCCTCGGTGCAGCGTACCGGCCTGCTCGCCGATTTGGCGCTGCCCGTGCATACGCGCAGCCGCAGCGCCCCGCACCCGGCCGAGGCCATTCTGAAAGCAGCCCAGCCGGCCGAATTCGATTTGGTCGTGCTCATTGCCCGGCCGCGCAGCTTCTGGGGCGAGCTGTTTCATCACAGCGTGACGGCGCAGGTGCTGCTGCATAGCGCCGTGCCCGTGCTGGTGCTGCCGGCGCAGGGAGCGTGAGAGAAGGTTGGTAGCCGGCAGAACATCAGCGCGTTGGTGGTGCTGGTGATAACCACTTTGGGCCGCCTGTTGGGCCGTGTAATCCGCTAGAGCAGTTCCCCTATTAATGTACAGCGTTAAAAGTCTGTTTGTCTGATTTTTAATTTTCGACTCTCAATTTTTAACTCCCTTCAAAAGTGTACGGCAACTGGGAAGCCGCTGTAATACTCCTGCTATCATGGATTACCACCTGCTGTCTGCTGAAGAAACTGCCCAAGCCCTGCATACTACGCCCGATGGCCTCGACGCGGCCACGGCCCAGCAGCGGTTAGCCAGGCACGGCCCTAACCAGCTGGCCGATGTCCGGCACGAAACCGTGGGGCAGCTACTGTTGCACCAGGTGGCCGACGGCATGGTTCTGGTGCTGCTGGCCGCTGCCGGGGTGTCGGGGCTGATTGGGGAGTGGAAGTCGGCGGGCGTGATTCTGGCCATCGTGGTGCTCAATGGCCTTATCGGTTTCGTGCAGGAGTACCGGGCCAGCCAGGCGCTGGCCGCCCTGCGCCAGCTGGCCGCCAGCCACGCCCGTATCCGGCGCGGCGGCCAGCTGCTCACCGTGCTCACTGCCGAGCTGGTGCTAGGCGATTTGGCCGTGCTCGAAGCCGGCGACGTGCTGCCCGCCGACGTCCGCTTTCTCGAAACGCACGCCTTGCAGGTGGACGAGTCGTCGCTGACCGGCGAGTCGGCCAACGTGCAGAAAACCACCGACGCGCTGCCCGCCGGGCTCCGCCCGCTGGCCGACCGCGTTAATTTGGGCTATAAGGGCACGGCCATTACCAACGGCCGGGCCACGGCCTACGTGGTGGCCACCGGCCGGCACACCGAGCTGGGGAAAATTGCCCTGCTCATTCAGGGCGACCACGCCCTGACCCCACTGCAACAGCGCCTGGCGGTGCTGGGCAAGCGGCTGGCGGGGGCGGCACTGGTGGTGGGGGGGCTGTTTTTCGGGGTGGGCTGGCTGCGGGGCGAGCCTTGGGAAAACCTGCTACTGGTGTCCATCTCACTGGCCATCGCGGCCCTGCCCGAGGCCCTGCCAGCGCTGGTAACGGTGTCGCTGGCCCTGGGCGCGGGCCGGCTGGCCAAAAGCCACGCCCTCATCCGCAAGCTGCCAGCCGTCGAAACGCTGGGCTCGGTCACCTACATCTGCACCGACAAAACGGGTACCCTCACCCTCAACCAGATGACGGTGCAGGAAACCTATGCCGTGCCCGGTTTTGCCCTGCCCGGCCTGCCCGCGCCCACCGCCCTGCTCACGGCTATGGCCCTGAACAACGACGTGGCCGAGGGCCCCGCCGGCCACTGGCTGGGCGACTCGACCGAGGTGGCGCTGGCCCGCTTCGCCGCCGGCCAGGACTACGCCCGCCCGGCGCTGGAAAGCCGCTTCCCGCGCGTGGCCGAGCTGCCCTTCGACGCGGCCCGCAAGTGCATGAGTACCCTGCACCAGACTCCGCAGGGCGTGCTCGTGCTCACGAAAGGAGCCGTGGGGGTACTGTTTCCGCAGCTGGTGGCCGGCGAGCAGGCCGGCGTGCCCGCCCTGATGCAGCGCGTTGATGCCCTGGCCGGGCAGGGCTACCGGGTGCTGGGCTACGCCGCCCGGCTGCTGCCGGCCCTGCCCACCGCCCTGACGCCGGCCACCATCGAAACGGACCTGCAGTTCATCGGCTTCGCGGGGATGATGGACCCGCCCCGCCCCGAGGCCCGGCAGGCCGTGGCCGAGTGCCGGGCTGCCGGCATTATCCCAGTGATGATTACCGGCGACCACCACCTCACGGCCCGCGCCATTGCCGGGCAGCTGGGCATCATGGCCGCGCCCACCGACTTGGTGCTGACCGGCCCCGAGTTGGCCGCCCTCGACGAGCCGGCCTTTGCCGCCATTGTGGAGCGGGTGCGGGTGTACGCCCGCATGGACCCCGCCCAGAAGCTGCGCATCATTGGCGCTCTGCAGGCCCGGCACCAGTTCGTGGCCATGACCGGCGACGGCGTGAACGACGCGCCCGCCCTGCAACACGCCGACATTGGCGTGGCCATGGGCCACAACGGCACCGAGGTGGCCAAGCAGGCCGCCGGCCTGGTGCTGCTCGACGACAACTTTGCCACCATCGTGGGGGCCGTGAAAGAAGGCCGGCGCATCTTCGACAACATTCTCAAGTTTATTCGCTACCTGCTGGCCGGCAACGCGGGCGAAATCGGGGCCATTTTCTTCGCGCCGCTGCTGGGTCTGCCGGTGCCGCTGCTGGCCATCCACATTCTCTGGATAAACCTGGTGAGCGACGGCCTGCCCGGCCTGGCCATGGCCTACGAGCCCGCCGAAAAAGACGCCATGCACCGCCCACCCACCAACCCGCGCCAGACCATCTTCGCCGATGGCCTGGGCTGGTTCGTCGTCGGCGTTGGGGGGCTGATTGCCGGCCTCACCATCGGCATCCAGGCCTGGGCCATCCGCGACGGCGACGCGCACTGGCAGACGATGACGTTCAGCGTGCTGTGTTTCAGCCAGCTGGGCCTGGCGCTGGCCGTGCGCTCGCGCCGCGCGTCGCTGTTCAGTATTGGTCTGCTCTCCAACAAGCCCATGCTGGGCGCGGTGGCGGGCACGGTGCTGCTGCAGCTGCTGGCCATCTACCTGCCGCTGGGCAACCGGCTGCTCAATACGCAGCCCCTCACGCTGCGCGAGCTGGCCATTACCCTGGCGGTGTCGGGGGTGGTTTTTGGCGTGGTGGAGGCCCAGAAACTCATTGGGCGGTGGCGCAGCAAGCCGCGACGGCTACCACAGCCGGCGGGCCGGGCGGCCGCATTCCACCCGCTCGGCCGCCCCCTGCCCAGCCCCCGCCCATGAAGCTTGCCTCCTGATGGTGGCCCAGCCCGCGCCCGTGCGCCACGCGCTGGCCACCCAGCACCCCGGGCTGCCGCTGCAAGCGGTGGCCAGAATGCGGAATCTCACCTACGAGGTACAGCTATTGGATAGCGGCCCGCCCTGCACCGTGCTCTACAATTCCAATGGCCGGGAGGTGCGGCAGGGGGGAGGTGACGCGCTACCACCGCGCCCGGCGCAGCTTGTCCGCCTCCAGTACCCGGATGGTTTTGGGCGTGAGCTCGAGTAGCCCATCGGCCCGAAACTCGCTCAGGGTGCGGATGAGCGACTCGGGCGCGGTGCCCACCATGGCGGCCACGTCTTCGCGGGTGAGCTGAATGCTGGGCTGGCCGGCGGCCTCGGCGGCGGCGTGCAGGTGCAGCAGCACATCGGCCACGCGCCGGCGAATGGAGCTGTAGGCCATGCCCAGCAGCAGGTCTTCGCGCTCGCGCACGCGGCCCGCCAGCAGCCGGATAAACTGCTGGCTCACCTCGGCGTTGCGTAGCAGCAGCTGGGTGAAATCGTCCTTCGGAATGTACACCAGCTCGGCATCGTCGACCACCACGGCCGAGTCGCGGTGGGCCGTGTGCTCCAGCAGCGGCAGGTAGCCGAAAAACTCGCCGGGGCCGTAGAGGCCGGTTATCAGCTCCTTGCCGCCAGCGGTGGTTTTCACGGTTTTCACCCGGCCGCTCTGCACGAAATACGCCCGCGTGGGCTCGTCGCCTTCGAGGTACACGTCCTGCTTGCGGCGCAGGGCGTGGGCTTTGCGGTCTGCCGACAGGCTTTCGAGCTTGCCCGTGGCGCGGGCATCGTCCAGAAACGAGCCCAGGCCCTCGGCCGTGGCGTCGTACCCGGGGCGCAGGTGCGCGAAGCGGTTGAGGCGGCCGGTGATGGCGCTCAGCAGCTCGGCCCGGTCGAAGGGCTTGGTGAGGTAGTCGTCGGCCCCCAGGGCCATGCCGTAGCGCAGGTCGGTGCGCTCGGTTTTGGCGGTGAGGAAGATGAAAGGCACCCCCGCCAGCCGGGCGTTCTGATTAAAAATCTGCAGCACGCCGTAGCCATCCAGCACCGGCATCATAATGTCGCACACCACCAAATCGGGCTTCGTGGCCAGGGCCTGCTCCACGCCGCGCTGGCCGTTGTCGGCCGTGAGCACGGCAAAGCCGGCCAGCTCCAGTAGCTCGGCCGTGTTTTCGCGAATGGCCTGGTCGTCTTCAATCAGCAGAATCGTTTTCATAGGGAATGGTGATAGTGACGGTGGTGCCCACGCCCAGCTTGCTGCGCAGGGCCACGGTGCCGCGCATCAGCTCCAGGTATTTGGCGATGATGTAGAGACCCAGCCCCGTGCCGGGCACCGTGCTCACGTTGCGGGCCCGGAAAAACCGCTCGAACAGGTGCTCCTGGTCTGCCTTTGAAATGCCCACGCCGTGGTCTTCCACGCACAGCGTGAGCAGCTGGCCGGTGCAGGTGGCCCGCACCCGCACTACCGCGTTTTCGCCCGAGTACTTGAGGGCGTTGGAGAGCAGGTTGACCAGGATTTTGCGCAGCAGCGAAGGGTCGAGGTAGATGGAGGTGGGGCACTGTACATCGGACTCGATGCGCTGGCCGGCTTTGCGCAGGGGCTGCACGTCGGCCACGGTTTCGGCCAATAGCGCCGTCAGGTCGAGCCGGACGGGGCGGGCCTCGATGCGACCTTCCTCGATGCGCCCCACCGACAGAAACTCCTCCAGAATGTCGTTCAGATGCTTCACCGACGACTGGATGCGCTGCACGTGCTTCAGCTGCTTCTCGCGCGGCGGCCCCTGGGCGTACTGCCCAATCAGCTCGGCCGAGCTGAGCACGGCCGTGAGCGGCGTGCGAAACTCGTGCGAGGCCATGCTCACGAAGCGCGATTTCAGCTCGCCCAGCTCCTGCTCGGCAGCCAGGGCCAGGGCCAGCTCGCGGCCGCGCTGCTCCAGCTGCTCCAGGGTGGTCATCAGGGCGTGGGTGCGGTCGGCCACCTTCTGCTCCAGCTCGGCGTTGAGGCGGGCCACGCGTTGGTGCTGGGCCGTCAGCTCGCGCTCGGCGTTGCGCTTGAAGGTGATGTCGAGGATGTAAGACACCACGTAGAGCTCTTCATCGAGGTGGAAATAGCTGAGGCTGACTTCGACCGGAAACACGGTGCCGTCCTGGCGCTGGCCCATCAGGTCGCCGCGGTGCGCGCCCATGCGCCGGAACTGCGGCCCGGCGTTGAAGGATGCGCGCAGCTGCTCGTGGTGGCGGCCCACGGCGTTGGGCACCAGCATTTCGATGCCCTGGCCCAGCAGCTCGGCCGGCGCATACCCGAACTGCTCGCCCGCCACCGGGTTCGCCGACACCATTTGCCCGGCTTGGTCGCACACGATGATGCCGATGGTGGCATTGGCAAACACGGCCTCGAAGCGCCGCCGGCTGTGGTCCAGCGCGCGCTCGGCCTGCTGCAGCGGGTTTTGCTCGGCGAGGTGCACCAGGAAATACGGCCGCCCTTCCACCTGAAAATACGCCACCTCCAGGTAGCCCGGAAATGCCGCGCCGCCGTGGCGCGGAATCAGGGCCTGCACCGTCTGGCGGCCTTCTTGCCGGGCCTGCTCGCCCAGCGCGTCCCAGTGCGCGGCCGTCCAGGGGGCGAGGCGCAGCGGGTGCGCGGCATCGGCCAGAAAGGCCGGCTCGGACTCGTAGCCCAGCAGGCGCACGCCGGCCGCGTTCACCTGCGTAAACCAGCCCAGGGCGGGGTCGAAAATTCCTATAAACTCCTTGGCCTGCGTGTAGAGCAGGTCGGTAAGCACGCCGGGGTAAGAGCTGGTGAGCATGGGTAACAGGAGAGAACAGCGCCGCCGGGCAGTAGCGTCGCCGCAAGGTCGGCAGGAAATGTCGGGCACCTGACAATCGTCAGGTCTGGGCTTGACGTGCGTCATACCCGCCTTTTAGCATGAGCTGCTACATTTACGGCCTGCTACCCCGTGTGCTATTTCGAATGAATACCTCGCCCCGTCCTGTTCCGCCGACGCCTGCCGAAGCGGCCGTGCTGCTGGTGCTGCTGCCCGCCGTGGGCACGGCCCCGCAGGTACGGGCCGGCACGCTGGCCGCGTTGGCCGCGCTGCAGGTAGAGTTGGGCCCGGCCATCCGGGTGCTCACCGTGGATGAGACCAGTCATCCCAGCGTAGTGCGTAGCTTTGATGCTGTAAATTTGCCTGCCTTCGTGCTCATGCGCCAAGGCGCAGAGCTGTGGCGCCAGCAAGGCCTGCCCGAGGGCGAAACCACCGCTGCCCTGCTGCTCAGCAAGCTGGATGCACCCCCGGCAACGGTGCATACGTAGCGGCGGGGCCGCCGCTACGCCCCGGCCCGGCTCCGGCCGGCTTATACTGTTTCAACCACTCGCTTCCGCATGGTAAGCGTGTAAAAGCTCAACCATACCCTCGCGCTGTTGCCATGGCTCTTTATCAATTGATTTACCAGAGCCAGGCTACCGCACCCTTCGATACGCCGGCGCTCGCGGCCCTGCTGCATCAGTCGCGGGTGTTCAACTGGGGCCACTACCTCTCAGGCCTGCTCCTGCACACGCCCGACGACCGTTTTTTGCAGCTGCTCGAAGGGGAGGAAGCCGAGGTGCGCGGCCTCTACTACCGGCACATTAGCCGCGACCGTCGCCATCAGCACTGCGAGGTAATTGCCGAAGGGCCCTGCTCGCAGCGCAGTTTTGCCGACTGGAACATGGGTTTCCGCATCGCCCAGCCCGCCGACCTGCATGCCCTGCTGGAGGAAGCTGCCCGCACCCCGACGCTGGTCGAGGGCCCCCGCCCGGCTGTCAGCCCCGCGCTGCTGCGCCAGCTATTAGAATTCGTGGCCCGCACTACTCCCGCCGCCGGCCACCCGGACCCCCTGGTTTCCGGCAATCATCACGCGCCCGCCTGACGGGCGTCCGGGGCGATGCGCGGGCGGGAGCCGGGGCGGGCTGCATAAGCTATTGACCAATAGAGACGACGTGTTTCATCTGGCGTACGCGCAGCCGAAGCACGCCGTGCTTATTTTCATGTTCTCCCTTTTCATATAGCGCTACGCCTTCCACTGCCACTCCCGGATTTCGGGCATGTCCTCGCCGTGGTGGGTGATGTGGAGCTTGTGCTCCACCAGCTTATCCTTGATGAGCTGCTGCAGGTAAGCGCCCTTGTTGCCCAGGCTGGGCACGCGGGCCAGCACGTCGAGCACGAGGTGGAAGCGGTCGAGATGGTTGAGCACGGCCATGTCGAAAGCCGTGGTGACGGTGCCTTCCTCGCGGTAGCCGTGCACGTGCAGCTGTTGGTTGTTGGCGCGGTTGTAGGTGAGGCGGTGCACCAGCCAGGGGTAGCCATGAAAGGCAAACACCACCGGTTTGTCGCGGGTGAAGAGGGCGTCGTAGTCGGCGTCGCTCAGGCCGTGGGGGTGCTCGGTGCCGCGCTGGAGCTTGAGCAAATCGACCACGTTCACGACCCGTATTTTTAGCTCCGGTAGGTGCTCGCGCAGGATGCTGGCGGCGGCCAGCGCTTCGAGGGTGGGCACGTCGCCGCAGCAGGCGAGCACGGCGTCGGGCTCCTGGCCGGCGTCGGTGCTGGCCCAGGGCCAGAGGCCGATGCCCTCGGTGCAGTGCTTCTGGGCGGCGTCCATATCCAGCCACTGCGGGCCGGGGTGTTTGCCGGCCACAATCACGTTCACGTAGTGGCGCGAGCGCAGGCAGTGGTCCATTACCGAGAGCAGGCAGTTGGCATCGGGCGGCAGGTACACGCGCACGATGCTGGCCTTCTTGTTGATAACGTGGTCGATAAAGCCGGGGTCCTGGTGCGTGAAGCCGTTGTGGTCCTGCCGCCACACCGTGGAGGTCAGCAGGTAGTTGAGCGAGGCCAGCTTGCGCCGCCACGGTATTTCCAGCGTCAGCTTCAGCCACTTGGCGTGCTGGTTGAACATCGAATCGACGATGTGCACGAAGGCCTCGTAGCTGTTGAACAGCCCATGCCGGCCCGTGAGCAGGTAGCCTTCCAGCCAGCCCTGGCACTGGTGCTCGCTCAGCATTTCGAGCACGCCGCCGTCGGGGGCCAGAAATTCGTCGGTGGCTTCCACGGCCGCGTTCCACTGCCGGGCGGTGGCTTCAAACACGGCTTCGAGACGGTTGGAAAGCGTTTCATCGGGCCCAAAAACGCGGAAGTTGCGCGGCTCTGCGTTCAGCCGTAGCACGTCGCGCAGAAACTGGCCGGTTACGGCCGTGTCGCTGGCCAGCACCGCGCCCGGCGCGGGCACGGCCACGGCGTAGTCGCAGAAATCGGGCAGGCGCAAATCGCGCAGCAGCTGGCCGCCGTTGGCGTTGGGGTTGGCCCCCATGCGGCGGGTGCCGGTGGGGGCCAGCTCGGTCAGCTCGGGTCGCAGGCGGCCTTCGGCGTCGAATAATTCTTCCGGCTTATAGCTCCGCAGCCAGCTTTCCAGCTGCGCCAGGTGCTCGGGCGGGGTGCTGGCCGACACGGCCAGCGGCACCTGGTGCGCCCGGAAGGTGCCCTCGTTGGCCCGGCCGTCCACGGTGGCGGGGCCGGTCCAGCCTTTGGGCGAGCGCAGCACCAGCATGGGCCAGCGGGGGCGGGTGAGGTCGCCGGTTGCGCGGGCGTTGTGCTGGATTTCGTGGATGTCGGCCACGATGTGGTCGAGGGCGTCGGCCATGGCCTGGTGCATCAGCTCGGGCTCGTGGCCTTCCACGAAGTAGGGCGTCCAGCCGTAGCCGCGCAGCAACTGGTCGAGCTCCTCGTGGCTGATGCGGGCCAGGACGGTGGGGTTAGAAATCTTGTAGCCGTTGAGGTGCAGGATGGGCAGCACCGCGCCGTCACGAGCGGGGTTCAGGAACTTGTTGGAGTGCCAGGCGGTGGCCAGCGGGCCGGTTTCGGCCTCGCCATCGCCAATCACGCAGGCCGCGATGAGGTCGGGGTTATCAAACACCGCCCCGAAGGCGTGGCTCAGCGAGTAGCCCAGCTCGCCGCCCTCGTGCAGCGAGCCCGGCGTTTGGGGCCCCGCGTGGCTCGATATGCCGCCCGGAAACGAAAACTGCGTGAACAGCCGCTTCAAGCCCGCCTCATCCCGACTGATATTCGGATACACCTCGCTGTACGTGCCTTCCAGGTAGGTGCCGGCTACCACTGCCGGCCCGCCGTGGCCGGGCCCGGAGAGGTACACCATGTCCAAATCGTGGGCCTTGATAACCCGGTTGAGGTGGGTGTAGATGAAGTTCTGGCCCGGCGTGGTGCCCCAGTGCCCCAGCAGCATCTTCTTGATGTGCGCCAGCGTGAGCGGTTCGCGCAGCAGGGGGTTGTCGAGCAGGTAAATCTGGCCCACTGAGAGGTAGTTAGCCGCCCGCCAGTAGGCGTCGAGGCGGTGCAGCAGCTTCGGGGAGAGGGGCGCGGCGACGGGGGCTTTGCTGAGGGCTTCGGTTTGCATGGTTGGGGGTTGGTTGTTCTGGCGGGGGCACCTCACCCCCGGCCCCTCTCCCGTGGAGAGGGGAGCCTGACGAAGTGATAGGTGGTAAAAAGGCTTTGGGATTAATTGCTCATATCCGAACGATGTAGGGGCAAGCCCTGCCGGGTACTACCCCGCCCCTACATCGTCAGGCTCCCCTCTCCGCGGGAGAGGGGCTGGCCCCAAAGGGGTCTCGTGAGGTGCCATCAGCCGCCCCACCGTGCGCGCAATCATGCGCTCCTCGTCGGTCGGAATCACGCGCACCGTCACGCGGCTGTTCGCGCTTGAAATCACGGCCGCGTGGGCCCGGTTGCGGGCCACATCCAGCTCGACGCCCAGAAATTCCAGGCCAGCGCAGATGCGGGCGCGCACTTCGGCCGCGTGCTCGCCGATGCCACCCGAGAACACCAGCGTATCGAGCCCGCCCAGCACGGCCGCGAACGCGCCCACGCCCTTGCGGGCCTGGTAGCAGAACAGGGCCACGGCCTCGGCGGCGCGCTCGTCGGTGGCCTGGGCGGCCAGCAGGTCCTGCATGTCGGAGCTGGTTTCGGACACGCCGAGCAGGCCGGCTTTGTGGTTCAGGAGGTGGTTGAGCTGCGGGGCGGTGAGCTTTTCGGTGTGCAGCAGGTAGTTGATGATGCCGGGGTCGAGGTCGCCGGGGCGGGTGCCCATTAGCAGGCCGCCGGCCGGCGAGAAGCCCATGGTGGTGTCGAGGCTGCGGCCGTGGAGCACGGCGGCCAGGCTCGCGCCGCTGCCCAGGTGCGCCAGTAGCACGCGGCCCCGCGCGGCCTCGCGGCCCGCCAGCCGCTCCAGCTCCTCCAGCAGATAGGCGTACGAAAGACCGTGGAAGCCGTAGCGCCGCAGCCCCTGCGCCTCGAAGCGGCGCGGCAGGGGCAGCTGCTGCGCCACCCGCGGCAGGGCGTGGTGAAAAGCCGTATCGAAACAGGCGAACTGCGGCAGCTGTGGGTGGCGCTGCTGCAGGGCTTCGATGAGGGCCAGCTCGCCGGGCAGGTGGTCGGGGTCGAAGGCCCGGAACTGGCGCAGCTCGGCCACCAGCGCCGGGGTAATGCGCTCGGGCGCGTGGTGGGCCATGCCGTGCACCACCCGGTGCCCCACGGCCCGGATGTTTCCGAAACCAGCATGCTCCTCCAGCCAATCGAGCAGGAAAGCCACGGCGGCGCGCTGGTCGGCCGCCGCCACCGGAACGGTGGTGGCCGGCTGGCCGTCGCCCGCCACCGTGAGCGTGGTGCCCGGCCGCCCGATGCGGTTGAGGTGGCCGTGCAGGCCCCGCCCGGACGTTTCACCCAGGCCGTACACCGCGAACTTGATGCTCGACGAGCCGCCGTTGAGAGCCAGTACGTGGCCTTGAGGGTTCTGAACTTCAATATCTGCGGCTTCAGGCACTGGCTTCTGACTCATGAAAAACGGGTAATTATTAGCAGGGTAGCAAGTGGAAATCCGACAGCGGTAATGCTTTGGCAGCGCTACCGCAACGGCACCGGGTGCGAAGTGGTGGCGTGCTTGTAGGCACTGAACACAGCCAGCGTAGCCAGCAGAAATACCGAGAAAAGAATGGTGGGCGTTATCATGGCAAGGGTGGGTTTAGGGCCTGGTCGGGCCCGTGGTGGAAAATGGAAAAGAGGAGCTACCGGTCTTCGGCCAGGGGCGTCAATTAGCGGGCATCAGGCCGGAAAGCACCGAATTGGTGACCTGGGCGGCGGCGGCGAGGTGGCCGGCATCGGGGGCAGCTATCGGCACCGCTACCGGCAGCACCAGCACCGGCACGGGGCAGTGGCGCAGCAGTTGGGCCGTCACGCTGGTGTGGAATAATTCGCCGAGGTAGCTGCGCTCGCGGGCCAGCACCACTACCAAATCGGCTTGCGTGTCCTGCACGGCCGCCAGCAGGCCTTCGGCGTAGTTGTCGTGCTCGTAGCCGCGCAGCTCGGGCGTGGGCAGGCCCTGCACCAGGCCGCTGAGCTGCACCGCGCGCAGGGCGGCGCTGCACCCGGCATCATCCTCGACCCCACTCGAAACGTGGGCCACGGTGAGCGTCGCGCCGGGCAACGCCAGCAGCTGGCGCAGCGGCTGGGCATTGGCCGCCAGCACGAAAGGCTTGGCATCGGCGGCGATGAGAATGCGGCGCGGCGGCTGGTCGGCCGGGCCGGTGGGCGGCACCAGCAGCAGCGGGAAGTGGCCGGCCCGCAGCAGCTCGGCGCAGGCTTGCGGCACGCTGAGGTCGGCCCGCCCAGGGTCGGGTTGGCTGAGCACGAACAGAGCCGGGTGGTGACGGGTGGCCAGGTCGCGGGCCACTTCGGGCAGCAGGTCGGTGGCCACTTCCACGGTGGGCTGGGTGTGCAGCTCCTCGGCCAGCCGGTAGAGGGCGGCGGCGGTGTCGGTCTGGCGGTTCAGCTCGTCCTGGTGGTAGCTTTCGGCCATCAGCGCGTAGGGGTCGAACAGGGAAGCCCGGTTGACGTGCAGCAGCACCAGCTGGCCGTGCAGGGCCTGGGCCAGGGTGTTGGCGTAGTGCACCGTGTGGCGGGGCGTGGGATAAAACCCGGCGAAAACAACGAGGGTAAGGGCCATGGCGGGAGGAGGATTTGAAAGGGTGAGAAAGGGAGGCATGCGGTGATTATACCGTCATGCAGCGCGCCGCGGCGCGAAATTGCATGGGGGGGTTAATTGATTTTTTGTTGGGGGGACAATAGGGTGGTAAAT